>NZ_JBIRZM010000004.1:48184-320671 GCF_044390825.1 Streptomyces sp. NPDC018833 | reverse complement strand
CCCACACCCCCCGCCCCCCCCGCCCACCCCCCCCCGGGGGGGGGGGCCCCCCGGGCGGGGGGGGGGGGGGGGGGCCCCCCCCCCCCCCCCCCCCCCCCCCCCCCGCCCGTTCTCTGATTCCGTCCCTTTCTACGTGCGGAGACACGTGATGCCATTTCGTGGCCGGTTGCTGAACCGGCGCGTACCCGGACGGTTGCTCGCAGCGACCGCTCTGGGAGTGACCATCGCCTTGACCGGTGGTTCGGTCCAGGCCCTGCCGATCGAGGACAAGGGCCGTGGCCGGCCCGACGTCCAGGACTTCGGCGACCCGGTGAAGGGCCGCGGTGCCACGCCGCAGCCCCGGCCGTCCGATCCGGCGCGGAAGGCCGCCGTCAAGCGGCTGGACAAGGCGACCTGGCCGGCCGGCGGCAGCGCGAAGGTCGCCGTCGCCGGGTCCGCGGCGGAGGTGAAGGTCGGCGGCCTGCCGGTCGCGGTCACGCCGGTGGCCGCGCGGACGGCCAAGCGGGGCAGCGCCCCGGCCGGCAAGGCGACGCCGGGACCGTCCGCCGTCAGGGTCGACGTCCTGCCCGCGCAGCGGGCCGCGGACCTCGGCGCCGGCGCGGTGCTGCGCGTCCAGCGCGCCGACGACGCCACGAAGGATGCCAAGGTCCGTCTGTCCGTGGACTACTCGGCGTTCGAAGAGGCCTACGGCGGCTCGTACGGCGCACGGCTCCGCCTGGTCCAGCTGCCCGCCTGTGCCGCGGTCGCGGAGCCGGGCAGCAAGGCGTGTCCCACGCCGGGCAAACCGCTGCGGACCGTGAACGACCCGGTGACCAACACGGCCACGGCCGAGGTCACGGCGTCCGCCGCCGAGCCGGGCGGCACATCGACGATGGCCGTGCAGGGCACGTCGCTGGTGGCACTCTCCGCGGGCACCTCGTCGTCGCAGGGAACGTACGGAGCCACACCACTGGCGCCCTCCGCGAGCTGGAGCGTCGCGCAGTCGACGGGCGGGTTCTCCTGGTCGTACCCCATGCGCGCCGTCCCCACGCCGGGCGGACTGACCCCCACCGTGGGGCTCTCGTACAGCTCGCAGGCCGTCGACGGCCGCACCTCCGCCACGAACAACCAGGGCTCCTGGATCGGCGAGGGCTTCGGTTACGAGCCCGACTACATCGAGCGCAGCTACAAGTCCTGTGCCGATGACGGGAGGGACGGCTCGGCCGAGCAGTGCTGGGCGTTCGACAACGCCACGATCATGCTCAAGGGCAGCGCGTCCCAGATCATCAAGGACGACGCGACCGGCAAGTGGAAGCTGTCGAACTCCGACGGTTCCAAGGTCGAGAAGCTGACCGGCGCCACGAACGGCGACAACGATGGCGAGCACTGGAAGATCACCACGGCCGACGGTACGGAGTACTGGTTCGGACTGAACCGGCCGCCGGGCTGGGCGTCGGGCAACGAGGAGACCGCGTCCGTCTGGACCGCCCCCGTCTTCGGTGACGACTCCGGCGAGCCCTGCTACAACGCCACCTTCACCAGCGCCCACTGCAAGCAGGCCTGGCGCTGGAACCTCGACTACGTCAAGGACCGGCACGGCAATGTGATGTCCCACTTCTACGCGAAGGAGGTCAACCACTACGCCCTGAACGCCAAGACGGACGTCAACGGCACGGCCTACGACCGCGGCGGCTACCTGAAGCGGATCGACTACGGCCAGCGCGACGGTTCCGTCTACGCCGGCAAGGCGCCGGCCAGGGTGACCTTCGAGGTCGCCGAACGCTGTCTGCCCGACGCGGCCTTCGACTGCGCGGAGACCAAGCGCACCGTGGCCAACGCCGCACGCTGGCCCGACACCCCGGTCGACCGGGAGTGCAAGGCCGCGACGAAGTGCGGCAGCGACCAGATCGCGCCGACCTTCTTCACCACCAAGCGGCTCACGGCCGTCGTCACGCAGATGCGCAAGGATGCCACGACCTACCAGGACGTGGACGCCTGGACGTTCACGCACCTCTTCCTCGACAACGGCGACGACTCCAAGTCGCTGTGGCTGTCGAAGATCGGCCACGAGGGCCGGGTCGGCACCGCGGCCGCTCTTCCCTCGCTCGACCTGTACGGCATGCAGTACGCCAACCGTGTCGACGCCGTAGGGGACAACATCGCCCCCTTCCACCGCTTCCGGCTGGTCACCGTCGTGAGCGAGACCGGCGCGCAGCTGGACGTCAACTTCGCCCCCGCGGAGTGCTCGGCGAGCGCCCTGCCGAAGCCGGGTGAGTCGGTCAAGCGCTGCTACCCCGTGAAGTGGGCGGCGCCCGGCTACATCGAGCCGATCGACGACTGGTTCCACAAGTACGTCGTCGCCGAGATCGCCGAGACCGACCGCACCGGCGGCGGCGACAGGATGGTCACGCGCTACGCCTACGAGGGCGAGGCCGGCTGGCGCCACTCCAAGCCCGACGGCATCACCCCGGACAAGTTCCTCACCTGGGGCGACTGGCAGGGATACCGCAAGGTCAAGGTCACCAGCGGTTCGGAGGACGTACAGCGGACCCGCGTCGACTACACGTACTTCCAGGGCCTGAACGGCGACAAGATGCCGGGCGGCGGTACGCGTTCGGTGGCGGTCACCGACTCGACCGGGGCCTCGTACCCCGACGACGAGGACTACGTCGGCTTCGAGCTCGAGGCGCAGACGTACAACAGCGGCACGGTCGCCGCCAAGGTGATCACCAAGCCCTGGAAGCACCACACGGCCACCCAGACCAAGGACTGGGGGACCACCCGCGCGACACTGGTCAAGCCGGACACCACCCACGGCTTCACGGCTCTCGCCTCGGGCGGCTGGCGCGAGACGAAGACCCGTACGAGCTACGACACGGCGACCGGCACGGGCCGCGTCACCCAGGTCGAGGACCTCGGTCGGGTCGTGCCCGCCACCGCGCTTCTGGCGGAGCAGGCGGAGGCCGCGAAGGACGACAGCTGCACCCGCACCTGGTACGCCGACAACACCACGGGAACCGCCAACTTCCTCAGCCTGGTCAAGCGGGTCGAGAAGGTCTCGGTCGGCTGCTCGGTCACGCCCGACCGGTCCAAGCAGGTGATCGTCGACGACCGGACCTTCTACGACGGCCTGGCCCACGGCGCGGCCCCCACCCGGGGCCTCGTCAGCTCCACGGAGCGGCTCGCCTCGCACAACGGCACGACCGCGACGTACCAGGAGATGAGCAGCAACACGTACGACTCGTTCGGGCGGATCCTGACCACCACGACGCCCGGCACGGGCAAGACCACGACCACGTACACCGAGACGAACGGTCTGACGACCTCCGTCAAGGGCACCAACGCCCTCAACCACGCCGTGATCACCGACGTCGCTCCCGCCTGGGGTCAGAGCCGGGGACAGACCGACCCGAACGGCAAGCGCACGGACCTGGCCTTCGACGGCCTCGGCCGGGTGACCTCGGTGTGGCTCCAGGACCGGGTGAAGGCCACGCAGACGCCCAGCTCCAAGCACTCTTACCTGGTGCGCAAGGACGCACCACTCGCGATCAAGACGGAGAAGATCGAGAACGGCGGATCCTACGGGGTCGAGTACACCCTGTACGACAGCCTCATACGCGTGCGTCAGAAGCAGGCCGAAGGGCCGGGCGGTACCCGCCTCATGGCGGACACGTTCTACGACAGCCGCGGCAACCTGAAGACGTCGTACGAGACGTACACCGCGACGGGTGCACCCTCCGACCAGCTGCTCGTCGTGCACAACGGCGAGGTCGGCGCGCAGACGCGCTACGAGTACGACGACATGGGCCGCACGACGGCCGAGGTGTTCGCCGTCTCCGGCGTGGAGCAGTGGCGCACCACCACGAGGTACGACGGTGACCGGACCCACGTCACGGCCCCCAAGGGCGGGCTGGCCTCCACGTCCATCACGGATGCGGAGGGCAGGCTGACCGAACTGCGCCAGTACGCCGGGAACGTTCCCGTACTGTCGGGGCCGGGCGTGTACTCCTCGACGACGTACGGCTACACGCCGGCCGGCGGGCTGGAGAAGGTGACCGACTCCCAGGGCAACACCTGGACGGCCGAGTACGACCAGCGGGGCCGCAAGATCCGCACGGTCGACCCCGACGCCGGCGCGGTCACCATGGCATACGACACGGCGGACCGGATGACCTCCACCACGCACGAGGTCACCAAGGAGACCGTCTCGACGACGTACGACGCCATCGGTCGTACGACGATCACCTACGACGGCGCCGTCGCCGACGGGAAGAAGCTCACCGAGCAGCGCTACGACCGCACCGGAATGCTCGGCCAGCCGTACGCGTCGCTGCGCTACACCAGCGCGACCGAGTACTTCGCGTCGGTCGTCCAGACCGCGGACGACTTCTACCGGCCGACCAAGACCGCCTACATCGTGCCCGCTTCCCAGGGTGCGCTGGCCGGCACGTACACCTTCACCGCGGCGTACAACCGGGACGGCACCCCGCAGAGTTCGGGTCTGCCGGCCGCGGGAAGTCTGTCCGCCGAGGTGCTGGCGTACAACTACGACGAGATGCAGCGGCCCGTCTCGATGACGGGCAGCACGACCTACGTGACCAACTCAATCTGGTCGCCCACCAGCCAGCTCCTGCAGATGGAGATGAGCACGGGCGGCAAGAAGACGGCGCAGACCTTCGAGTACGAGACGGGCACGAAGCGTCTCACCCGCTCCGTCGTGGACGTCATCGGATCGACCACGGGCCCGGCCAAGGAGGCCAACTACTCCTACGACCAGGCGGGCAACGTCCTGTCGATCGCGGACACGGCGGTGCCGGCGCAGCCGGACGTGCAGTGCTTCCGCTACGACGGGAACCGGCGCCTGTCAGAGGCATGGACCCCCGTCGCCGACACCACCACGTCCAAGGGATCGGGCACCGAGGCGACGACCGCTCCCGTCCAGGGATCCGTTCCGACGGCCTGTGCCGCGGACCCCGGCAGCAGCGCGCTGGGCGGCCCCGCCCCGTACTGGAAGTCCTTCAGCACAGACGACATCGGCAACCGCACGCAGGACATCACCCACGACATCGGGCTGGATCCCGCCAAGGCCGTTACCCGGACCTTCACCTACGGTGAGAACGGCGCGGGGCCGCACGCGGTGACCAAGGTCGTGTCCAAGACGCCCACCGGCGACCGCGCGACGACCTACGGCTACGACGACGCGGGCCGTATGGACACGCGTACCGACGGCGGCAACACCCACACTCTCGGCTGGGACAGCACCGGGAGGCTGACGAAGTTCGCCTCGCCCGACGACCCGACGACCACGGACCGCAACGAGGCGTCCACGACGACCTACCTCTACGACGCGGACGGATCGCGGGTCCAGCGCAAGGACGCCACGGGCACGACCGTCTACCTCCCCGGCATGGAGCTGCACCTGCCGACGGGGGCGACCAAGGCCGAGGCGACCCGCTACTACACGTACGCGGACCAGACCGTCGCCGTGCGGACGGACGACAACAGGGTCTCTTTCCTGGCCTCTGACCACCACGACACCGGACAGCTGGCGATCGACGCGGTCACCGGCACCGTGACGACACGCCGCTCCGACCCCTACGGCAACCCCCGCGGGATTCAGCCGGAGCAAGGGGCCTGGCCCGGTGACAAGGGCTTCGTCGGTGGCACGATCGACGAGACCACCGGGCTGACCAATGTGGGCGCCCGCGAATACGATCCCGTGCTCGGCAAGTTCATCTCGCCCGACCCGGTGATCGACTTCCTCAACCCGCAGCAGATGAACGCGTACGCCTACGCGAACAACTCGCCGGTCACCCTGTCCGACCCCAGTGGACTCCTGTTCTGCATGGGTGCCTTCTGCGGCGGCCTCCCCGACGTCTTTGAGGACGACGACAAGGAGGTCGAGGAGGCACAGGAGGAGGTGAACACCGCCAAGTCCAACGTCAAGGCCGCGGACGCCGGTGTGACGAAGGTCGCCGACGCGATCATCGAGGAGATCAAGGACATCGTCGGCGTCAACGCCCTGCAAGACTGCGCGTCGAACCCCACGGTCGGCAAGTGCCTCAAGGCCGCGGGTGAGATCGCCCTGAACTTCGTCGGCGGAGCGGTCCTCAAGGGCCTCTTCAAGGCGAAGCGGATCGCGAAGGCCCTCGACCTCGTGCCCGACCTGTACCGGGCGATCACCAAGCTGGAGAAGGCTGAGGACAAGCTCGACAAGGCGGAGGACAAGCTCAAGAAGGCGAATGAGAAGGCGAAGGCGAGGAAAAAGAAAAAGAAGGACGACGACGAGGAGGAATGCGAGGCACACAGCTTCCTCCCGGGCACGACCGTCCTGCTGGCCGACGGCAGCAGCAAGCCGATCGAGGACGTGGTCCTGGGCGACAAGGTGACGGCCACCGACCCTGCAACGGGCCGGGAGACCACACGCGACGTCGTCGGCACCATCGTCACCGAGTCGGACAAGGACTTCGTCGACCTCACCGTGCGCAGCGCGGCCGGGGGCAGCTCCTCCGCACTGATCTCGACGGTGACCCACCCGTTCTGGGTGGCCTCCGAGGGGCGGTGGATCGACGCCGGTGAGCTCCTGCCGGGCATGCAGCTGAGCACGCCTTCCGAGGACCAGGTCACGGTGGTCGGTACCCGCTACTTCCAACAGCGGCAGCGGACGCACGACCTCACGATCGACGGCATCCACTCCTACTACGTCAACGCCGGCGACACGCCGCTCCTGGTCCACAACTGCCTGGTCACGGTGTACCACTACACCAACAAGTCCGGCTACAACGGCATCAGGGCGGGCAACCCGTACAAGATCAAGCCAGGTGACTCCAAGAACGGCGCGGGCCCGTTCTTCACCACGCGCAGTCCCGCGGACCTCACGGCTCCGGGTGCGTTCAAGAAGCTGGGCATCACGAACGAGAAGTCGCAGTACGTGATGGAGCTCCAGGTCCCGCAGAGCGCGCTCGTGCCGCTGCGCGGCGACCGGGGCAAGTTCATCTTCTCGATTCCGCAGGGCGTTACCGTGGCCAGAGCGAGGGTCAGGTACTTCGGCCCCACTACTGGATGGAAGGCGCCATGATCACAGGCGGTGACACGGTCCTCGTGGCCTGCGGGCCCGTACCGGCGGCGATCGAGCGGTTCCTCGACCGCTGGTCCGCGCGGTGGCCGCAGCTCAGGGTCGCCGCGGGAGGCGAGGACGCCGACGCGTTCTTGCCGTGGGTGCCCGGCGCGATGCGGCTCGGCGAGCTCTCGGGCCATGTCCTCGTCGCCCGTGACGAGGAGATGGTGGCGGGCTGGGACGACTCGGGCTATGTGCTCGACTCCCGGCAGGAGGGACCGTTCTCCCTGGCGTACGAGCCGGCGGGCTGGCGTTCCCTGAAGGCCATGGCCCTCGAGGATCCCTATGTCCGCACGGGGTTCGGCTACGAGCCGTACGAGATCTCCCTCATCGGCTCAGGGCTGCAGATGATCACTGTGGTCGCCCCTGAGGAGGGGCCGTTCCGCCAGGCCGTCGTCGACACACTGACGGCGTGCCTCGGCCCGGGTCCGGCGGACGGCGGCACCGCCCGCTGATCCCACCGGCCCGGATACCGGGCGAACGCACTGCGACGGGAGGACCGCCCCCAGCATCACCGGGGGCGGTCCTCCTCGTTGTCCACGTCCGTGACGGCCACCTTCGACGCGGCCGCCCGTGAAGAGCCGGTGAGCGGGCGTCGACTCGTACCTCTTGGCGTGGTGTGCCCGCGGGCTACGACTCCCTCTGCGGGGCCGCGACGATGGCGGCGAGTGCCTCCGACACCTGCCGCTCGGTAGCGCCCTTGTCGATGCCGAGCGCCGAGAGCGGGCCGGTGCCGTCCTCCGCCTCCAGCAGGGCCAGCAGGATGTGCTCGGTGCCGATGTAGTTGTGGCCCAGCCGCAGGGCCTCGCGGAAGGTGAGCTCCAGGATCTTGCGGGCCCGGGCGTCGTACGGCGCGACCTCGGGGAGGTCATCGGCGGCCGGGGGCAGCGCCGCCGTCACCGACGCGCGGACCCGGTCGGCGCCGGCGCCCTGCGCGGTGAGCGCCTTGGCGGCGAGACCCTCGGGCTCGGCGAGCAGACCGAGCGTGAGGTGCTCGGCGCCGACGTGCGTGTTGCGGGCCTCACGGGCTTCGTTGGCGGCCGCCGTGATGACGTTCCTGGCCCGCGGGGTGAACCGGCTGAAGCCCTGGCTCGGGTCCAGGTCGAGCGGCCGGTCGGACTCCTTGGTCACGAAGCGCTTCTGGGCGGCCTGCTTGGTGACGCCCATGGACGTGCCGATCTCCGTCCACGAGGCGCCGGAGCGGCGGGCCTGGTCGACGAAGTGGCCGATGAGGTGGTCGGCGATGTCGCCGAGGTGGTCCGCCGCGATGACCGCGTCGGACAGCTGGTCGAGGGGCTGGGAGTGGGCCTTCTTGATGGCTTCGATCAGATCGTCGAGCCGTACGGGATGGGTCAGACGGATAGGATCGGTCATGCGACAACCTTAGGTTGACGCTCGATGGATCGTCAACCCTTGGTTGACGTCACGCGGTCCGTCGGCCCTGCAGCCCGCCTCGTGCACCGCAATCGCCGGAGGCCCCGTCGTCCGCCGGCAGCACCTGATCATCCGCCCTACGGCGGAGCCGCCCGGGGCGCGGTGCACCCCGGGCGGCAGTGGGACAGCGGTGTGACACCGGCTCAGAAGCTGAGCTTCCAGCTGTTGATGTGGCCCGTGTCGTAGCGCGCCACGTCCTGCACCCGCAGCTTCCAGGTGCCGTTCGCCACCTCGCTGGAGGCGTTGACCGTGTACGTGGTCTGGACGTTGTCCGCCGAGTCCGAGCCGCTCGAGTTCTTCAGGCGGTACGCGGTCCCGTCCGGGGCCAGCAGGTCGATGACCAGGTCACCGCGCCAGGTGTGGATGATGTCCACGCCGACCTTGAGGGTCGGGGGCGCGTTGCCCGTGCGGCCCGTGACGTTGATGGAGGAGGTCACCGCCGCGCCCGGGGAGTCCGGGATGGACACATCGGCGGTGTTCTCAAAGACGGTGCCCGGCTCGCCCGGGTCCCCGCCGGGACGAGAGCCGACGTTGATGCCTGCCCAGGCGTCGGTGACCGACTTGACCTCGGCGCTGCTCGCTCCGTACAGCTCCGTCGCCACGGCGATGGTGCCGGTGCGGGCCCCCGCGTAGTCCGTGCGGGAGCTGAACTTCGTGGTGAGCGCCTTGAACCAGATCAGCGCTGCCTTCTCGCGGCCGATGCCGGTCACGGGCAGGCCGTCGGAGGTCGGCGAGTCGTAGTTCACGCCGTTGACGGTCTTGGCGCCGCTGCCCTCGGAGAGCAGGTAGAACCAGTGGTTGGCCGGTCCCGAGGAGTAGTGGACGTCGATGTTGCCGATGCCGGAGTACCAGTAGTCCTTGGAGGAGCCGTCCTTGCTCGGCTTGTCCATGTAGCGCAGCGGGGTGCCGTTGCCGCGGATGTCGATCTTCTCGCCGACGAGGTAGTCGCCGACGTCCTGGGAGTTGTTGGCGTAGAACTCCACGGCCGCGGCGAAGATGTCGGAGGTCGCCTCGTTGAGGCCGCCCGACTCGCCGCTGTAGACCAGGCCCGCCGTGTTGGACGTGAGGCCGTGCGTCATCTCGTGCGCGGCCACGTCGATCGACGTCAGCGGCTTGGTGTTGTTCGCGCCGTCCCCGTAGGTCATGCAGAAGCAGGAGTCCGACCAGAACGCGTTCACATACGCGTTGCCGTAGTGCACACGGGAGTACGCGCCGACGCCGTCGCCGCGTATGCCCGAGCGGCCGTACACGTTCTTGAGGTAGTCCCAGGTGAGGGCCGCACCGTAGTGTGCGTCGGCGCCGGCGGTCTCGGCGTTCTGCGGGGTGCCGTCGCCCCAGATGTCGTCGGGGCCCGAGAACAGTGTGCCGGTGCCGGACGTACCCCGGTTGAGGTTGTACGTCTTGTGGTTGCCGCGCCCGGTGTCGGTCAGCGTGTACGACGGCGCGGTGCCGAGCGTGACCTGGCCGCTGTACTGGGTGTTGCCCGTGCCGTTGTGGACGGCCTGGCGCTCGAAGAGCTTCTCGCCCGTGGTGGCGTCGGTGATCACGTGCAGCTCGTTGGGCGTGCCATCGTGCTGGAGCCCGCCGACGACCGTCTCGTACGCGAGCGTCGGCTTGCCGTCGGCCAGCCAGATCACCTTGCGCGGCCCGCGGTCGGCCTTCGTCCTGGCGGACCCCTCCGCCTTGGCCGCGCTCACCGCCTGCTTCTCGGCCGTGGCCGGAGCGACGTCGGCGCTGGTGTCGACATTCTTCAGGGCGGCCCTCGACGCCTTGGTGACGGACTCGGTGGCGCCGGCCGCGCTCTGCGCGACCACGAGGTCGCCGCCGAGGACCGGCAGGCTCGCGTAGGTGCGTTCGTAACGGGTGTGCGTGGTGCCGTCGCGGTCCTGGACGACGTCCCGGACGACGAGCTTCTCCTGGGGCCCGAGGCCGAGTTCCTTCGCGGTGGCGGCCGTGGTCGCGGTCGCTTCGCGGATCAGCTCCGCACGCTGGGCGGGGGAGAGGTTCTTGGGCAGGGCGCCGGGGTCGGCCTTGCCCGCGGCCTGCGCCTTGGGGGCGGATGTGCCGCCGGGGTCGGCTCCGGCGGAACCGGTCTGCATGCCCACGGCGAGCATGGCGGCGGCGGCGATCAGAGCACCCGTCGCGGTGGCGCGACGGTTTGGCGTGGATCTCACGCAGACTCCTTTTGCGAGGGGGGTACCGGCTGCTGGGTGTGCGGCCGGGCAGAGCAAACAGAGCTGGCGGAGCGAAGTGAGCTGGCGGAGCACGGTGCACGCGGATCGGGGGAAGAGTGGCATTGGCGCGGGCCTTATGACAGGGGCGCGTCAAGAGTTGGCCAGAAATCGTCCGTTGCCCGAAAAGTCATGTTCGTTAAGCGGACGTTTCGGCGGGCATCGCCCATGCGTGGCAGTCGGCCCTCGGGGCACCCGGCGGATATGACCAGGGCCAACGAGGAGGTCGAGGCGCTGCTCGAGGAGTACGCCGACCTCGTCACGATCACCGGCGGTGACGCCTTCAAGGCGCGCGCCTACGAGAAGGCAGCCCGTGCGATCGGAGGCTTCCCCGCCGACGTCTCGAAGCTCGACATCAAGGGGCTGAAGGAGATCCCCAACGTGGGGAAGTCGATCGCCGAGAAGGTCGTCGAGTACCTCCGGACCGGTCAGGTCTCCACCATCGAGGAGGCCAGGGCCTCCATTCCGGCAGGGGTGCGCGAGCTGATCACCATCCCCACGCTCGGCCCCAAGAAGGCGATGGTCCTCTACGAGGAACTGGACATCTCCTCGGTGGACCAGCTGCTCGACGCCATCCACCAGGAGCGACTGCGTGACCTGCGCGGATTCGGCGAGAAGACCGAGGAGAACGTCCTCCACGGCATCGAACTCATGCAGAAGGCCGGCCGGAGCGGCCGCATCCTCATCAACGCCGCGATGGACGTCGCCGAACGGATCGTCGCCGAGCTGTCCGCGGTCACCGGCTGCTCAGGGTGCACCTATGCGGGGTCGCTGCGCCGTATGAAGGAGACCATCGGGGACATCGACATCCTGGTGGCCGCCGAGCGGTCGGCACCCTTCATGGAGGCCTTCGGCCACCTTCCGCACACGGCCGAGGTCATCGCCCGCGGGGAGAAGAAGACCTCGGTCCGGACCACCAAGGGACTCCAGGTCGACCTGAGGGTCCTGCCGCCCGACTCATGGGGAGCGGGGCTCCAGTACTTCACCGGCTCCAAGGCCCACAACATCCGCACCCGCGAGATCGCGGTGCGCCACAAGCTCAAGCTCTCCGAGTACGGGCTCTTCCACGCCAAGAGCGGGAAGAAGATCACCTCGGCGAACGAGGAGGACATCTACGCCCGGCTCGGCCTGCCCTGGATCCCGCCGCCCCTGCGCGAGGACCGCGGCGAGATCGCGGCCGGACTGCGCGACGAACTCCCCGAGCTGCTGACCGACCGCGACATCCGGGGCGACCTCCACACCCACACCGACCTCACCGACGGACTCGCCCCGCTGGAGGACATGATCGCCGCCGCCGCGGATCTCGGCTACGCCTACTTCGCGATCACCGACCACGCCCCCAACCTCGCCATGCAGCGGATGACCGACGAAAAGATGCTCGCGCAGCGCGAGCGCGTACGGGAACTCGACCGGAAGCACCATGGGATGCGGCTGCTGCACGGCACCGAACTCAACATCGGGCCGGAGGGCGAAGTGGACTGGCCCGACGCGTTCCTGGCCGGGTTCGACCTGTGCGTGGCCTCGGTCCACTCGCACTTCAACCAGAACCGCCGTGAGCTGACCCGGCGGCTGCTGCGCGCCTGCGAGAACCCGCACGTCGCCATCATCGGCCACCCCACCACCCGGCTGCTCGGCAAACGGCCGGGCATCGACGCCGACTTCGACGCCGTATTCGAAGCCTGCGCCCGAACGGGCACCGCCCTGGAGATCAACTCACACCCGGAACGGCTCGATCTCTGCGACGAGGAGATCCTGCGCGCCAAGCGGTACGGGGTGAAGTTCGCGGTCGACTCCGACGCGCACTCCACCACGCACCTGCCCTACATGCGCTACGGCGTCGGCACCGCCCAGCGCGGCTGGCTCACCAAGGACGACGTCATCAACGCATGGCCGCTGACGAAGCTGCGCCGCTTCCTGCGCGGCGGGGCCTGAGCTCTCCCGGCACGGCGTCAGCCCACCACACTCTCGTGCCACGCCTTGTGCAGACCCGCGAAACGGCCCTCGCCACCGATCAGTTCGGCAGGCGACCCGTCCTCGACGATCCGCCCCCGCTCCATCACCAGCACCCGGTCCGCGATCTCCACCGTCGACAGCCGGTGCGCGATCACCACGGCCGTGCGCCCCTCCAGCACGGTGGCCATCGCCCGCTGCACCGCCCGCTCCCCGGGGATGTCCAGCGAACTCGTCGCCTCGTCCAGGATCAGCACCGCCGGGTCGGCGAGCAGTGCACGGGCGAAGGCCACCAACTGGCGCTGACCCGCGGAGATGCGCCCGCCCCGCTTGCGCACATCGGTGTCGTAGCCCTCGGGCAGCGCGGTGACGAAGTCGTGCGCCCCGATGGCCTTCGCCGCCTGCTCGATCTCCGCGCGGCCGGCGTCGGGCCGGCCGATCGCGATGTTCTCCGCGACCGTGCCGGAGAACAGGAACGCCTCCTGTGTCACCATCACGACCCCGCGGCGCAGCTCCGGCACGGCCAGGTCCCGCAGATCCGTCCCGTCGAGGAGCACCCGGCCGTGCGTCGGGTCGTAGAACCGGGCCAGCAGCTTGGCCAGGGTCGACTTGCCCGCGCCTGTCGAGCCGACGACGGCGACCGTCTGCCCGGCCGGGATCGTCAGATCGAAGGGCGGCAGCACTTCGCCACCGGTGCGGTAGCCGAAGCCGACCCGCTCGAAGACGACCTCCCGGCCGGGACGGCCGCCGTCGCGCACCGGCAGCTCACGCGGCCGCGCCGGCTCCGGAACGGACGGGACCTGCGCCAGCAGCCCGGCGATCTTCTCCAGCGAGGCGGCCGCCGACTGGTAGGAGTTGAGAAACATCGCGAGCCGGTCGATCGGGTCGTACAGCCGCCGCAGGTACAGCACCGCCGCCGCCAGCACACCCAGCGCCAGTGTCCCGGACGCGACCCGGTAGGCGCCCCACAGCACGATCCCGGCCACCGCGGTGTTGGCCACGAGCCGCGAACCCACCACATAGCGGGCCATCTCCAGCAGGGCGTCGCCGTTGCGGCGCGCATGGCGGTCGTTCAGCACGCGGAAGGCGTCGTCGTTGGCCCGCTCCCGGCGGAAGGCGCGAACGGGACGGATGCCGTTCATCGTCTCGGCGAACTTCACGATGACCGCGGCGATCGCCGTCGACCGCGCCATGAACACCGACTTCGCACGCCGCTGGTAGAGCCGCCCCAGCAGGTACAGCGGCACGAACGAGAGCACCGCGATCCCGCCGAGTCCCACGTCCAGCCAGAGCAGCATGGCCGAGATGAAGACGAACGCGAGAACGACGCCGATCAGTTCCTGCAGCCCCTCGCTCAGCAGCTCCCGCAGGGACTCGACGTCCGTGGTCGACCGGGAGATCAGGCGGCCGGAGGTGTAGCGCTCGTGGAAGTCCACGCTCAGCGCCTGGGCATGGCGGAAGATACGGCCCCGCAGATCGAGCAGCACGTCCTGGTTGACGCGGGCGGACGCGCGGATGAAGCCGTATTGGAGGAAGCCGGCCGCAAGCGCGCACAGTGCGTATCCGGCGCCGACGGCGATCAGCGGGCGGTGGTCGTCCGCCCGGAAGGCGGGCACGCCGTGGTCGATGGCGTACGCGACGAGCAGCGGACCCGCCTGGACGGTCGCCTGCTGGAGCAGCAGAAGGACCGCGGCGAGCACCACGCGCGCCCGGAGGGGCGCGAGCAGCGAACGCAGCAGGGCCCCGGTCGCGCCCTTGGACGCGGGCAGGGCGTCCCGGTCGAACGGGTCGTCCACCCCGAGGGGCTGCACCGGCTTCCCGTCGGCCCCGAAGCCGCGCCCCGCGGTGTCGCCGCTGCCGGTGGCGGTGGCGGTGGTGGTGGCGGTGGCGGTGGCGGTGGCAGCGGTGGCGGTGGCGCCCGGGGCGGCCCCGTCGGCGGGCCCGCCCGCCGGGAGCGCCACCGGATCGGTCGTCCGGCCGTGGGCCGGGCCGACGGCCGGACCAGCGCATGGGTCGCGCGGCGGCCCTGCGGCCGGTTCCCCGGCTGGGTCGGCTGCGGGATCGGCCGTCGGGTGCCGGGCCGGGCCGACCCGTGGGGCGTGCGCCGGGCCCGCCGCCGGGTCGGTCATCGGACGGGTCGCCGAACCGGTCGCCGGGGTCGGGCCCGGGCCCGGCGTCGGGTCCTGGGTCGGGCCCGTTGTCGAACCCGTGGTCACCGGGCCCTCCCTTCCGCGCCTGTGGCGCTTCTCCGGGCCGGTGCGCCCGCCCCGGCGGTCGTCTCCGGAGCGTTCGGCTCCCCCGCGTCCTCCGCATCCCCTGGGCCGTCAGGCCTTCCGGTGCCCGACATCAGCCAGGCGTACTCCGCGTTGGTCCGCAGCAGATCGTGGTGCGTGCCCACCGCCGCGATCCGGCCGCCGGACAGCAGCGCCACCCGGTCGGCGAGCATGACCGTCGACGGGCGGTGCGCCACCACCAGGGCCGTGGTGTCCTGAAGGACCCGGCGCAGCGCCGCCTCCACCAGCGTCTCGGTGTGCACGTCGAGCGCCGAGAGGGGGTCGTCGAGCACCAGGAAGCGGGGCCGCCCGACGACCGCGCGCGCCAGCGCCAGCCGCTGGCGCTGACCGCCGGACAGGCTCAGACCCTGCTCGCCGACCTGCGTGCGGGCGCCGTGCGGCAGGTCGTCGACGAAGCCCGCCTGCGCGATGTCCAGGGAGCGCCGCAGGTCGGCGTCCGTCGCGTCATGTGCGCCCATCAGCACGTTCTCCCCGACGCTCGCCGAGAACAGTGTCGGCTCCTCGAAGGCCACGGACACCAGCTCGCGCAGCCGTTCCCGGGGCAGCGAGGTGATGTCCCGGCCGTCGAGCGTGATGCGTCCGGCGGTGACGTCGTAGAGCCGCGGCACCAGTGCCGTGAGCGTGGTCTTGCCGCTGCCGGTGCCGCCGACGAGCGCCATCGTCTCGCCGGGACGCACATGCAGGTCCACCCGGGCGAGGACGGGGGCGACGTCCTCCGGGGCGTCCGGGTAGCGGAACTCGACGCCCTCGAAGCGCAGTCCGCCCTCCCCTGCCGCAGCGCGCCGCGCGTCGTCGGCCGTCTCCCGCTCCTCGGGGGCGTCCAGCACCTCGAAGTACCGGTCCGCCGCGGTGGCCGCCTCCTGGCTCATCGCCAGCAGGAAGCCGATCGACTCCACCGGCCAGCGCAGCGCCAGCGCGGTCGACAGGAACGCCACCAGCGTGCCCGCCGACAGCCTGCCGTCCGCGACCTGGACGGTGCCCAGCACGAGGGCCGCGCCGATCGCCAGTTCCGGGACGACCGTGATGATCGCCCAGATGCCGCCGAGCAGCCGGGCCTTGCCCAGCTCCGTGCCGCGCAGCCGCTCCGACAGTGCCCGGAACGCCTCGGCCTGACTGCGGTGCCGGCCGAAGCCCTTGACGACACGGATGCCGAGGACGCTCTCCTCCACGACCGTCGTCAGGTCGCCGACCTGGTCCTGCGCCCGGCGGGCGACCAGCGCATACCTCTTCTCGAAGAGATTGCACGCGACGACGAGCGGCACCACCGGCGCGAGCAGCACCAGACCGAGCGTCCACTCCTGGTCCAGCAGGAGCACGAAACCGACCAGGATCGTCGTCCCGTTGACGAGCAGGAACGTCAGCGGGAAGGCCAGGAACATCCGAAGCAGCATCAGGTCCGTCGTGCCCCTGGAGAGCAGCTGCCCCGAGGCCCACCGGTCGTGGAAGGCGACCGGCAGGCGCTGCAGATGCCGGAAGAGATCGGCGCGCATCGCCGCCTCCACCCCGGCGAGCGGCCGGGCCACCAGCCACCGCCGGAAGCCGAACAGAGCGGCCTCCGCGACGCCGAGGAGCAGCAGCACAAGCGCCCCGAGCCACACCCCGCCCGGATCGCTGCCCGCCACCGGGCCGTCCACGATCCACTTGAGGACCAGTGGGATGACAAGGCTCAGACAGGAGGCCACAATCGCGACGAACGCAGCGCTGAACAGGCGGGTGCGCACGGGCCGCACATAGGGCCACAGCCGCAGCAGCGAGCGTACGGCGGATCGCTCGGACGAAGGACCGGGGGCGACGGGTGAGGTGGGCATCAGGTGCGAGCCTACGGTTCACCACTGACAGTCCTCATGTGGTTTTCCGGCCACCGGGGGAGCGCCCGGGAGACGTTCACCCGAAGGCCGGTATGCGGCACGTGCGAGGCCCGTATCAGGTCCGCACACGCAGCAGCAGTACGCAGCGGGCGGGCATCCTGACCACGGCACCCCCCTCGTGCACCGTCCCCGGCGCCCGCGCCTGCTCCTCCCTCGAGGTGTCGACCACCAGTTCGTACGCCTGGGCCCACGGCGGCCCCGGCAGCCGGAAGTCCACCGGCTCCGCCGCCGCATGCAGGATCATCAGGAAACTGTCGTCCGTCACCTGCGCCCCCCGTGCGTCCCGCCCGGGAATGTCGCGACCGGACAGGTAGAGCGCGAGCGTCGCGGACGGCGCGTACCAGTCGCCCTCGTTCATCTCCGTGCCCTGCGGGGTGAACCACGCCAGGTCCCGCAGCCCGTCCGGTGCCTGCGGCCGGCCCGAGAAGAAGGCACGCCGCCGCAGCACCGGATGGGTGTGGCGCAGCGCGAGCAGCCGCCGGGTCAGCTCCAGCAGCCCGCGCCCGGTCTCCTGCTCCGGCAGCGACCAGTCCACCCAGCTGACCTCGTTGTCCTGGCAGTAGGCGTTGTTGCTGCCGCCCTGTGTGCGGCCCATCTCGTCACCCGCCACCAGCATCGGCACCCCGGTCGACAGCAGCAGCGTGGTGAGCAGGTTGCGCATCTGCCTGCGGCGCAGCGCGTTGATCCCCGGGTCGTCCGTCTCGCCCTCGGCGCCGCAGTTCCACGACCGGTTGTCGTGGGTGCCGTCCCGGTTGCCCTCACCGTTGGCCTCGTTGTGCTTGTGCTGGTAACTGACCAGGTCGCGCAGGGTGAAACCGTCGTGCGCGGTGACGAAGTTGATCGACGCGTACGGGCGGCGCCCGCCCCAGGCGTACAGATCGCTGGAGCCGGACAGCCGGTAGCCGAGATCCCGTACATCGGGCAGCGTCCCGCGCCAGAAGTCCCGTACGGCGTCGCGGTAGCGGTCGTTCCACTCCGTCCACAGCGGGGGGAAGGCGCCCACCTGATAGCCGCCGTTGCCGACGTCCCACGGCTCGGCGATCAGCTTCACCCGCCGTAGCACCGGGTCCTGGGCGATGACGGCGAGGAAGGGGGACAGCATGTCGACGTCGTGCATGGAGCGGGCGAGGGCCGCCGCCAGGTCGAAGCGGAAGCCGTCGACACCCATCTCGGTGACCCAGTACCGCAGTGAGTCGGTGATCAGCCGCAGCACATGGGGCTGCACCACATGCAGGGTGTTGCCGCATCCCGTGTAGTCCGCATACCGCCGGGCGTCCGCCTGGAGGCGGTAGTAGCCGCGGTTGTCGATGCCGCGCAGCGACAGCATCGGCCCCAGCTCGCCCGCCTCCGCCGTGTGGTTGTAGACCACGTCGAGGACGACCTCGATCCCGGCGGCGTGCAGGGCGCGCACCATCCGCTTGAACTCACCGACCTGCTGACCTGCCGTGCCGGACGCCGCGTACGCGCCGTGCGGGGCGAAGTAGCCGATGGAGTTGTAGCCCCAGTAGTTGACGAGCCCCCGCCGCAGCAGGTGGTCCTCGTGCGCGAATTGATGCACGGGCAGCAGTTCCACCGCTGTCACCCCGAGCCCCACCAGATGCTCGATCGCGGCGGGGTGCGCGAGGCCCGCGTACGTACCCCGCAGCTCCTCGGGAATGCCGGGGTGCAGCCGGGTGAAGCCACGCACGTGCACCTCATAGATGACCGAGTCCGCCCACGGGGTCTTCGGCCTGCGGTCGTCCATCCACTCGTCGCCGTCGGCGTCGTCGTGGACCACGACACCCTTGGGCACGAACGGCGCCGAGTCCCGGTCGTCGCGCACCGTGTCGGCGACATGCTGCTGCGGCCAGTCCCGGACGTGCCCGTACACCTCCGGCGGCAGTCCGAGGTCGGCGTAGTCCCCGTCCACCGCGCGGGCGTACGGATCGAGCAGCAGCTTCGCGGGATTCCAGCGTGCTCCGGTCCACGGGTCCCAGCGGCCGTGCACCCGGTAGCCGTAACGCGTGCCGGGCCCCACGCCCGGCACGAAGCCGTGCCAGATCTCATGCGTCAGCTCGGTCAGCGGCACCCGCGTCTCGGCGGCCGAGGGGCCGAGGCCGTCGAACAGGCACAGCTCGACCGCCTCGGCCCCGCCGGCCCACAGCGCGAAGTTGGTCCCCGCGACTCCGTCGGGCCCCACGCGGTAACGCGCCCCCAGGGGAGTCGGCGTCCCCGGCCACGCGAGCGCGGCACGCACCGCCGGACGACGACCCTGCGTGCCCGCCGCCGACGGCGCTCGCGGCGGGGCCCCCCGCACTCCTTCGTCCACCGTCTCCTGCTCGGCTGCGCTCGACACCTGTCGGCCTCCCGCGGCTCGTCGGGCCTGCCGGAAGGATTCCTCCCGGCGAGCGGCCGTCCGGCGGAGCACGCCCGGACAGCCCACCAGGCCGCCACGGCGTCCCTTCCACGACGGCCTCGTATGGTCCTTTCACCATTTCTGCCCGCCCGGCACTCCTCCCAACATCGCCCCGCCTCCACGTTGCCCACACAGGGGGCCCGTCGTTGGGCGGTACGTGAGACATGTACTGAAGCGGGCAGGGCGGTGTGCGGCCCTCGCCGTGGCCGGGGCAGGACTCGTCGCGGGGCTCGCCGGCTGCACCGGCGGGACCTTCGACATCGACAGCAAACCGCGGGCGCCCAAGGACATGATCCGGGTGACGCCCGAGGACGGCGCCCGGGGGGTCAGTCCCGACGCGCGGCTGGTGGTCAAGCTGCCCAGCGGCCGGCTGGAGCGGGTGAAGGTCACCCAGGTCGAGGCCGCGGGCCCCACCGAGGTACCCGGCTCGGTCTCGAAGGACGGTCTGCGCTGGATGCCGGCCGAGGGGATCCGGCTGGGCCTCGCCGCCAAGTACAGCGTCGACGTCGTCGCCGTGGACGGGCGCGGGCGCCGCATGGCACGTCACACGACGTTCACCACAGCGGTTCCCGAGCACCGCTTCATCGGGTACGTGAAACCGGAGAACCGTTCGACGGTGGGCACCGGAATGATCGTCTCCTTCACCTTCAACCGGGCGATCGAGAACCGCGCCGCTGTCGAGCGCGCCATCCGTGTCACCTCGGACCCCCCGGTCGAGGTCGCCGGACACTGGTTCGGCGGGGGGCGGCTCGACTTCCGGCCGCGTGAATACTGGAAGCCCGGCACGAAGGTCACCGTCCGCATGCGGCTGCGGGACGTGGAGGCCGCGCCCGGCGTGTACGGCATCCAGCACAAGACGATCGCCTTCACCGTGGGCCGTTCCCAGGTCTCCACGGTCGACGCGGCGGCGCACACCATGAGGGTCGTGCGGGACGGAGCGCTGCTGGCGACCGTGCCGATCACGGCGGGCGCGCCGAAGACGACGACGTACAACGGGAAGATGGTCGTCACGGAGATGTTCGACGTGACGCGGATGAACGGCGCGACGGTCGGCTTCACCACGAAGGACGGCAAGGGCGAGTACGACATCAAGGACGTGCCGCACGCGATCCGGCTGACGACCTCGGGCACGTTCCTGCACGGCAACTACTGGGCCGCGCCGGAGACGTTCGGCTCGGCGAACGTCAGCCACGGCTGTGTGGGCCTGCGCGACGACAAGGGCGGCAGCAGTCAGTCCCCGGCGGGCTGGTTCTTCGACCGCACCCTGATCGGCGACGTGGTCGAGGTGGTCAACTCCAAGGACAGGACGGTCGCTCCCGACAACGGCCTCGGCGGTTGGAACCTCGACTGGCAGCAATGGCAGGCGGGTTCCGCCCTGAACTGATCTCCTCTCACTCCACGGCACCGATCCGGCACCACGGCACCGATCCGGCACCACCGGCACCCCGGCACCGATCCGGCACTCCGGGCCGGTCCGCCCCGGGCTGATCCGCGCCCTCCGACCGGTACGCCGTCCGCCACCCCTGCCAGCCGTTTCCCCACTTCCTCCGATGGACACGTTGGGACTGAACGGTGACATTCGCAGGGACATTTGGTGACCTGCGGTGTGATTTTCTGGCTGCGTGCGCGCGTGAGGTGCGCGGGGGTGCGCGGCTGCGGCGGGGCCAGGCCGTGCTGAGGGGAGAACAACACCATGAACGGGCAGCCGATATCGGGGGCATCGGCCGGAGCAGGCCGGCGACAGTACGGTCGCGGGGGCGCCCGGATGTGCGCGCTGGCGCTGGGCGCGTTGCTGGCGCTGACGGCCTGTGGGGGCGGGGGCTCCGGCAAGGGCGGCGAGGCAGGTCCCGGCAACAAGGGCGGCGGGTCGGTCGACAACGCGGCGTCGAAGGCCGTGGTGACCATCGCGCCCAAGGACGGCGCGGATGCCGTCGCCACGAGCGGAGCGCTCAAGGTCACCGCCTCCGGCGGCAAGCTGACAACGGTCACCGTGCAGGACGACAAGGGCACGAGGATCGACGGGAAGATCTCCGGCGACGGCGCGAGCTGGGAGCCGATGCAGCACCTGGCGGGCTCGACCAAGTACAAGGTGCACGCGGTCGCCAAGGATGCCGAGGGCCGTGAGTCGGCCAAGGACACCACCTTCACCACACTCGTTCCGCAGAACACCTTCATCGGCCACTACACGCCGGAGGACGGTTCGACCGCCGGCGTCGGCATGCCGGTGTCCATCAACTTCACCCGGGGCATCACCGACCCGGAGGCCGTGGAGCAGGCCATCAAGGTCACCGCCGAGCCGTCCGTGCCGATCGAGGGCCACTGGTTCGGCAACGACCGCCTCGACTTCCGCCCGGAGAAGTACTGGGCCGCGGGGACCAAGGTGACCGTGAAGCTCAACCTGGACGGCGTCGAGGGCCGGCCGGGTGTGTACGGCAAGCAGGTCAAGACGTTCTCGTTCACCGTGGGCCGCTCGCAGGTCTCCACGGTCGACGCGGCCGCGCACACCATGAGGGTCGTGCGTGACGGCAAGGAGATCAAGAACATCCCGATCACCGCGGGTGCGCCGTCGACCACCACCTACAACGGGCAGATGGTCATCAGCGAGAAGTACAAGGTGACCCGGATGAACGGCGCCACCGTCGGCTTCGGCGGCGAGTACGACATCAAGGACGTGCCGCACGCGATGCGCCTGTCCACCTCGGGCACGTTCATCCACGGCAACTACTGGGCCTCCTCGGGCACGTTCGGCTCGGCGAACGTCAGCCACGGCTGCGTCGGCCTGCGCGATGTGCGCGGTGCGTACGACAACGGCACCCCGGCCGCCTGGCTGTACAACAACTCGATCATCGGCGACGTGGTGATCGTGAAGAACTCCAAGGACAAGCAGATCGCCCCGGAGAACGGGCTGAACGGCTGGAACATGCCCTGGTCGGAGTGGATCAAGTAACACGCACCCCAGGGGACCCGGTGCTGTGAGCAACAGCACCGGGTCCCCTGTCGTTAACGGCGGCTAACCTTCCCTCCATGACCGTTTCCCTCGAAGTCTCCGAAGGCGTCGGCACCATCCGCCTGGACCGCCCCCCGATGAACGCCCTCGACATCGCCGTGCAGGACCGCCTGCGCGAGCTCGCCGAAGAGGCGACCCGGCGCGAGGACGTCCGAGCCGTGATCCTCTACGGCGGCGAGAAGGTGTTCGCGGCGGGCGCGGACATCAAGGAGATGCAGGTGATGGACCACATGGCGATGATCGTGCGCTCCCGTGGCCTGCAGGAGTCCTTCACCGCCGTCGCCCGTATCCCCAAGCCCGTCGTCGCCGCTGTCACCGGCTACGCCCTCGGCGGCGGCTGCGAGCTCGCGCTCTGCGCCGACTACCGGATCGCGGCGGAGAACGCCAAGCTCGGCCAGCCCGAGATCCTGCTCGGTCTCATCCCGGGCGCCGGCGGCACGCAGCGGTTGTCCCGGCTGATCGGCCCGTCCCGCGCCAAGGACCTGATCTTCACCGGTCGGATGGTCGCCGCGGACGAAGCCCTCACCCTGGGCCTGGTCGACCGGGTCGTCCCGGCCGCCGAGGTCTACGAGCAGGCCCGCGCCTGGGCGGCGAAGCTCGCCAAGGGCCCGGCGCTGGCGCTGCGTGCGGCGAAGGAGTCGGTGGACGCGGGCCTGGAGACGGACATCGAGACGGGCCTCGCGATCGAACGGAACTGGTTCGCCGGCCTGTTCGCCACCGAGGACCGCGAGCGCGGCATGCGCAGCTTCGTCGAGGAGGGCCCGGGGAAGGCCAAGTTCCTTTGATCGACGGAGAGTTGGGGCAAAGGGAGCGGCTCCGCGCCGCGCGTCAATCGCGTGCGCCGGGTCGCCCCCACCGGGCGACGATTGCGGACGGATCGTCCTCCATCGCACCCGAGGACAACCCTGCGAGTGGCATCGGTGCAGCTCGGGTGCGGTAGTGATGACCGCACCAGGTCAGTGGCATATGCCGAACGACCCCCCGGAAGGAATGATTCCGGGGGGCCTATTCCCGTGGAACGGCCACGGGGGCGGCCCTTTGCGGCCATGATGGATGCATGGCGGGCCTGGAGGGTGTAGGACAACCGCGGCAGCGCGCTGGTGCGACCGCCGCTCGGTGGACTCCGGCCGTGGACGACGAACAGGCGCTCAAGGCACTGGAGTTGTACGGCGATCCGACGGAGGGGGAGGTCCGGCTGCCGTCCCGGCCCGAATCCGCGGGCACCGCGCGACGGCTCACCCAGTGTGTGGTGCTGCGTCACTGGGCGCTGCCGGCCCAGACCTGTGAGCACGCGGTGCTGCTCGTCTCGGAACTGGTGGGCAATGCGGTGCGCCACACCGGGGCACGTGTCTTCGGTCTGCGGATGCTGCGCCGCCGCGGCTGGATCCGGGTCGAGGTCCGCGATCCCTCGCGCGGTCTGCCCTGTCTGATGCCGGTGCACGAGATGGACACCAGCGGACGCGGTCTGTTCCTCGTCGACACGCTCTCCGACCGCTGGGGCGTCGACCTGCTGCCGCGCGGCAAGACCACGTGGTTCGAGATGCGGGTCGTCGACCGCTGAGGCGACGCACAGAAGCCCCCGTGTGCCGTCGTGCGGCGCCTGGGGGCTTCTGTGTGGAGCGCCGCGGACCGGGGGGTGTATCCACGGCAGCTGACGACGACCTGGCCCGGGTCAATGGGGTCGTGTCCTCGACTATGACAGGCGGACGCCCTATCGCCAAAAGCCCATATGGGGGCTAGAGGGATCAACGGGGATCTTTCGTCCCTAAATCTTAGCTGTAATTGGGTTTCTGCCTGGCAATCATTGAAGAAGTATCGGCTGGGGCGAGTGTTTCATCGGTCGATCATGTGATGGGGCTTATGGGTCGGGCGACCCGCAAGCGAAGTAACTGGGGTCAATCGTTATCTTTCGTCCTTTCCGCCCTTACTGTGCATTTCCGTGACCCCGATCGACCGCCGCAGCCTCCTGCGCGCCGGGGCGGGTGCGCCCGCCTCCGGAATCCTCGCCGCGGGATGCGCGCGCTCGTTGTTCGGTGCGATGGCAGTTCGGCGGCCGGCCGCCCCGGCGTCGTCCTCGCGGCGATCACCGTGCCGCTACGTCGACTCACCGCCATGTCCGCACTTCTCGACGAACTCGACCGCCGCGGACCGCGTGCGGTGACCACCACGGAGCTGCTGAGCTGATGCATCCGACGACCTCCCTCACCCAGCGGACCACGGCGCTCCTCGCGGGCGCCCTCCTCGCCCTCCTCGCCGGCTGCGGCTCGGGCGGAGAGAAGACCGGGGCGCGCGGCACCGAGCAGGCTGCCCCGTCCGGCCGGCCGAAGAAGATCGTGGCCACCCCGGCCGGACTGCCCGGCATGCCGCCGGTCCAGGATCCGAAGGACATCTACGCGGCCGACCGGCCGGGCATGCTCTCGCCGGTCGTCAAGGACTTCCCCTCCCGGGTCTACGTCCCCAACACCAACTCCAACACCGTCTCGGTCATCGACCCCGAGACGTACAAGGTCATCGACACCATTGCGGTCGGCGTGCAGCCGCAGCACGTCGTCCCGTCCTGGGACCTCAAGACGCTCTGGGTCAACAACAACCGCGGCCACACGCTCACCCCGATCGACCCGGCCACCGGCAAGGCGGGCAAGCCGGTCGACGTCCACGACCCGTACAACCTCTACTTCACGCCCAACGGCAAGTACGCCGTCGTCATGGCCAGTCTCGACCGCGAGCTGGTCTTCCTCGACCCGCACACCATGGAGCGCAAGCACACCGAGCCCGTCTCCTGCTACGGCGTCAACCACACCGACTTCTCCGCCGACGGCAGGTACTTCATCGTCTCCTGCGAGTTCTCCGCCGAACTGCTCAAGGTCGACACGGAGAAGATGAAGGTCGTCGGCCGGCAGCGGCTGCCGTTCAAGGGCGCCATGCCGCAGGATGTGAAGCTCTCCCCGGACGGCAAGACCTTCTACATCGCCGACATGATCGCGCATGGCGTGTGGGTGCTCGACGGCGAGAAGTTCACCGAGCCCAAGCTGATGCCCACCGGCAAGGGAGCCCACGGTCTCTACATCAGCCGGGACTCCAAGGAGATGTACATCCCCAACCGCGGCGAGGGATCGATCTCCGTCTTCGACTTCGCCCACAACAAGCTGACCAGGAAGTGGTGGCTGTCGGACGGCGGCAGCCCGGACATGGGCGGCGTCTCCGCCGACGGCAAGGTGCTGTGGCTGTCCGGGCGTTACGACGCAGAGGTCTACGCCATCGACACGCGGACCGGCAAGCAGATCGCCCGTATCCCGGTCGGCAGCGGCCCCCACGGGCTCGCGGTCTACCCCCAGCCCGGCCGATACTCCCTCGGCCACACCGGCGTCTTTCGGTAGAACGGCGCACAACTCGCCCCGGAGCGGGTGACATTGCACGGCCCGCCGCCGCGTGGGCGGGAAGCTGCCCTTTATGATCACCTCTCGTCTGCGGCGTCGGGCCGCTGTCGTCGCCCTGTCGCTCACCGCCGCCCTCGCCCCGGCGGCCGCCTCCACCGCCGCCTCCCCGGCACCCGCGGCCAAGGCCGCAGTACCCGCGGCCGCCGCGCTCGCCGCCGCCACGTGTCCGGTCGTCCAGGACAAGCTCTTCGCCGCCGCCGACCGCAGCGTCGACACCGGCCGGATCACGCCCGAACGGCCTGCCTACCGCACGAGTTGCGAGCAGCTCTACCGGGCGGACAACCGCGGCCCCGAGATCGTCTTCGAACAGGGCTTCCACCCCAGGGCGCCGCTGTACGGCCAGTACGACCTCGCGAAGTACGTACTGGTCAACCAGCCCTCCCCGTTCGTCTCCGCGACCTACGACCATGACCTGTACAAGCAGTGGAAGAGCGCCTGGAACTACTACATCGACGCCCCGGGCGGCATCGACGTCAACGAGACCATCGGCGACACCCACACATGGGCCGACCAGGTCGAGGTGGCGTTCCCCGGCGGAGTCGCCCGCCGGTTCGTCGTCGGCGCATGCCCCGTCGACAAGCAGACCAGGACCGAGATCATGAACGAGTGCCTGGACAACCCGCACTACCGGCCCTGGCGCGGCTGAGCCCTCGCCGACCCGTCCACCCCGGGCGCGCAAGGCCCGGGGCGGAGCCCTGTGTGTCCTCGATAGGCGGTGAGCAACGCGCCCTGGCCCTGTGCGCGTTCAATGTGCCGTGAGCAACGCCTCCGAGCCGACCGGCCGGTACCCGGCCGCCTGGAACGCCCGTACGCTGCGGGCGTTGCCCGGCGCCTGCTGCGACCACACCACCGGCCCCGGCACCAGATGCCGGGCGGCACGCGCCAGTGCCTGGCCGAGGCCCTTTCCGCGCGCCTCCTCGTCGACCTCGACCGACGCCTCCCAGCGGCCCGCCACCCCGCGGCCGAGGATCAGCACCCCTTCGTCGGCGGCCCACACCCGCACGTCCTGGCGGCGCTTGAGCGCACGAGCGACGCGGGGATGCTCCGGGTCCACCAGCTCACGCAGCCGGAGACCGGGGGCACCGGGCAGCGAGCCGGCGACGGTCACCAGGTCGATGGTGTCCATACGGCGGCCGGTGCGGGTCATCAGGGCACTCAGGAACCCCGGGTTCATCGCCGCCGCGAGCGGATCGGCCGCCGTCGCGGCCAACTGCTCCCGTACCCAGGCAGGATCCTCGTCCGTGAAGACCACCGAGTGGGCGGTGAAGGCCACTACGCCCGCGTCCCGGGCGACCGGCTGCCCGACCACCGTCACGCAGCCGTCCGGCGGCGGGAACCGCCCCTCGGCCGCTGCTGTGAGGATCTCCGCCAGTGTTCCGCTCAACTCGCCTCCCCGTGCCCGCCGTCCGGGCTCCCGTCCATGATCCGCCATGTGGGCCGATAATCTGACCCCCGTCAGTAATGCACCAAGAAGGGGTGGACCGGTGGCGGACATCGAGGCAGCACGCAAGGCGTTCGATCGGTACGACGCGGACGGCGACGGCTTCATCACTGCGGCCGAGTACAAGACGGCGATGGCTCAGATGGGCGACTGGAACGTCACCGAGTCGGTCGCCGAGGCCGTGATCGCCGCGCAGGACACCGACAAGGACAAGCTCCTGTCGTTCGACGAGTTCTGGTCCCACCTGAACAAGGCCTGACGCAGCGGGACATACGGGCGGCCCCTGGCGTTTTCCGCCGGGGGCCGCCCGTATGCCCTGGCCGCTCGCTCAGCACTCGATGATGTTGACCGCGAGGCCCCCGCGCGCCGTCTCCTTGTACTTCACCGACATGTCAGCCCCGGTGTCCTTCATGGTCTTGATGACCTTGTCGAGGGAGACCTTGTGGGTGCCATCGCCGCGCATCGCCATGCGGGCCGCGGTGACCGCCTTGACCGCGGCCATGCCGTTGCGCTCGATGCACGGGATCTGGACGAGGCCGCCGACCGGGTCGCAGGTGAGGCCCAGATTGTGCTCCATGCCGATCTCCGCGGCGTTCTCGACCTGCTCCGGGGAGCCCCCGAGGACCTCGGCCAGCGCGCCCGCCGCCATCGAGCAGGCGGAGCCGACCTCGCCCTGGCAGCCGACCTCGGCGCCGGAGATCGAGGCGTTCTCCTTGAAGAGCATGCCGATCGCGCCGGCCGCGAGCAGGAAGTCGACGATGCCTTCCTCGTCGGCCCCGGGGACGAAGTTCACGTAGTAGTGCAGCACTGCCGGGATGATCCCCGCCGCGCCGTTGGTCGGCGCGGTGACGACGCGGCCGCCCGCGGCGTTCTCCTCGTTCACGGCCATCGCGTAGAGCGTGATCCACTCCATCGCGAGCGCCTGCGGGTCGCCCTCGGAGCGCAGCTTGCGGGCCGTAGTGGCCGCGCGGCGGCGGACCTTCAGCCCGCCGGGCAGGATGCCCTCGCGGGACATGCCGCGGGACACGCACGCCTGCATCACCCGCCAGATCTCCAGCAGGCCCTCGCGGATCTCCTCCTCGGTGCGCCAGGCCTTCTCGTTCTCCAGCATGAGCGCGGAGATCGACAGACCGGTTTCCCGGGTGAGGCGCAGCAGCTCGTCACCGGTGCGGAAGGGGTGCTTCAGGACGGTGTCGTCGAGCTTGATCCGGTCCTCGCCGACCGCGTCCTCGTCGACGACGAAGCCGCCGCCGACCGAGTAGTACGTCTTCTCCAGCAGGGCGGTGCCGTCGGTGTCGTACGCCCACAGCGTCATGCCGTTGGCGTGGTAGGGCAGCGCCTTGCGGCGGTGCAGGACCAGGTCCGTATCGAAGTCGAAGCCGATCTCGTGCATGCCGAGCAGACTGATGCGCTTCTCCGCCTTGATCTGCTCGACCCGGTCGTCGGCGCTCTCGACGTCGACCGTGCGCGGAGAGTTGCCCGCCAGGCCGAGCAGCACCGCCTTCGGGGTGCCGTGGCCGTGGCCGGTCGCGCCGAGCGAGCCGTACAGCTCGGCCCGTATCGAGGCGGTGTGGGCCAGCAGGCCCTCGTTCTTGAGCCGCCGGGCGAACATCCGGGCCGCGCGCATCGGGCCCACCGTGTGGGAGCTGGACGGGCCGATGCCGATCGAGAACAGGTCGAAGACCGAGAGGGCCACGGAGAACTCCTTGTGGGTGGTAGACGCCGTTGTCTGCCGGGTGGTGCAGAGGCAATGCGTGAAACGTGGTGCTTACGTGGTGCGGGGCACCGCGCCCACGGTCCAGTGTGCGCGGTGCCCCTTTTGTTTCGCTCCGGGCTGTTACGGGAGATCCGTCACAGTCCGGGGTAGAGCGGGTGCTTCGCGGCCAGGGCGGTCACCCGGGCGCGCAGCGCCGTCACGTCGTACGACGGCTTCAGCGCCTCGGCGATGATGTCGGCGACCTCGGTGAAGTCCTCGGTGGTGAAGCCGCGGGTGGCGAGGGCCGGCGTGCCGATCCGCAGACCCGAGGTGACCATCGGCGGTCGCGGGTCGTTGGGGATGGCGTTGCGGTTGACGGTGATGCCGACCTCGTGGAGGCGGTCCTCGGCCTGCTGTCCGTCGAGCTCGCTGTTGCGCAGGTCGACCAGGACGAGGTGGACGTCGGTGCCGCCGGACAGTACGGAGACGCCGTGCTCGGTGACGTCCGGCTGGACGAGGCGCTCGGCGAGGATGCGGGCGCCGTCCAGGGTGCGCTGCTGGCGCTCCTTGAACTCCTCGGAGGCGGCGATCTTGAAGGAGACCGCCTTGGCCGCGATGACATGCTCCAGCGGTCCGCCCTGCTGGCCGGGGAAGACCGCAGAGTTGATCTTCTTGGCGAGCTCGGCCGTGGACAGGATCACACCGCCGCGCGGACCGCCGAGGGTCTTGTGCGTGGTGGTGGTGACCACGTGGGCGTGCGGGACGGGGTTGGGGTGCAGGCCCGCGGCGACCAGGCCCGCGAAGTGGGCCATGTCGACCATCAGGTACGCGCCGACCTCGTCGGCGATCCGCCGGAAGGCGGCGAAGTCCAGCTGTCGGGGGTAGGCCGACCAGCCGGCGACGATGAGCTTCGGCTTGGACTCCTTGGCGAGCTTTTCGACCTCGGCCATGTCGACCTGGCCGGTGGCGTCGTCCACGTGGTAGGCGACGACGTTGTAGAGCTTGCCCGAGAAGTTGATCTTCATGCCGTGGGTCAGGTGACCGCCGTGGGCGAGGTTCAGGCCCATGATCGTGTCGCCCGGCTTCAGCAGCGCGAACATGGCGGCGGCGTTGGCCTGCGCGCCGGAGTGGGGCTGCACGTTGGCGTGCTCGGCGCCGAACAGCGCCTTGATGCGGTCGATGGCGATCTGCTCGACCACGTCGACGTGCTCGCAGCCGCCGTAGTAGCGGCGGCCGGGGTAGCCCTCGGCGTACTTGTTGGTGAGGACGGAGCCCTGGGCCTCCATGACCGCGACCGGAGCGAAGTTCTCCGACGCGATCATCTCGAGGGTGGACTGCTGGCGGTGGAGCTCGGCGTCGACCGCGGCGGCGACATCCGGGTCCAGCTCATGAAGAGGGGTGTTGAGAAGCGACATCACTCGGTCCCTAAGGTCTTGGGTCAGCCCGCGAAATCGGTGTACTCGTCGGCGGAGAGCAGGTCCTTCGGCTCCTCGGCGACGCGCACCTTGAACAGCCAACCGCCCTCGAAGGGCGCGGAGTTCACCAGCGACGGGTCGTTGACGACGTCCTCGTTGGCCGCGGTGACCTCACCGCTGACCGGGGAGTACAGATCGCTGACCGACTTGGTGGACTCCAGCTCGCCGCAGGTCTCGCCCGCGGTCACCGTGTCACCGACCTCGGGAAGCTGGACGTACACCACGTCACCGAGCGCGTTGGCCGCGTGCTCCGTGATGCCGACCGTCGACACGCCGTCCTCGGCGGCCGACAGCCACTCGTGCTCCTTGCTGTAGCGCAGCTGCTGGGGGTTGCTCATGACCAGAATTCTCCTGTACGCGGGGGAGTGGTGGTGAACGAAGAGAGGGTGCGGGCGATCACTTCTGGCGCTTGTAGAACGGCAGCGCCACGACCTCGTACGGCTCGTGCGTGCCGCGGATGTCGACGCCGACGCCCGGCGTGCCCGGCGCGGCGTGGGCGGCGTCCACGTACGCCATGGCGATCGGCTTGCCGAGGGTCGGGCTCGGCGCGCCCGACGTGACCGTGCCGATGACCCGGCCGCCGGCGACCACGTCCATTCCGGCGCGCGGGACGCGGCGGCCCTCGGCGATCAGCCCGACGAGCCCCCGCGGCGGCGCCGTCTCGGCGCGCTCGGCCGCTGCCCGCAGCGCCTCACGGCCGACGAAGTCGCCGTCCTTCTCGAACTTCACGACCCGGCCCAGACCCGCGTCGAACGGGGTGAGCGCGGTGGTCAGCTCGTGCCCGTACAGCGGCATGCCCGCCTCCAGCCGCAGCGTGTCGCGGCAGGACAGTCCGCACGGGATCAGGCCGGCCGGGGCGCCCGCCTCGGTGAGCGCCTGCCACAGCTTCTCGGCGTACTGCGGCTCGACGAACAGCTCGAAACCGTCCTCGCCGGTGTAGCCCGTACGGGCGATCAGGGCCGGGACGCCCGCGACGGTGCCCGGCAGGCCCGCGTAGTACTTCAGGCCGTCGAGGTCCGCGTCGGTGAGCGACGCGAGGATGCCGGGGGACTCGGGGCCCTGCACCGCGATCAGCGCGTACGCGTCACGGTCGTCGCGTACCTCCGCGTCGAAACCGGCCGCACGCGCGGTGAGCGCGTCCAGGACGATCTGCGCGTTGCCCGCGTTGGCGACGACCATGTACTCGGTCTCGTCCAGGCGATAGACGATCAGGTCGTCGACGATGCCGCCGTCCTCCTGGCAGATCATCGTGTAGCGGGCCCGGCCGAGGCCCACAGTGCCGATGTTGCCGACGAGCGCGTAGTCGAGGGCGTCCACGGCCTGCGGGCCCGTGACGGTGATCTCGCCCATGTGCGAGAGGTCGAAGAGGCCGGCCGTCGTGCGCACGGCGTTGTGCTCGTCACGCTCACTGGCGTAACGCAGCGGCATGTCCCAGCCGGCGAAGTCGGTCATGGTCGCGCCCAGCGAACGATGCAGGGCCAGGAGAGGAGTGCGGCGCGAAGCGCCTTCGGATAGGGCGGTGGCGGGCGACGGGAGGGATGTACGGCGGGGGGCATTGCTCATAGGTATGGCTCCCAGGGCATGGCTGCGAGGACAATCCTCCCCATCTGTCATCGGAACCTGAGAGGTTCGCCGCGACCGTGCGTATGGATGGTCGCGGTTTGCACCTTGGGTGGAGCCGTTCGAGCGACTCGCTTTTCAGATCTGCCTCATCGCACGCGGTACGGGGCCTGAGAGATTCAAGGGAGGAACTTGCTCCTTCGGCGCCCGTCACACCAGGTGACGGGACTCTCCCGCGCGGATTCAAGCGGCCGGTATGCAGTTGGCGCGCACATCATCGCATGCCTGCGGCGACTGTGGGGCGCGCGGACCGTGGCAAAGTCGGTTGTCCCGTATTACCAGTTCTTTACACTTCATGGGAAAGGGTGGGGGTGACCCGACTTGGGGGAGGGTGATGATGTTGCAGCGGTCCGGCGCATACGCCGCCACGGCCGCGGGGATGCCCGTCCAGCAGGGCGTCCCCGTCCGTGATCTGCTCGGGGCGCCCGCGTCCGTGCTGCGAGACCTGCGGGACCGTGCGGGCCACAGCCCGCGGGCCCTGGTGTTCGCGGCCGGTGACGTGGTCGTCGTCTCAGGGCTGCCAGGGAGCGGCAAGACCACGCTGATGAAGCGTGCGGTGACCGGCCGCGGGATCGACTCGCAGGACACCCGTGACCTGTGGGACGCGCGCACGCCCCGCCTCGTGCCGTACGCCGTCTACCGCCCCTTCGTGCGGATCGCGCACTACGTGGGACTGTGGCGAGCCCTGCGTTCCGGGGAGAGCGTCGTCGTGCACGACTGTGGTACGCAGGCGTGGGTGCGGCGCTGGCTCGCGCGGGAGGCGCGGCGACGCAGAGCCTCGCTCCATCTGGTGCTGCTGGACGTGCCGCCCCGGGTGGCACGAGAGGGCCAGCGCGAGCGGGGCCGCGGCGTCTCGGGCTACGCCTTCGCCCGCCACCGCCGGGCGGTGGGCCGCCTGATCGCCGACGCGGAATCGGGCCGTCTGCCACGGGGCTGCGCCTCGGCGGTCCTGCTGGACCGCGACGCTGCGGGGACGCTGCGGGTGCTGGGCTTCACGGCGAGCTGACCCGGAGACCCGGGCCGTCGATGTCGTGCCTGCCGGAGGCGCCGATCGCCCGTGCCGCGCTGTCGGGAGCGCGGGCGCGCCGGCCGGAGGGGTCGGCTGTCCTGTGCCGCGCCTACCGGAGCGCCTGCCGCCTGTACCGCGCTGTCGTGAGCGCGGGCGCGCCGGCCGCAGGGGCCCGGTCGCTTTTTTTATCCGAGTTCTCGTGAGGATGGCCGCGCCGGCAAGGGGCCGGTTGTCTGTGCCCGCGGTCTCGTCAGGATGGATGCGCTCGCCGGAAGCGCCGACTGTCTGTGCCCCTGGTCTGAGGATGGATGCGCTCACCGGAGGGGCCGGCTGCTTGTACCGCGCTCCCGTGAGGATCGGCGCGCTCCCCCGTGCCCGCGCCTCGAACGACGGCGGGGCTGGTTGTGGTCCGCCGAACCGGTTGCGCGATGTGTTGCCCGGGCCCCGCTCCCCGTCCGGTTGAGCCGGGCCCCGCCCAGCCGCGAGCGGCTACCGCAGCGCACCCCGGCCGGCGGCCCCGCGACCATCCGGAGGGGGCCGGGGCCGAGCCCCCGGCTCCGGGGAAGAGCCCCCGCGCCGCGGCCTGCCCCCACCACCACTAGAGTCGTCGCCGCGACCACGCAGGTGCCGGGGCCCGCCCCGGGGAGGAAGAGACGAGCGCATGGAGAATCCGTACCGCGGCTGGCCCGGCAACGAGCTGGAGGAGACCCTGGCCGCCTCCGTCGGCGTGCCCTCCGCCGGAGCCCGCCTCGTCGAGGTGCTCGGGCGCAGCCACGTCTGGGTCCCCCTGCCCAACGGCGGTGGGCCCGAAAGCCCGAGCCTCGATCTCCCCACCATGGACATCGACGGCGCCCCCTACGTCCCCGTCTTCAGCTCCGAGCAGCAGTTCCTCGCCCTCGTGGGCTCCCACATGTCCTTCACCGTCGCCCCCGCGCGGGAATTCGCCCGTGGCCTGCCGCCGCAGCTCGGCATCGCCGTCAACCCCGGCGGCACCGTCGGCGCCCCGCTCCCGCCGCCGGCGGTCGCCGAACTGTGCCGCGTGGGCCGCACGCCGCGTGGGGGCACCTCCCCTGCCGAAGGCCATGGGGCAAGGCCCGCCTCGGGCGGCCGGGTGCGGCTCTTCGAGCCGGACTGGCAGGAGGAGCCCGTCGACTTCCTCGCGGCGGCGGCCGGGGAATTCGAGGCCGTCGGCGTCGTGGCCACCGCACGTCGGGCCCTCGCCTCCGTCGAGGGCGAGCGGCCGGCCCTGTTCATCGGTGTCCAGCTCTCCTCCTGGGAGGCCGCCGACCACAACGCGCCCATGGACGCGCTCGGCCGCGCGCTCGGCCGCGCCCAGGTGCCCTGGCCGGTCAATATCGTCCTGCTGGACGTTGCGCAGGACCCCGTGGCCGACTGGATGCTGGAGCGCGTACGGCCCTTCTACCAACGACATCACGTGTAGAAGTCAAGTCGGTGCCAGGACTCCCGTTTAAGCTGGTTTGATGACCTGGCCGGAGGTCCCCTGACAGGGGGCGGACCACTCGGGCACGGGTACGGATCGAACGAGGGGCGGAATCCAGGTGAGCGCGTCAGGCACCGCGGCGACCGGGCAGGTCGAGCACATGCTGCGCCAGGTGACTCCGGGGCGCTACGACGCGTACGAGGCACTGCTGCACGCCCTCGCCGACCCGGCCGGCGGCCGGATCTGGATGCTGCTGTGGCACGGGCAGCCCGGCGCACCCGACGCCCAGTACGGAAACATGGAGGTCGACGGCGTCGGCTACGCGCCCTGTGTGACCTCCGCGCAGGAGCTCGCCGTCTCCGGCTGGAGCCGCGCGCACGAGGTCGTCACCGGCCGCGACATCGCCCGCGCCCTGTATCCCGAGCGCTGGGGTATCTGGCTCAATCCGCACGCCCCGGGCGGCGGCGTCGGCATCCCGTGGCTCGATCTGCGCCGTATCGCCACCGGACTCGACCGGATGCCCGCGGGGCCGCTGCGGCTGTCGGACCCGGCGGTGGAGATTCCCCAGTTCTACGCACTGCTCACGCAGAACGCGCACCGCACGCCGGTCGTCCGCTCCCTGCGCCGCGCCTGGGTACAGCCGGCGGTCGGGGCCGCGTACCTCGCCATCGGCCTCGACCTGTACGACTCCGGGCGCCAGGCGGTCGACGCGGCGCGGGCGATGATGCAGCAGTCGATCGGCGCCGTCCCCGACGGGCTGCCGGTCTCCACGGTCGCGATGTCCGACGAGTACGACCCGGTGACGATGTGGATGCGGGCGAACGCCCGGCCCTTCTACGACCGTGAGGCGCACGGCGGCGCCCAGGCTCCGGGCGGCGGCTACGGTTACCCGCCGCCGGGCGTCCAGTGACCTTTCTCGGCCTCAATTCAATGGCGCAATACGGTATATCGCCTGTGAATCCACGGGCGTAGTCCTGGGCGTCATCCCTCATCGACCCTTGCGGTCGTTTGGGTGGCGTTGTCCACCTGATGAAACTCTTTCAACTTTTGTCCGCTACGGGTCAGATGGCGTTCCGCTGATGTATCGACACTGTCCGTATAACGGAACCCTCTGCCATGCATCACGTTTGAGCAACCATTCCCCGTCGGGTCTGGCGGGTGATCGCCAAGGCGTTGAAGACTCCCGCAGCAAGGGGAGATTCACCCCCGTGTACGGCGCGCTTCATACGTACTTCTCGTACCAAAAGCACCACGTGCACCACATGTTGTGAAAAATGCCGCTACAGCGGCGGGTACGGGCCGGTCACCTCCGGCCGAGAGGGGTCCCCACCACGATGACGGCACCATTGCACGACACGGCCACGGACGCGGACGAGGTCGCGACCGACGGTGTCGCGGCGGATGTAGTCGAGAAGTCGGTCGAGGGTCGGTCACTGCGACAGATCGCCTGGTCCCGTCTCAAGCGGGACAAGCTGGCGCTGGCCGGCGGCGTGGTCGTCGTCTTCCTCGTACTCGTGGCGATCTTCGCGCCGTTGATCGTCGACCTGCTGGGCCACCCCCCGAACGAGTTCCACCAGGACGAGATCGACCCGCTGTTCGGTACGCCCAAGGAAGCCTTCGGAGGCATCAGTTCCGAATTCCTCCTGGGAGTTGAGCCCGGCAACGGGCGCGATGTCTTCAGCCGGATCGTCTACGGCGCCCGGATCTCCCTGCTCGTCGCGTTCCTCGCCGCACTCGTCGCGGTCATGCTCGGCACCGTCTTCGGTATCGTCGCCGGCTACTTCGGTGGCTGGATCGACTCGATCATCAGCCGGGTGATGGACATGCTGCTGGCCTTCCCGCAGCTGCTCTTCATCATCTCCCTGGTCTCGGTGCTCCCCAACGACCTGCTCGGACTGACCGGCAGCAACGTCCGCATCGCGATCCTCGTCGCGGTCATCGGCTTCTTCGGCTGGCCCTATGTCGGCCGCATCGTGCGCGGACAGACCCTGTCCCTGCGCGAGAAGGAGTACGTGGAGGCTGCCCGCAGTCTCGGGGCCGGCCGGCGGTACGTGCTGTTCAAGGAGCTGCTGCCCAACCTGGTCGCCCCGATCACCGTCTACACCACCCTGATGATCCCCACGAACATCCTCACCGAGGCGGCGCTCAGCTTCCTCGGGGCAGGCGTGAAGCCGCCGACCGCCTCCTGGGGGCAGATGCTCTCCACCGCCGTGGACACCTACCAGTCCGACCCGACCTTCATGGTCGTGCCCGGTCTGGCGATCTTCGTGACGGTGCTGGCCTTCAACCTCTTCGGGGACGGCGTGCGGGACGCGTTGGACCCCAAGGGCACCCGTTGACCGCCACCTACCCCGCGGCGCCGTCCGGCCGCGGACAACCGAACGTGCCCCTGCCACAGAGGTCAGGCGGCTCCCCGATGGTTCCCCGGCGTTCCGCCAAGAACCGCGCTTATCCGGAGGTTGCAGGAACAATGACTCCCCTTCGTTCGTCGAGGACCCGGCGGATCGCCGGCGCGGCGCTGGTGGTCGCCGCTCTCACGGCCACCGCGGCGTGCGGTGGCGGTGGTTCCAAGGACAAGGACAACGGTGGCAAGGCCGCCGGCTACAACGCCGCGGTCAAGGGCATCGCCAACGCGTCCGCCAAGAAGGGCGGCACGCTGAAGTTCATCGGCAAGCAGGACTTCGACTCCACCGACCCCCAGCGCCAGTACTACGGCATGGCCTGGGACTTCTCCCGCTTCTACGCGCGCCAGCTGGTCTCCTACGCGCCGAAGCCGGGCGCGGCCGGCGCCGAGCTGGTCCCCGACCTCGCCAAGGCGAACGGCAAGGTCACAAACGGCGGCAAGACCTACACCTACGAGCTGCGCGACGGGATCACCTGGGAGGACGGCACGCCGATCACCTCCAAGGACATCAAGTACGGCATCGAGCGCATCTGGGCCACGGACGTCATCACCGGCGGCCCGTCCTACCTGCGCCAGGTCCTCGACCCCAAGAACGAGTACAAGGGCCCGTACAAGGACAAGTCCCCGGACAAGCTCGGCCTGAAGGCCATCGAGACCCCGGACGACAAGACCATCGTCTTCAACCTGGCGACACCCAACGGTGACTTCGAGCAGATGCTCGCCATGCCGGCCGGCTCCCCGGTGAAGCAGGAGAAGGACACGGGAGCCAAGTACCAGCTCAAGCCGTTCTCCTCCGGCCCGTACAAGTTCGAGTCGTACACGCCCAAGAAGGGCGCCGTCCTCGTCCGCAACGACAAGTGGCAGAAGGCCTCGGACCCGATCCGCGCCGCCCTGCCGGACAAGATCACGGTCACGATCAACTCCAACATCGAGGCGATCGACCAGCTGCTCATCAAGGGCGAGTACGACCTCGACCTGAACGCCACGGGTATGTCCCAGTCGGGCCGCACCACGGCGCTCAAGCAGCACAAGGACAACGTCGACAACATCGAGACCAGCTTCATCCGGTACGTCGACATCGCCACCAAGGTCAAGCCGTTCGACAACGTCGACTGCCGCAAGGCCGTCATCTACGCCGCCGACTACAAGTCGATGCAGACGGTCCGCGGTGGCCCGGACGCCGGTGGCGAGATCGCCACGAACATGCTGCCCAAGTCCATCAAGGGCGCGGACGACTACGACCCGTACGGCATCCTCGCCCGCGGCGGCAAGCCGGACGTCGCCAAGGCCAAGGAAGCGCTGAAGAAGTGCGGCAAGCCCGAGGGCTTCTCGACCGTCATCAGCGCCCGCAGCAACAACCCGGGTGAGGTCCAGACGGCCGAGGCGCTCCAGCAGTCGCTTCAGGCGGTCGGCATCAAGGCCGAGGTCGAGCCGATCGACGGCGCCGAGTCCTCTTCCATCACCGGTTCGCCGGCCGTCGTCAAGAAGCGCGGCCTGGGTCTGGTCATGACGGGCTGGGGCCCGGACTTCCCGACCGGCCAGGGCTTCTCCCAGCCGCTCGTCGACGGCCGCTTCATCGTCCCGAACGGCAACTACAACGTCTCCGAGACGAACGACCCGAAGATCAACAAGTTCTTCGACGACGCTCTGAAGGAGACGGACGCCGAGAAGGCCGGTGAGATCTACGAGCAGATGAACCACGCGGTCGCGGACCTCGCCGTCCAGATGCCGTTCATCTACGAGAAGAACTTCACCTGGCGCAGCTCGCGGCTGACGAACGCCTACTCCACCGCGGCGTACAACGGCCGTTACGACTACGTCTCCCTGGGCGTCGTCAAGTAACCCGTCCTCGTGACAGGTCACACCCCACCATCGCCCAACCCGCCAGTCCCGAAGGGCAGGTGATGGCCTCGGGCGGCGGCCCGGGGACCCCGTAATCCGGGATCTCCGGGCCGCCGCCGGGCCGCGCACAGTGCTTGCTTACGTCATCCGGCGATTGTTCGCCGTCGCCATGATGCTGTTGGTCGTGACCCTGACGACCTTCGTCATCTTCTTCGTGCTCCCGAAGTGGGCCGGCTCGGACCCCGCGTACCTCTTCGCGGGCAAGCAGACCGACCCCGCGTCGATCGAGGGCATCCGCCAGAAGCTGGGGCTCAGCGACCCGGTGCTGGTGCAGTTCTGGCACTTCGTGCAAGGCCTGTTCGCCGGTCGGGAGTACACCAACGGCGCGGACGTCACCCACTGCCCGGCCCCGTGTTTCGGCTACTCCTTCCGCACCGAGCAGGAGGTGTGGCCGCTGCTGTCCGAGGCGATCCCGGTCACCCTGTCGCTCGCCGCGGGCGCGTGCCTGCTGTGGATCATCGGCGGTGTCTCGGCGGGTGTCGTCTCCGCACTGCGCCGGGGCAGCATCTGGGACCGCGGCGCGATGACCGTCGCACTGGCCGGCGTCTCGCTCCCCATCTACTTCACCGGTCTGCTCTCGCTCGCGATCTTCAGCTACCAGCTCGACTGGGTCAGCGGCGAGTTCGCGCCGCTGGACGAGGACCCGGCCCAGTGGTTCCAGACGCTGATCCTGCCGTGGATCACCCTGGCCTTCCTCTACGCGGCGATGTACGCCCGGCTGACGCGGGCCACCATGCTCGAGATCATGGGCGAGGACTACATCCGTACGGCCCGTGCCAAGGGCCTGAAGGAGAAGACCGTCATAGGGCGGCACGCGATGCGGTCGACCTGGACCCCGGTGCTGACCCTGCTGGGCCTGGACCTCGGCGCACTGCTGGGCGGAGCGGTACTCACCGAGACCACGTACAACCTGCCGGGCCTCGGCCACCTCGCGATCGAGTCCATCAGCTCCAAGGACCTTCCCCTCATTCTCGGCGTCACGCTGTTCGCGGCGCTGTTCATCTGTGTCGCGAATCTCCTCGTCGACCTTCTGTACGCCGTCGTCGACCCGCGAGTGAGGATCGGATGACCGACCTGACCAAGCCTGGCAACGCAGACCTCGTCGCGACGGGCACCGCACTGGGGGAGCCGGCCGCCGTCGGTCAGTCCGCCCCCACCGCCTTCCTCGAAGTCCGCGACCTCAAGGTCCACTTCCCCACCGACGACGGTCTGGTCAAGTCCGTCGACGGCCTCAGCTTCCAGCTGGAGAAGGGCAAGACGCTCGGCATCGTCGGCGAGTCCGGCTCCGGCAAGTCCGTCACCTCGCTCGGCATCCTCGGCCTCCACACGGCGGGCCAGTACGGTCGGCGCCGCGCGCAGATCTCCGGCGAGGTATGGCTGGACGGCACGGAGCTGCTGAACGCGGACCCCGACGAGGTGCGCAAGCTGCGCGGCCGCGACATGGCGATGATCTTCCAGGACCCGTTGTCCGCCCTGCACCCGTACTACACGATCGGACGCCAGATCACCGAGGCGTACCTGGTCCACCACGACGTCGACAAGAAGACCGCCCGCAGGCGGGCGGTCGAGATGCTCGACCGGGTCGGCATTCCGCAGCCGGACAAGCGCGTCGACAGCTACCCGCACGAGTTCTCCGGCGGTATGCGCCAGCGCGCGATGATCGCCATGGCCCTCGTCAACAACCCCGAGCTGCTGATCGCCGACGAGCCGACGACCGCCCTGGACGTGACCGTCCAGGCCCAGATCCTCGACCTCATCAGGGACCTGCAGAAGGAGTTCGGCTCCGCGGTCATCATCATCACCCACGACCTGGGCGTCGTCGCCGAGCTCGCCGACGACATCCTGGTGATGTACGGCGGCCGGTGCGTCGAGCGGGGCCCCGCCGAGCAGGTCTTCTACGAGCCCCAGCACCCCTACACCTGGGGCCTGCTGGGCTCGATGCCGCGCATAGACCGGGACCAGACCGACCGGCTCATCCCGGTCAAGGGCTCCCCGCCGAGCCTCATCAACGTCCCCGACGGCTGCGCCTTCAACCCGCGCTGTCCGTACGCCGATGTCCCCAAGGACAACCTGACGCGCACCGTCCGCCCCGAACTCAGCGAGGTCGGCAGCCGGCACTTCTCGGCCTGCCACATGTCGCAGGAGGAGCGGACGCGGATCTGGACCGAAGAGATTGCGCCCAAGCTGTGAGTGAGAACGACGTGACGATCCCGGAGCAGACGGCCACCGCGCCGTCCTCACCTGCCGCACCGTCCTCGCCCGAGGCACTGCTCAAGGTCGAGGGCCTGGTCAAGCACTTCCCCATCAGGAAGGGGCTGCTGCGGCGCCAGGTGGGGGCCGTCCAGGCCGTCGACGGGCTGAGCTTCGACGTCCGGCCTGGCGAGACCCTGGGTGTCGTCGGCGAGTCCGGCTGCGGCAAGTCGACCATGGGGCGGCTCATCACGCGGCTGCTGGAACCGTCCGGTGGACGGATCGAGTTCCAGGGGCACGACATCACCCACCTGGGCGTCGGGAAGATGCGCCCGCTGCGCCGTGACGTGCAGATGATCTTCCAGGACCCGTACTCCTCGCTGAACCCGCGCCACACGATCGGCACGATCGTCTCGGCCCCCTTCAAGCTCCAGGGCGTACGGCCCGAGGGCGGCGTCAAGAAGGAGGTCCAGCGGCTGCTGGAGCTCGTGGGCCTCAACCCCGAGCACTACAACCGCTATCCGCACGAGTTCTCCGGCGGCCAGCGCCAGCGCATCGGCATTGCCCGAGCGCTCGCGCTCAAGCCGAAGCTGGTCGTCGCGGACGAGCCCGTCTCCGCGCTGGACGTGTCGATCCAGGCGCAGGTGGTCAACCTGCTGGACGACCTCCAGGACGAACTGGGCCTCACGTACGTGATCATCGCCCACGACCTGTCGGTGATCCGGCACGTCTCGGACCGCATCGCGGTGATGTACCTCGGCAAGATCGTCGAGCTGGCGGACCGCAGGTCGCTGTACGAGACGCCCATGCACCCGTACACCAAGGCGCTGTTGTCCGCGGTGCCGGTGCCGGACCCGCGCCGCCGCGGCGTGAAGAGCGAGCGCATCCTGCTCAAGGGCGACGTCCCCTCCCCGATCTCGCCGCCGACCGGCTGCCGTTTCCACACGCGGTGCTGGAAGGCGACGCAGGTCTGCACCACGCAGGAACCGCCGTTCCTCACGCTCAAGCCGGGCAGGCAGGTGGCCTGTCACCACCCGGAGAACGCGGAGGACCAGGTGCCGCAGGACGTGGCCCTGGCGTCGGCGCGCGAGGCGGTCGCGATAGTGACGGCGATGCCGAAGTCGGTGGAGACGGTCTCTTCCGAGGAGACATCTTCGAAGCTTTCGAAGTCCTCGAAGGAGCAGGCGGCCCCGGAAGGCGAGGCGGTGCGGGACGAGCGGGCGCCGGAGGAGGCCGAGAACTCGACCGACTCGGCCTCGGCGGAGACCGCTGACGCTCCGACCGAGGCGCAGGCCGATGCCGACGCTTCGACCGATGCCGATGCCGATGCTTCGCCCGACACCGACACCGACACCGACACCGACACCGACACCGACACCGATACCGATACCGACGCCGACGCTTCGACCGACGCCGGAGGCGAGGCTTCGGAGGAGACCGCTGCGGCCCCGGTGGACGGCGGCTCCGCCGACGCGGCTCCCGAAGCCGCCGACGCGGCCGTCGCGGCGCCCGCGACCGTCGAGGGCGGCGGGCGCGAGGGGTCGGAGGGCGTCCGCAAGGAATAGCGCCGCGCGGCACGGGGTCGCCGGACACGGCACAATCGTGCGGTGTTCCAAGAACTGTTCACCCCCTCCGTCCAGCATGCGCTCGACCTCGCCGGGATCTTCGTCTTCGCGATCTCCGGGGCGCTGCTCGCCGTGCGCAAGAACTTCGACGTGTTCGGCATCGCCGTGCTCGCCGAGGTCACGGCGCTGGGCGGAGGGCTGCTGCGCGACCTGATCATCGGGGCCGTACCGCCCGCGGCCTTCACCGATCTCGGGTACTTCCTCATGCCCCTGGTGGCCACGGGCCTGGTCTTCTTCCTGCACCCGCACGTGGAGCGCATCCAGACCGGCGTCAACGTCTTCGACGCGGCGGGTCTGGGCCTGTTCTGCGTGACCGGAACGACCAAGGCGTACGAGTACGGGCTGGGGCTCACCTTCTCCGCCGCGCTCGGGCTGGCCACGGCGGTCGGCGGCGGTGTGCTGCGCGACGTACTGGCCAACGAGGTGCCGTCGCTGCTGCGCTGGGACCGGGACCTGTACGCCGTGCCCGCGATCGTGGGTGCCTCGATGGTGGTGCTGTGCATCCGGTTCGACGTGCTGAACGCGGCGACGAGCGGGCTGGCCGTGGTGACCGCGTTCGTGCTGCGGCTGCTGGCGATGCGCTTCCACTGGCGGGCGCCGCGCGCCTGGAACCGGCGGTCGGAGGCGACAGAAGAAAAAGCTACCGCTCAGTAGTTGTTTGTTGTACGGTACCGGCATGGCAGAGGCAGCGCAGACGGCACAGGCGACCGTCGGGGACAGTGAGTTCGACCGCGACACCGCGGTCACCCTGCGCGAGACCGGCGTCTACGACGCGGAGCTCTCGGCCGGCTGGACGATCATCCAAGCCGTCAACGGCGGCTATCTGCTGGCGATGCTGGGTCGTGCGCTCGGGGACGCGCTTCCGCACCCCGATCCGTTCACGATCTCGGCGCACTACCTTACGGCCTCCCGGCCGGGTCCCGCGGTGATCCGTACCGAGGTCGTCCGCACCGGCCGCACGCTGTCCACCGGGCAGGCGTCGCTCCTTCAGTTCGAGGAGGACGGCACGGAGGTGGAGCGCATCCGGGTGCTCGCCTCCTACGGCGACCTGGACGCGCTCCCCGACGATGTGCGCACGTCGGCGAAGGCGCCCGAGATCCCGCCGCTGGAGCACTGCCTCGGCCCCTCGGACGGGCCGGCGCCCATCCCGGGCAGCTCGGCGATCACCGAGCGCCTGAACATCAAGCTGGATCCGGCGACGGTCGGCTGGGCGATCGGCGCGCCGTCCGGCAAGGGCGAGATGCGGGGCTGGTTCGCGTTGGCGGACGGGCGCGACGCGGACCCGCTGTCGCTGCTGCTCACGGTGGACGCGCTGCCGCCCACGTCGTTCGAGCTCGGCCTGACGGGTTGGACGCCGACCGTGGAGCTGACGACGCATGTGCGCTGCCGCCCGGCTCCGGGCCCGCTGCGGGTGTCGATCACGACGCGCAACCTGGCCGGCGGCTTCCTGGAGGAGGACGCGGAGGTCTGGGACTCGGCGGACCGCCTGGTGGCCCAGTCCCGCCAACTGGCGAAGGCGCCGCGCGCCTGACGCGCCGGGTGGCGCGCTGCCCCCATGGACCCCGTGGCGCCCGGCTCCTGGCGCGTCGCACCCGTGCACCTGTGCCGCCGTGCCGGGCGTTCCGCATGCCCTCGTACCCCCGCGGTGCTCGCGTTCCTCGCGTTCCTCGCGTTCCTCGCGTTCCTCGGGCACCTCGCGCACGCTGCGTTCCTCGCGCACCTTGCACAACCCGCGGGCCCGTCGGCACGAGCTTTCACTCCCTGCTGAGCGCCGCCCCGCGCCTCAGTCCAGCCAGTGCCTGCGCCCCAGGGCGATCAGCCTCAGTTGGCGTCGGGCCGTGCTCGTCACCCTGGCCTCGCCCTCCGGGCCCGCCTCCAGGAAGGACGAGGCCGTCATCAGCATGTGATCGACGCACATGCCCGCGAGCATGTGCAGATCGTCCTCGCGCCAGCCCTTGGATCCGGGGTCCCGCGCGAACACCGCTGCCGCCTCGTCCGCGAACCGCCGCAGCTGTTCGGCTATCGCCTCCCGTACCGGCGCGACCCCGCCATGGCGTTCACGTGCGACGAAGCGCACATGTGCGGGCGACGTGCGCACCAGGTCGGCGATGAGCGCCACCGTGCGGTCGATGCGCACGGAGTCGGCCGAGTCGGTGAGCGCCTCGCCGATCGTCGCGTGGAGGTTGCCGAGCGTCTCCTCGACGAGCGCGACACCGAGGTCGGCCATGTCCCGGAAATGCCGGTAGAACGCGGTCGGCGCGACGCCCACCGCCCGGGTCACCTCGCGCAGTCCGAGGCTGCTCAGGCTCTGCTCCTCCAGCAGCCGAAGCGCCGCGTCGAGGAGTGCCTGACGGGTCTTCTGCTTCTGTGCCTGCCGGATGCCGACGGTGTGACTCATGACATTCAGTAAACAACCGTTCTCGGGGAAACCGAAGAATAGACTGGTGAGTCAGTGAACACTCGTACTCTGAAAGTTCACCGAAAGGACGACCGTGATAGTCCTCGTCGCAGCACTCCTCCTCATGGGCGTGATGCTGGGCGCCGTGGTCCAACTCCCCGCCTCCGTCTCCCTCGTGGCCGGCGCCGTCATCGGCTGCTGGCTGCTCGCCTTCGCCGTGCGCGAGCTCCGCGCCCGGCGCAACTGACCCCCAAGACCCTCGAAGGAGAAGAACCTCATGCAACTCGCCATGCCCGTAAGCGGGGGCGAGCGGCGCAAGGACGCCGACGGCATGGCCGTCGCCGCCTTCGTACTCGGCCTCGTCGGGCTGCTGGTGATGAACATCGTGCTGGGCCCTACGGCCGTCGTGCTCGCCGCACTCGCCCTGCGGCGCGGAACCGTGCGCCGCGGCCGCGCGTTCCTCGGGCTCGCGCTCGGCATCGCCGACCTCGTGGTCCTCGCCGTCCTCGTGACGGTGAACGGATCCGTTGTCTGGAGCTTCGGCGGCTGAGCCGTCACCGGGGGAGAGCGTCCCCGGCACCTGCCGGGGACGCACGCAGGGCGACCGTGCACCCCTGCGCCGCAGCCGCGCCCCCACCGTGCCTCGTAGAATCGAGGCCACCATGGCATACCTCGACCACGCCGCGACCACTCCGATGCTTCCGGAGGCGGTCGAGGCGATGACCGCCCAGCTCGCCGTCACCGGCAACGCCTCCGCGCTGCACGCCGCAGGGCGCCGGGCCCGTCGTACCGTCGAGGAGGCCCGCGAGACGCTCGCCGAGGCCCTCGGCGCACGGCCCAGCGAAGTCGTCTTCACCTCCGGCGGCACCGAGGCGGACAACCTCGCCGTCAAGGGCCTGTACTGGTCGAGACGTGACGCCGACCCGGCCAGGACCCGCGTCCTCGCCAGCCCCGTCGAGCACCACGCCGTCCTCGACGCCGTCGACTGGCTGGCCGAGCACGAGGGCGCGTCCGTCGAGTACCTGCCGGTCGACGCGTACGGCAGGGTCCACCCCGAGACCCTGCGCGAGGCGATCGAGCGCAACCCCGACGATGTCGCGCTGGCCACCGTCATGTGGGCCAACAACGAGATCGGCACGGTCTTCCCCGTCCGCGGACTTGCCGCGGTGGCACGTGAGTTCGATGTCCCGCTGCATGCCGACGCCGTCCAGGCCGTGGGCCAGCTCGACGTCGACTTCGCCGCTTCGGGGCTCGCCGCGATGACGGTCTCCGGTCACAAGATCGGCGGCCCCTACGGCATCGGCGCGCTGCTGCTCGGCCGCGAGTACAGCCCGGTGCCCGTACTGCACGGCGGCGGCCAGGAACGGCACGTGCGCTCCGGCACGCTGGACGCCCCCGCGATCGCGTCCTTCGCCGTCGCCGCACGGCTCGCGGCCGAGCGCCGCGAGGACTTCGCCCGTGACATCGGTGCGCTGCGCGACGAGTTGGTCCGCGCGGTACGCGATGCCGTGCCCGACGCCATCCTCGGCGGCGACCCGGTCGACCGGCTCCCCGCCAACGCCCACTTCACCTTCCCCGGCTGCGAGGGCGACTCGCTGCTCCTGCTGCTGGACGCGCAGGGCATCGAGTGCTCCACCGGCTCCGCCTGCACGGCGGGCATCGCCCAGCCCAGCCATGTCCTGCTCGCCGCAGGCACCGATCCGGACCTGGCCCGCGGGACTCTGCGCTTCAGCCTCGGCCACACCTCCACGAAGGCCGACGTGGACGCCGTGGCCCGAGCCATCGGGCCCGCCGTCGAACGGGCCCGTACGGCAGGACTCAGCTGAGACCTGTCACAGGGCTCAGGCCCGCCCGCACGGCTCAGGCCGCCCCTAGGCGGCGGCCGCCTCCCGCACCAGCTTCATATAGCGCTTCCAGTCCCAGTGCGGCCCAGGATCCGTGTGGTCCGTGCCGGGGACCTCGACGTGCCCGATGATGTGCTCACGGTCGACGGATATCGCGTACCGCGCGCAGATGCCCGCCGTCAGCTTCGCCGACGCGCGGTACATCGCGTCCGTGAAATCCTGCGGGCGGTCCACGAAGCCCTCGTGCTCGATGCCGATGCTGCGCTCGTTGAACGAGCGGTTACCCGCGTGGAAGGCGACGTCCAGCTCGCGGATCATCTGCGCCACATGACCGTCCTTGCGGACCACGTAATGCGTCGCCGCGCCGTGGCCCGGGTCCTTGAAGACCTTCAGCGCCGTGGGGTAGCTGCCCTGGACGACATGGATGATCACGCGGTCGATGCCGTAGTCCTCGGGCCGGTCGGCCAGGCGCCAGTTCCCCCGGGACGCGGCGGTCCACTCCGCGCCGGCGTGGTCGATCTCGCCGGCCTTGCGCGGCCTGGCCATTCCCGGCAGCCGCCACCAGGCACGGCGCAACTCGTCCTGAGCCACGACACCGCCGCCCACGAGCACGGCACCGGTGCCGATCAGAACGGCACGCCGGCTCGGACCGGACCCGCCCCTGCCGTGCTTCTTTTCGCTCCCCATGCCGATCACAACGCATACGCGCGAGCCTTCGGTTCCCCGGCCCCGTACCCTGGTATCGCTATGACTCAGACTTCCCCGCGCCCCCTCCGTGTGCTCGCCGCCATGTCCGGTGGTGTGGACTCCGCCGTCGCCGCCGCGCGCGCCGCCGAGGCCGGGCACGACGTCACCGGTGTCCACCTCGCTCTCTCCGCGAACCCGCAGTCGTTCCGTACGGGCGCCCGCGGTTGCTGCACCATCGAGGACTCCCGCGACGCACGCCGTGCCGCGGACGTGATCGGCATCCCGTTCTACGTGTGGGACCTCGCCGAGCGCTTCCGCGAGGACGTGGTCGAGGACTTCATCGCCGAGTACGAGGCCGGCCGCACGCCCAATCCGTGCCTGCGGTGCAACGAGAAGATCAAGTTCGCCGCGCTGCTGGACAAGGCGCTCGCGCTCGGCTTCGACGCGGTGTGCACCGGCCACTACGCCACCGTCGTCCTCCAGGAGGACGGCACCCGCGAGCTGCACCGCGCCAGCGACATGGCCAAGGACCAGTCGTACGTCCTCGGCGTCCTGGACGAGAAGCAGCTCGCCCACGCGATGTTCCCGCTGGGCGACACGCTCACCACCAAGGACGAGATCCGGGCCGAGGCCGAGCGGCGCGGGCTCGCGGTCGCGAAGAAGCCCGACAGCCACGACATCTGCTTCATCGCCGACGGCGACACCCAGGGCTTCCTGGCGGACCGCCTCGGTACGGCGGAGGGCGACATCGTCGACGAGGCCGGCAACAGGCTGGGGAGCCACGACGGCGCGTTCGGCTTCACCATCGGCCAGCGCAAGGGCCTGCGCATCGGGCACCCCGCCCCGGACGGCAAGCCGCGCTACGTCCTCGACATCTCACCGGTCAACAACACGGTGACGGTCGGCCCGGCCGAGGCGCTGGACGTCACCGCTCTGACCGCGATCAAGCCCCGCTGGTGCGGCGCGCCCCCGTCCGGCCCCGGTACGTACACGGCGCAGCTGCGCGCCCACGGGGGCGAGACCGGGGCGACGGCGGAGCTGGTGGACGGAGAGCTGCACGTCACCTTCACGGAGCCGGTCCGCGCGGTCGCGCCCGGCCAGGCGATCGTGCTCTACGACGGCACACGCGTGGTGGGCTCGGCGACGATCGCGACGACGCGGCGGGCGGCCGCGGTCGCCTGACGCCGCTGCCGGGCTTGGGCTGCGTCAGCGGAGGGGACCGGCCGAGTCGCTGCCATCCGGCAGGTGCGTGGCGAATATCGCGAATGCGTGGCGATCGACCTTGATCGTCTGACGCGGGAAGACGCTGTCGCGGATGGCTATGCGGTCGGCTGAGACGGCTACTTCCACGCAGTTGCCGCCGCCGCCACAGAACGATGAGCGCTTCCAGTCGAGTGCCCGTTCACCAGCAGTCCTCACAAAGCCTGCTTGCGATGGACCGGATGAGCTCCTGGAAATCATCCGGAGGGAGCGCCGACTCCTCCATCAGGTCCAGCAGGGAACGGTAGTTGGCGAGTGGTGCCGGCGCATCGACGAAGTTTGCGCCGAGTGCGGTGTCCAACTGAACGGTGTCCAGCTGTGGGACGGCACCTTCCGCGTACGGGACCGACTGTCCTGCGCCATGGAATCCGCCTACGGTGAACGGGATGACGAGCAGCGTGATGTTGGCACGGTTTGCGGCCTCCGCAAGACGCTCCAGCTGGGGTCGGGCGACCTCGCGTCCGCCGAACTCCAGCCGGAGTGCTGCCTCATGGTGCTGCGTCTCGACGCAGGCCCGCCGACACCGGCCACGGCCACGCTGGTGGCCTGAGCTCCTGGCCTGTATCGCGACCGGCGGAGGCGTCTCCCTCCCCTGTCACCGCCGGGGAGGGGAGTCCGGGGTCTGGAATCTCCCGGCCAATCTGGCTCGATGTGCCTACGTTTTGGCGTCGTTGCTGCTGTGAATCCCTTCCTGGTCTCGACCTAGAATGGCCCTCCGTGTATCAGCTGTACGGGGGAGGGCGCTGTGGAGCGCGGGGGAAATGGAGCAGCGGCGTCGCCGGACACGGGGGCGTCGTTCGACAGTTTGTACGCGGTGAATCCGCAGCAGGCCTTGGCGATCGAGGCCCAGAAGATGAGGGGCTTCAAGAAGCGGGTCGACGACTTGCTGATCGTGCTCGACGGTTCCGAGGCGGCGCCGGGCAGGATGGGCGACGACCGGCTCGTGCGTGGGCAGCTGGGGGCGGCGGACTTCGGTGAGGCGCAATTCCTGTTCGAGTCGTACCGCATCGTCCACGACGAGCTGGAGAAGCTGTCGAAGGCTCTGGGTGCACAGATCGAGGGCATGGGCCTGGCGGTGCACTCCTCCCAGGTGGGGTACGAGAACGTCGACCAGGACATCCGTGACCGCATGAAGGCGGTCAACGCCGAGGTGGAGTCGTACTACGACCGGGAGCGTGACCCGTTCGTCGAGCAGGGGCCGGCGAAGAAGAACGTGGACAAGGGGACGGGCTTCTGATGGGTGGGAAGAAGCCGCAGCTCCGGCACACGGACTTCGAGTCGATGACGCACCAGCAGCTCGTGGCGCTGGTGGCGTCGGCCAGCCCGGCCGGTGCGTCGAACCTTTCGACGAAGCTGGCCCAGGCGTCCTCGGCGATCACGAAGATCGGCGAAGACCTGAAGGAGTACGTGACGGGCCTGCCCTGGCACGGCGAGGGCGGCGACGCTTTCCGCGAGTGGGGCGGGCAGACGGCGAGCGTGACGCTGCGGCTGGGGGAGTACAGCAAGGGTGCGTCGCGGTGGATGGAGGAGGTTGCGCAGGCGATCGCCGAGGTGAAGGCAGCGATGCCGCCGGTGTCGGAGACGACGCGGGCGCAGGGCGATCTCCGGAAGGCTCAGGAGGCGTACGGGGTCGCCACCGACCCGGCCAACCGTAACGAGACGGACGCGCGCGGCGCTGCCGAGCGGGCGCAATCGGATGCGGCGGCGGCCCAGGGCCGGATCGACGCGGCCCGGTTCGAGGCGGTGCAGCGGCTGCGGAAGCTGGCGCAGACGTACGAGTTCACGGCACAGCAGGTGAACGCGGTCCCGCCGCCGACGTTTCCGCCGCCGGCCATGTTCATGGGGAAGGACGAGTGGTGGCAACCCGAGAATGTCCGGGCCCTTCCCGGGCAGGACAGCTTTGCGACAGGCGGGGCAGCGATGGCCGGCGGTACTTCTGCAGACGGGGCTCGGGCCTCCTCACACGCTGAAGCCATTGCTTCATCGCAACCTGGCGGCATCACACCGTCGGCCGATGGCTCCCGACTGAACCCGCCGACGCGTATGGAGATCGATAACGTTCCGGTGTTGCCGGTGGCGCCGCCGTCATCTCCGGCCGCGCCCCCTGTCAGTCCGCCGCCGAGCGGCATGCCTGATCCCCGGGTCCTGCCGCCCGCGCCGTTTCCCCCTGCGTTCGGCAAGGGTGAGATCAAGCCTTCTTTGCCGTCTGCGCCCCCCGTGACGGGGCGCCCCGGCCAGTACGGCGTGCGGCCACCGGCCCTGCCCAGTCAGGGGCCGCTGGGGCCCACTGCTGCGGGGCGTCTGCCGCGTGACAGCGGAATCATCGGCGGACGACCGGTGCCCCCGAGCACGACGGGCCCGGCGCGGGGGATCCCGCGTGGTCTGGTCGTCGGCGGGGAAGGGACGCCGACCGCCCGGGGCCCGATGGGCCACCAGCCTGCGATGGGGGCAGGGAACGGCACCTCACGACCGGGTGCACCTGGTGGTCGCCGTTACGCCTCCGAGGCGGGGGGCATCGTCGGAGGCAACCCCCAGCAGGCGGGTCGGCCGGGGGTGCGCCCCATCACGCCGGGCGGCTCCGGCCCCGTACCCGGATCCTCTCCCCGGCCAGGCGTCCCGGGAGCCGCTGCGGGACGGGGAGGAGCGGCAGCCCCGCCCCCGGCCTCGAACCCGTCGGCAGGCCATCGTGACGAGCGGGGCGGCGGCCGGCCTGAGTACCTCGCCGAGGACGAGGAGACCTGGAAGCAGAACGGTCGCCGTATCGTCCCCCCAGTCGTCGAGTGACTTCCATGCACCGAATCCGTATGAGGTACGAGATGCGCACCAGCAGCAGGCAGCCCGCCAGGCTCCGCCACGTCCTGACGGCCGCCATGGTCCTGATGCTGACAGGCGTCGCGACGGTCCCCGCACATGCCGAGACCGTCCGGGACCAGCAATGGCATCTCGACGCCATGCACGCCGAAGAGATGTGGAAGACCAGCTCCGGAGAGGGCATCACGGTCGCGGTGATCGACTCCGGCGTCGACAAGAGCATTGCGGACCTGCGCGGCCAGGTCCTGGCGGGAGTGGACTACTCAGGCCTGGAGGGCGGCGAGCACACCGATCAGGCGGGCCACGGAACCGGTATGGCGGCCCTGATCGCAGCTACAGGAGCGCGGGGGAAGACGAACGGATCGTATGGCCTGGCTCCCGGCGCCAAGATTCTTCCCATCAGAATGCCGTACGGAACCGAGGACTACGGCAAGGTGAATGTCAACGCCAGGTTCTCCGAGTACATGTCCAAAGCCATTAGATTCGCGGCCGATTCCGAGGCGCGAATCATCAACGTTTCCATGGGCAGTGGAAACACGCCGGGAACCAAGGACGTGGACACGCCCGAGCTGACCAGCGCCGTCAGGTATGCGCTCGGCAAGGGCAAGCTGATATTCGCCGCGGTTGGCAACAAGGGTGACACGACCAACCAGATCTCCTATCCGGCAGCGACTCAAGGAGTCGTGGGCGTAGCGGGTGTCGACGAGAAGGCCAAGCCGTTGAAGAACTCTCAGTGGGGCCCTCAGGTTGACCTTGCCGCCCCGGGCGAGGAAATCGTCCATGCCTGTTCCAAGGGGACACAGCTCTGTGATGGAACCGGGACAAGCTCCGCATCGGCCCTCGCCTCCGCCTCCGCCGCCCTTCTCTGGTCGCAGCACCCGGACTGGACCAACAACCAGGTGCTGCGCGTCCTGATGCAGACCGCCAGCGGCAACGAGAAGGGCCTCAGCCGGGACGACGTGGTCGGCTACGGCGTCGTCCGGCCCCGCGTGGCCCTGAAGGACCCGGGCGCCCCGGGCCCCGCGGACGAGTACCCGATTCCGGACTTCAGCTACGCGGGTGCCAAATCCCCGTCTCCCGAAGCATCCGCACCCAAGCCCGCCGACGACGAGCCGACGACCGCCCCCGCGGCGTCGAGCGACGAGAGTGGGAACACGGGCCTGTGGATCGCTGCGGGCATCGGCGCCGCCGTCGTGCTCGGCGCGGCGATCGCGATCCCGGTGCTCAGGAAGCGCCGCAGTACAGCACTACCGGCACCGGCCGCCGTCGCCCCGCACCCGTACGGAGTGGGTCAGCCCTACTACGCGAAGCCGCCACTGCCGCCAAACACGGCACCACACAACCAGAACAGGTCGAACGGGGGCAGATGATGGATTGGGGCGAGTGGGAACAGATCAAGACCGAGGCTACTGAGCGGCAGCCGGCACAGATGCAACTGAATCGAGTTGATGAAGGCCCTGGAGCCTCCGGCGGTGCTGCTGATCTGGTGGTGAACAAAGACGATCTCGGAGCAGTCGGGCATGAAGCCTACGTGCTCTACGGTCGGCTCTCTCGGGACGGTGATCACGCCCGTCCTGCAACCTTCAATGCAGCGATCGCCCTGACGAACGGCGGCTTCACCAGCGGGTCGGAGCTGCTGAAGGTGCACGATCGCTGGAACAAGCAGCTGCGGACGCTCCTGGACGCCTGTGCTCGGATCTCCAACCACCTCGACTACACCAAGTCCACCCATGCCAAGAACGATGCAGACATCGGCGGCAATCTGCTCTCTGTGTCCAAGATCAGCGAATACTTCAAGTAGTCCGCGGGGGGAACGCCATGCTGACTTTTGATGAAGTCGTCAACGCGCCTGTGGGCAAGCTGAAGCAAGCTGCGGACGACTGGTCGGAAATGGTGGCCAAGTTGGAGAAGCTCGCCGACGACGCCCGGCAGGGTGTGAAGGCGAAATCCGACAAGGCCCAATGGCAGGGCGTCAACTCCGACGTCACCAGGCCCTTCATCGCCAAGACAGCCAAGGAGTTCGACGACGCCGCCGCACAGGCCAAGGGCATCAAACTGCTGTTAGAGGACGCGCACAACTCGTTCAAGAGGGCCAAGGACGCATTGGTCAGGATCAGGGACGAGGAGGGTCCAGCCGCGGGCATCCATGTGGACGCCAACGGCAAGGTCGCGCCTCGGCACGATGTGGAGAAGGACGAGGCAGCTCGCCAGGACACGGATCGCGCCCAGTACCAGGAAGCCGTGCGAAAGCAGAAGGAAGCTGTCGCCTCCTGGCAGAAGATGATTGACCAGATCGTCGATGACTGTTCGGATGCCGACGACTCACTGAAGCGGGCCCTGGCGGCGAACGTGACGGATGGCCACAACTTCACCGCCCCCAAGTACAAGAGCCTCGACCAGGAAGAGGCCGCCCATGCCGCCGCCCTCGCGGCCAAAGGGCGCGGTATCACACACACCGAACTCCAGGCGCTCAATGAACTGCTGCACGACAACAGCAAGTCGCCGGAGTTCTCGAAGAACTTCTACGAGAAGCTCGGACCTGAGAAGTCACTGGCCTTCTTCGGGCAGCTCTCCACGGACACCTACGAATACGGCAAGCTCGACAAGGAGCGCCTCAAGGACGTCCAAGCCTTGCAAAAGAATCTCGGCCTCACCCTCGCCACCGCCTCTCACGACAAGGACTTCACCGCCGAGTGGGGACCGGAACTGCGCAAGCTCGGCACCGAGCGCATCCCGCTGGCCAAGCATGACTACAGTGGGCCCTTCGGCTACCAACTGCTCGGCGGCATCATGCGGTACGGGAACTACGACGCGAAGTTCCTCAACCCGATCGCCGAGCACGTGGCGCAGCTGCATGCCAAGAACCCGTACCTGTTCGCCGAGAACAAGGTGGTGAACAGCCTCTTCAAGAACCCCTTCAACCCGTCCGGCGTCAACGGGTCGGGTTATGACCCGACGGTTGCAATGTTGGAGGCCCTGGGGCACAGTCCGGACGCGGCCAAGCACTTCTTCACGGATCCGCCGACGGCCTACAACGAGGACGGGACTGTCAACAAGGGTGCTACTGCCGACCTGGGGAAGGATAAGAGCGGGAATTCGTTCACGAATTATCTCGACTTCTTCACGGACAAGGACTGGAAGTCCTTCGGCGACGTTGACACTCTTGCCCCGGATGAGCTAAAGAGTTCCGTCAATGACCTGCCGGATGCGCTGGGACACGCCCTTGAGGCAGGCGCCCTCGGATACGCCTGGGACGACCCGAACCCGACGCCGGTCCGCGACGCAGACACTGCTGAGCTCATGAACAAGGTGGTCGAGAAGTACGCACCCGACGGCGCCCTGCTGAAGCAGCACGAGGCCCTCGCGGACAGCGTGGGCAACATGACTGCTGGTTACATCGACGACATCAACTGGGCTCTTCAAGAAGGCCACAGAGAAAGCGTCTTCGCGCCGAACAGGAACGAAGAGAGTCATCTCAAGCTGGACAGGGACACGGCCCGCTTCCTTCTCAGTGTGCTCGGCCAGCACCCCGACGCGTACGCCACGGTCTCCAAAGCCAATGAGATCTATACGACCAGCGTGCTCGAGGCGCAGGTCGACGAGCACGGGAAGATCGACACCGGCCGGGCCCGCTCTGCGGTGGGTACCGGAGCCGAGGTGCAGGGAATGCTCGACCAGTCGCGAGCCGATCAGGTGGAGGCGACCAATCTGAAGGCCCACGAGGAGTACCAGAAGGAAGTGCAGAAGCGTGCCGGCTGGGTCCAGTTTGGAGCCACGACCGCCCTGGCCGCAGGTGTCGCCTTCCTTCCGGTGACCGCCGCCGTCGGTGCCGCGGCCGTGCTCATCCCGCTTGCTACGGATACGGCGAGTGGTGCAGTCGGGCAGGTCCTCGGTCAGGTCGTCGGAGACGTCTCGGACAAGTCGATCGACGAAAACAAGCAGAAGTTCGAGGACCTCACCCGAGAGGAGAAGACCAGGGTGTTCTCGGGGGGAGAGGCCATGGCTGAGGCTCCGTCGAAGAAGTTCATGCAATACCACGGCATCGAATTCAACAGTAATTTGGGCCAGGATCTGAGGGAGTCCATGATTGTCGGATATGGCAAGGGAAATGCTCGTGAGAACCAACAGGGCGCGGACCCCGTAACCGGTTGAGAACGTCGCGGGCAGAGAGGGACAAGTCACGTGGGATCCGTACGGACGAGAAGGAGTTGGGCTCCCGTTCTCGGCGCGGTGCTGCTGTTGGGGGCGGGGACCATGGCCTGTGGTGGTGAGGAGTCCCAGGAGCCGCCTCGCTATGTGGGTGCGTCCGAGGTGTGCGACGGCGTGTTCAGGGGGAGAGCCACAGAGGCACTTGAGCGCGTCATGGGCGTCGGGCCGTACGGAAGCACTGGCCGCGGCGCCCTCGAGCGTGTGGCTGATGCTGTTCAGAGCGGATACGAATCCGGCCGTTCCTGGAGCTATGCGGATGAGCTGTGCTCGGTAAGTCCGAAGGGCTCAGGGATCTCCGGTCAAGCGTCACTCAGATTCTCGATCTACGCGCCGGGTGACATCGGCACGGGCCGGCGTGCCGAAGGTGAGCGGGCCTACGCCATGGGCACGGAGGCCGAGGCGGGACCGCGAGGAGCCCGGCTCTACTTCGAGTGTGTCAGCCCTCGGTTGAAGGGCTCGCGCGAGCGCCCTGCGCGGGTGCTCGGCGCGTTCCGCCTCCATTCCGGCCTCGAGAAGGACTCCGAGGAGCACCGTGAGGCTGGCCTGACCGTCGTCCATACCGCGTCCCTCGCCGTGGCCGAGGAGCTGAAGTGTGAGGACAATGGCGGGCTGCCTCAGAAGCCGGTGCTGACCGAAACTCCGTAACCGCACTCATGCGACGGGCGGTGCCCCCGAAGGGGTAGACGATGCGTGTACCGTCCGCCAATTCCGCCCTGCTGAGCGTCCTGCCCGAGTTGTCCGTGAGAGAGGTCACCGGCCCCTCATAGGAGCCCATCGGCGGGAGCGGAAAGACTTCGCGGCGGGCTTCCGGCGACCCGTACGGTTGCCCCATGAACATCTGCGTCTTCCTCTCCGCCGCCGACCTCGACGAGCGCTACACCCGCCCCGCGCGCGAATTCGCGGAGCTCATCGGCAAGGGTGGTCACACCCTGGTCTGGGGCGGTTCCGACGTCGGGCTGATGAAGGTCGTCGCGGACGGTGTGGCGGAGGCCGGCGGCAGGCTGGTCGGGGTGTCCGTGGAGTTCCTCCAGTCCAAGGCGCGGCCCACCGCCGACGAGATGGTCGTGGCCAGGGACCTCGCCGAGCGCAAGGCGCTGCTGCTCGCCAAGTCCGACGCGGTCGTCGTCATGGTCGGCGGCACCGGCACGCTGGACGAGGCCACCGAGATCCTGGAACTGAAGAAGCACGGCCACCACATCAAGCCGGTGGTCCTGCTCAATGCCGCCGGCTTCTACGACGGGCTGAAGGAGCAGTTCCAGCGGATGGAGAACGAGGGCTTCCTGCCGCTGCCCCTGACCGACCTGGTGTTCTTCGCCGAGGACGGCGCGTCCGCCATGGCCTACCTGGAGGAGAGTGCCGGCATCCAGTAGTGCGAGCATGGCGGGCATGGCTACCCATCTGATCACCGGCGCAGGCTCCGGCATCGGCGCGGCGGTCGCCCGCCGTCTGCACGAGCGGGGCGACGATCTCGTCCTCGTGGCACGTGACGCGGGCCGCGCCAAGGAGTTCACCGCGCGGTTCCCCGGCGCCCGCACGCTCGTCGCCGACCTCGCCGTCCCCGACCGCATCTCGTGGGCGCTCGGCCACCAGACCGTGCCGGACCGCGTCGACTCGCTGCTGCACATCGCCGGCATCGTCGACCTCGGCCCGGTCGGTGAACTGACGCCGAAGATCTGGCACCAGCAACTCGACGTGAACCTGGTCGCGCCCGCCGAGCTCACCCGGCTCTTCCTGCCCCAACTGCGCGCTGCCCAGGGCCATGTGGTCTTCGTCAACTCGGGCGCCGGTCTCAACGCCCATGCCGATTGGGGCGCCTACGCGGCCTCCAAGCACGGCCTCAAGGCGCTGGCCGACTCGCTGAGGCAGGAGGAGCACGCGTCCGGGGTGCGGGTGACGTCGGTGTACCCGGGCCGGACGGCGAGCCCGATGCAGGCCAAGGTGCACGCCCAGGAGGGCAAGGAGTTCGATCCGTCGCGCTGGATCGACCCCGAGTCGGTCGCCACGACGATCATCACCGCGCTCGATCTGCCGCGCGACGCCGAGATCAACGACGTGACGGTGCGGCCGGGGCGAGGCTGACCCGGACGTACCTGGCGGGCCGCTGACCCCGCCCCGCGCGGCGGGCCGCTGACCCGTCGGGCACGCGGCGAGGCGCCGACCCGGACATGAGCGGCCGGGCGCTGACCCCTCGACCTGAGGCGGTGCGCCGACCCGGAGGTACGCGGCGGTGCGCCGACCCGGAGGTACGCGGCGGTGCGCCGGCAAGCGCCGACGGGGCCCCGCCCGCGCCGGCAGCAGCCCCGCGGTGCGCCGGCAAGCGCCGACGGGACCCCGCCCGCGCCGGCAGCAGCCCCGCGCCTCCCCCGCCGCCCCGCCACGTACGCTTCCCGCGTGAGCGAGAAACAGCACTTCACCTGGGGAACGGCGACCGGTGTCGGATCCATGCCCGGCGGGGACGCCCGGGAGAGCGCGAGGACCGTCACCGGGTCCGTCGAGGACTTCCCCCACCTTGCCGAGTTGCCCGCCCGCGGGCCCGGCGCCGACATGATCGGGCGGACCATCGGGCTGCTCGTCGAGATGTACGCCCATGTCGAGCCCAGCGGCTGGCGGGTCAGCGACCGGCCGGGACGCGACACGCGCCGCGCGCACTCCTGGCTCCGGGAGGACCTGGACGCGCTGGAGGAGTTCACGCAGGGGTACGAAGGGCCGCTGAAGATCCAGGCGGTCGGTCCCTGGACGCTCGCCGCCTCCCTGGAACTCCGCGGCGGCGAGGCCGCCCTCGGCGACCCCGGCGCCTGCCGGGACATCTCCGCCTCGCTCGCCGAGGGCCTGCGCGGTCACCTGGCCGACGTACGCCGCCGGATCCCCGGTGCGCAGGTGGTGCTCCAGCTTGACGAGCCCTCCCTCACCGCCGTGCTGCGCGGGCAGATCCGCACGGCAAGTGGCTACCGCACCCACCGCGCGGTGGACCGTCAGGTCGTCGAGAGCGCGCTGCGGGACATCGTCGCGGTCAGCGACGACCCGGTGATCGTGCACTCCTGCGCGCCCGAGGTGCCGTTCGCGCTGCTGCGCCGCGCCGGGGCCCAGGGGGTCTCGTTCGATTTCGGGTTGCTCACCGAGCGTGAGGAGGAGGCGATCGGCGAAGCCGTCGAGTGCGGCACCAAGCTCTTCGCGGGCGTCGTCCCCTCCACCGAGACCGCATCGGCCGGATTGTCGGTGGGCGCCGATATCGTCAAGGGTGTACGGACACTGTGGCGCAGGCTGGGGCTGAATCCGGGGACTCTGTCCGAGTCGGTCGTGATCACCCCTGCCTGCGGCCTCGCAGGTGCCTCGCCCGCGTACGCGCGCGCGGCGCTCGCCCACTGCGTCCGCGCAGCGAGATCCCTCGCGGACAACCCTGAGTAACGGGTGCACGGCAGACGGAAGGACGAAACGGTGGCTGGCGAACAGCAGACGGCACTGCCCGCCGATGTGCGGGAGCAGCATGCCCAACTCGCCGAGCAGATCGAGGAGCACCGCTTCCGGTACTACGTGAAGGACGCCCCGATCGTCAGCGACGCGGAGTTCGACCGGCTCATGCGCGAGCTGGAGGCGATCGAGGAGGAGTACCCGGCGCTGCGCACCCCCGAGTCGCCGAGCCAGAAGGTCTCCGGGGACTACGAGACCGAGCTCACCAAGGTCGAGCACCGCGAGCGCATGCTCTCCCTGGACAACGCCTTCGACGACGCCGGGCTCGCCGCCTGGGCCGAGCGCGTCGCCCGCGACGTCGGCGCGCCCGGCTACCACTTCCTGTGCGAGCTCAAGGTCGACGGCCTCGCGGTCAACCTCACGTACGAGAAGGGCCGCCTGACCCGGGCGGCCACCCGGGGCGACGGCCGCATCGGCGAGGACATCACACCGAATGTGCGCACCATCGCCGAGATCCCCGACCGGCTGCGCGGCGACCGTGTCCCCGACCTCGTGGAGATCCGCGGCGAGGTCTACTTCCCGATGGAGAAGTTCCAGGAGCTCAACGAACGCCGCGTGGCGGCGGGCGAGCAGCCGTACGCCAACCCGCGCAACTCCGCGTCCGGTTCGCTGCGCCAGAAGGACCCCAGGGTCACCGCCAAGCTCCCGCTCCACATGGTGGTCCACGGCATCGGCGCTCGCGAGGGCTTCGACATCGACCGGCTGTCCGAGGCGTACGGCCTGATGCGCGAATGGGGTCTGCCGGTCGCCCGGCACAGTGAAGTCGTGGGCTCCCTCGACGAGGTGCGGCAGTTCATCGCCCACTTCGGCGAGAACCGCCACTCCGTGGAGCACGAGATCGACGGCGTCGTCGTCAAGCTCGACGAGATCCGGCTCCAGGGACGGCTCGGCTCCACCGCGCGCGCCCCGCGCTGGGCCATCGCCTGGAAGTACGCGCCGGAGGAGGTCAACACCAAGCTGGTCAACATCCGGGTGGGCGTGGGCCGCACCGGCAGGGTCACTCCCTACGCGCAGGTGGAGCCGGTCACGGTGGCGGGCTCCGAGGTCGAGTTCGCGACTCTGCACAACCAGGACGTGGTCAAGGCCAAGGGCGTCCTCATCGGCGACACCGTGGTGCTGCGCAAGGCGGGCGAGGTCATCCCGGAGATCCTCGGGCCCGTCGTGGACCTGCGGGACGGCACCGAGCGCGAGTTCGTGATGCCGGCCGAGTGCCCCGAGTGCGGGACGCCGCTGCGGGCCATGAAGGAGGGCGACGTCGACATCCGCTGTCCCAACGCCCGGTCCTGCCCGGCCCAGTTGCGTGAGCGCCTGTTCTATCTGGCGGGCCGCGAGTGCCTGGACATCGAGGCGTTCGGCAAGGTTGCCGCCGCCGCGCTGACGCGGCCGCTCGAGCCGGCCGACCCGCCGCTGAAGGACGAGGGCGACCTGTTCGACCTCACCGTCGATCAGCTGCTGCCCATCAAGGCGTATGTCCTCGACCAGGACAGCGGACTGCCCAAGCGGGACCCGAAAACGGGCGAGGACAAGGTCGTCACGGTCTTCGCGAACAAGGAGGGCGGCCCCAGGAAGAACGCCCTTGCGATGCTGGACAACATCGAGGCGGCCAAGCAGCGCCCGTTCGCCCGCTTCCTCAACGGGCTGTCCATCCGCCATGTCGGACCGGTCGCCGCGGCCGCCCTGGCCCGGGAGTTCCCCTCCATCGAGCGGATCGAGCAGGCCACGGAAGCCGAACTCGCCGCGACCGACGGCGTGGGGCCGATCATCGCCGCCTCCCTCAAGGAGTGGTTCGAGGAGGACTGGCACCGCGAGATCCTGCGCAAGTGGCGTGCGGCAGGGGTCCCGCTGACAGCGGAGACCACGGGAGAGCCCGAAGGCCCGCGCCCGCTGGAGGGGCTGACGGTCGTCGTCACCGGCACCCTGGAGAAGTACACCAGAGATGGCGCAAAAGAGGCGCTCCAGAGCCTTGGAGCGAAAGTGGCCGGTTCGGTTTCCAAGAAGACCAGCTTTGTCGTGGTCGGGGACAACCCCGGTTCGAAGTACGACAAGGCCATGCAGTTGAAGGTGCCGGTGCTGGACGAAGCGGGCTTCGCCGTCCTCCTGGATCAGGGCCCGGACGCGGCTCGTGAGGCGGCTGTGACCGAAGAGGCGTGACACGCACGGAAAGAGGGGGTTCCGCGGGGGCGCACAGGGAGCTCGGAGGGGGCGCGCGGGGGCCGGAAAGCGACGCTCGGGGCGCTGGTGGAAGGGCCGGTGCAGGTCACCCGTTCAGCGCATAACAGATGGATGAGGATGGCTGGGTCGCATTCGGGCAAGAGCTGTAGAGCGCTGCCCGTCCGAGCCTCCTGCGGCCTACTGTTGAGACGTGCGCCTGTCGTGCACGGCTGCGTGGTGGGATTTCAGTCGTGGTGGCATGACAAACGGGAGCCATCGCACGGTCCCGTTCTGTTCGGTCAGACCCGGGATCAGGCCCGGCAGGATCGACAGGGCAGGGCCGCATCGGCACCGCCGGCTGTGAGAGGGACGGGAATGAAACCGACCGAGAGCGCCGCCCCGGTCCCGCGGCCGCGTGCACTCGCGGCCCTGGTGGGCCGGACCCCCGGGCTGCCCACGGCCGTTGTCGCGTGCGCCGCGCTCGTGCTCGTGACCGGAGTCGTCACCACCGTACGCGAAGGGCACGCCCTGTTCCCCGGCTCCACCGAGGGCTGGTCCCTCGCGCTGCTCACCGGGATCATCGTCGGCCATCTCGTCGCTCTCGGCCGCGACCGCTGGTGGGGCGGGACCGGCTCCGGGGCCGCCCTCACGCTGGCCGTCCTGCTCCTCTTCGGCTGGGTGCCCGCCGGGCTCGTCAGTCTCTCCGTAGTCGCCCTCGTCGGCGCCGCCTGCCGGGGCAGGTGGCGCCAGGGCCTGCTGCACGGCGCCGTCGACGTCCTGGGCATCGGCGCCGCCGCGCTCGCGCTCGCCGCCTTCTCAGTCGTACCGACCGTCGAACAGCCGTGGGACCCGCTGCGCTGGGGGATCGAGGCCGCCCCCGAGGTCATCGTCGCCGCCACCGCCTATCTCGCCGTCACCCGGCTGCTGTTGTGGTACGTCCTCGCCCCCCAGGGCGGCGGGCTGCCCACCGTCGCGCGCACCGCCCTGCTCCGGCAGGGCCTCGTCGCCCTCGCCCTCGTCGGCATCGCCCCGCTCATCAGCGTCGTCGCCGTCGCCATGCCCGTACTGCTGCCGCTGTTCGCCGTCCCCCTGATCGCCCTCGACTCCACACTCTGGATCGCCAGGGCCCGCGCCGAGGAGCAACTGCGCGACCCGCTGACCGGACTGCCCAACCGGCACTGGCTGCTGGAGCGCACCTGGTCCGCGCTGGAGGACGCCGAGAGCACCGGAGCGCGCTCGGCGCTCGTCCTCATCGACCTCGACCGCTTCCGCGCCGTCAACGACACCCTCGGCCATCTCGCGGGGGACCGCCTGCTGCTCCAGATCGCGGAGCGGCTCCGGCTGGCACTGCCGCGCGGGGCCGAGGCGGCTCGGCTCGGCGGCGACGAGTTCGCCGTCCTGCTGCCCGCCGCCGACTCCACGACCAGCGCCCAGCGCGTCGCCCGTCATCTCGTCGCCGAACTGTCCTCGCCGCTCGACCTGGACGGGCTCACCCTCGTCCTGGAGGCCAGCGCCGGACTCGCCGTCTTCCCCGACCACGCCCTCGACGCCGAGGGGCTGCTGCGCCGCGCGGACGTGGCGATGTACCAGGCCAAGCGGGACCGTACGGGCGTCGAGGTGTACGAGTCCAAGCGGGACAGCAACACCCCGGACCGGCTCGGTCTGCTCGGTGACCTGCGCCGGGCGCTGGACGCGGGCGACGTCGAGCTGCACTACCAGCCCAAGGTCCGCTTCGACGGGCACGTCTCGGGGCTCGAGGCGCTCGTCCGCTGGGTGCACCCCGAGCGCGGACGGGTCCCCCCGGACGAGTTCATCGCCATCGCCGAGTCGTCCGGGCTGATGCCGCATCTGACGGAGTACGTGCTGGAAACGGCGCTCGCACAGGTCGCCCGGTGGCGCGCGCAGGGGCTCACGGTCCCGGTCGCCGTCAACGTCTCGCCCCGCGACGTCCACACCCCCGGCTTCGCCGGAGCCGTCGCCGCGAGGCTCGCCCGGCACGGGGTCCCGCCGGCCGCGCTCCAGCTGGAGATCACGGAACACGTGCTCCTGGAGGACCCGCAGCGGGCCGCCGACACGCTGGCCGGGCTCGCCGACCACGGCGTGAAGATGTCCCTCGACGACTTCGGCACGGGCTACTCCTCCCTGGTCCACCTGCGCCGGCTCCCGGTCAGCGAGCTCAAGATCGACCGGTCCTTCGTGGCACGGCTCGCCATCGACACCGAGGACGCGGAGATCGTCCGGTGCACGGTCGACCTGGCCCACTCGCTCGGCCTCCTCGTCGTCGCGGAGGGCGTCGAGGACGACGAGACCTGGGAGCGGCTGCGGGACCTGGGCTGCGACGCGGTGCAGGGATGGCTGGTGGCGGCGGCGATGCCGCCCCAGGAGACGACGGCGTGGCTGCTGGCCAGGGGCGAGCGCGGCTGGCACCGCCCGGCGCTGCCGGCGGGAGAGCGCCCGCCGACGCCGAACAGCGCGGGCCACACACGGGGGCACGCGGTGCCGTAACGGGGTGGGTGTGCCTTACGCCGACGACCCCGGCGCGGCCGGGGTCCGGCGGGGCCTTCAGTCCGTGGCGGTGCTCCAGGCCTCCGGTCGGGCTGGTTCCCCGACCGGCACCGCGCATGCGCCTGGGGCGTACGGGGCGCGGGTCTTCCGGTGGGTGGAGAGGACTGCGTTGGCGGCTGCGGGCGGGTGGCCGAGCCGGGGGCGGGTTCAGCGTGGGCCGCACGGTGGCCTTGGCGGCCGGGCCCGGACGGGTGAGCGGCGGGGCGCGGCCCCGGTTCGCCGGGACGAAGGATGACGGGTACGCCGCACCTGGGAGCCCGTGTGCGAGGCAGAACGGGATGCGTGCGCGGCCGCCCGGGGCCGTCTCGGTCCAGCGGCGCGGGGGACGTCAGGCGTGCGTGCTCTCACTCCGATCCCGGGTCGGCGGACGCGGGATTCGCGCCCGGGGCACGGGGCCCTGGTCCCGGTTGCGGGGACGGGCGGGGAGGGGGAGAGCAAACCGTTTCACGGTCACCCCGCCCCGCCCCATAGGATTGGGCCAAAACCATCACACTCACCCCTGAGGATCGCTGCATGCCTGGCATCACGCGCGAGGAGGTCGCCCACCTCGCCCGGCTGGCGCGTCTGGAGCTGAAGGACGAAGAGCTCGACCACTTCGCCGGACAGCTCGACGACATCATCGGCGCGGTCGCCCGCGTCTCCGAGGTTGCCGACCAAGACGTACCCCCGACCTCCCACCCGCTGCCGCTGACCAATGTCATGCGCGCGGACGAGGTCCGTCCGTCGCTCACCCCTGAGCAGGCGCTCTCCGGCGCCCCGGCCCAGGAGCAGCAGCGTTTCAAGGTGCCGCAGATCCTGGGGGAGGACTAATCCCATGACGGCCAAGAACACAATCGAGAGCTGTATCAGGCTCACCGCAGCCGAGACCGCCGAGAAGATCGCCGCGGGCGAGCTGACGGCCGTCGAGGTCACCGAAGCCCACCTGGCCCGTATCGACGCCGTCGACGAGAAGGTCAACGCCTTCCTCCACGTCGACCGCGAGGGAGCCCTCGCCCAGGCCAGTGCCGTGGACGAGAAGCGCGCGAGGGGCGAGAAGCTCGGCCCGCTCGCAGGCGTGCCGCTCGCGCTGAAGGACATCTTCACCACCGAGGGCATCCCGACGACCGTCGGCTCCAAGATCCTCCAGGGCTGGATCCCGCCCTACGACGCGACCCTGACCAAGAAGCTCAAGGCCGCCGACGTCGTCATCCTCGGCAAGACCAACATGGACGAGTTCGCCATGGGGTCCTCGACCGAGAACAGCGCGTACGGCCCCACGGGCAACCCCTGGGACCTGACCCGTGTCCCCGGCGGTTCCGGCGGCGGCTCGTCCGCCGCGCTCGCCTCCTTCCAGGCCCCGCTCGCCATCGGCACGGACACCGGCGGATCGATCCGCCAGCCCGCCGCCGTCACGGCGACCGTCGGCGTCAAGCCGACCTACGGAGGCGTGTCCCGCTACGGCATGGTGGCGTTCTCCTCCTCCCTCGACCAGGGCGGCCCCTGCGCCCGTACGGTCCTGGACGCGGCTCTGCTGCACGAGGTCATCGCCGGGCACGACCCGCTCGACTCGACGTCCATCGACGCCCCGGTCCCGCCGGTCGTCGAGGCCGCCCGCAACGGGTCCGTCCAGGGCATGCGCGTCGGTGTCGTCAAGCAGTTCCGCGGCGAGGGCTACCAGGCCGGTGTCCTGCAGCGCTTCGACGAGTCCGTCGAACTGCTGAAGGAGCTCGGCGCCGAGATCGTCGAGCTGGACTGCCCGTCCTTCGACCTGGCACTCGCCGCGTACTACCTCATCGCGCCGTCCGAGGCCTCCTCGAACCTGGCCCGCTTCGACGCCATGCGCTACGGCCTGCGCGTCGGCGACGACGGCACGAAGTCCGCCGAGGACGTCACCGCGCTCACCCGCGAGGCCGGCTTCGGACCCGAGGTCAAGCGCCGCATCATGCTCGGCACGTACGCGCTCAGCTCCGGCTACTACGACGCGTACTACGGCTCGGCGCAGAAGGTCCGCACGCTGATCACGCGCGACTTCGAGAAGGCGTTCGGGCAGGTTGACGTCATCGTCTCCCCGACGACGCCGACCACCGCCTTCCCGATCGGCGAGCGCGCCGACGACCCGATGGCGATGTACCTCGCGGACCTGTGCACCATCCCGACCAACCTGGCCGGCAACGCGGCGATGTCCCTGCCGTGCGGTCTCGCGCCCGAGGACGGCCTGCCCGTCGGCCTGCAGATCATCGCCCCCGCCATGAAGGACGACCGGCTGTACAGGGTCGGTGCCGCCGTCGAGGCCGCATTCGTGGAACGCTGGGGTCACCCGCTGCTGGAGGAGGCTCCGTCGCTGTGAGTGCCATGGCAAAGAAGGCCAAGAACTTCAAGAAGTCCAAGACCGGGCTGTACGTGTCGCTGGGCACCACCGCCTTCGGTGCGATCAGCGTCGCCAAGCAGGCCAAGCTGGCCCGCGAGGACGGTGACCTCCTGCGGCTTGTCGACGCCGCGGTGTCCGCCGCCGCCATCGTCACCGGCCTGGCCATCCTCTACCGCGAGCTGAAGCGGCTCGGCGACGACGACGTACTGCTGGGCTGAGAGGGAAAGTTTCATCGTGACCGTCACTGAACTGGTGTCGTACGAGGACGCCCTCGCGTCCTACGACCCCGTCATGGGCCTCGAGGTCCATGTCGAGCTCGGCACCAAGACCAAGATGTTCTGCGGGTGCTCCACGGAGCTGGGCGCCGAGCCCAACTCGCAGACCTGCCCCACCTGCCTCGGCATGCCCGGCTCCCTCCCGGTCGTCAACGCGATCGCGGTCGAGTCGGCAGTCAAGATCGGCCTCGCGCTGAACTGCGAGATCGCCGAGTGGTGCCGCTTCGCCCGGAAGAACTACTTCTATCCGGACATGCCGAAGAACTTCCAGACCTCGCAGTACGACGAGCCGATCGCCTTCAACGGCTATCTGGACGTCCAGCTGGAGGACGGCGAGGTCTTCCGCGTCGAGATCGAGCGCGCGCACATGGAGGAGGACACCGGCAAGTCGACGCACGTCGGCGGTGCCACGGGCCGCATCCACGGCGCGTCCCACTCCCTGCTGGACTACAACCGCGCCGGCATCCCGCTGATCGAGATCGTCACCAAGCCGATCGTCGGCGCCGGTGAGCGCGCTCCCGAGGTCGCCAAGGCGTACGTCGCCGAGCTGCGCGAGCTCATCAGGGCGCTCGACGTCTCCGAGGCCCGTATGGAGATGGGCCAGATGCGGTGCGATGTGAACCTGTCGCTGCGCCCGAACGGCACCGAGAAGTTCGGCACCCGCAGTGAGACGAAGAATGTCAACTCGCTGCGCAGCGTGGAGCGTGCGGCCCGGTATGAGATCCAGCGGCACGGCGCGGTGCTCTCGTCCGGCGGCACGATTGTCCAGGAGACCCGTCACTTCCACGAGGACGACGGCTCCACCACCTCGGGCCGTGTGAAGGAAGAGGCGGAGGACTACCGCTACTTCCCCGAGCCGGACCTGGTGCCCGTTGCCCCGGCCCGCGAGTGGGTCGAGAAGCTCCGTGGGGGTCTGCCCGAACTGCCCCGGGTGCGGCGCAACCGGCTGCGCGAGGACTGGGGCATCTCCGAGCACGACATGCAGTCGATGCTCAACGCGGGTGCGGTCGACCTGATCGTCGCCACGATCGAGGCGGGCGCCGACGCGGCCGCGGCCCGCAAGTGGTGGATGGGCGAGCTGGCGCGCAACGCCAACGAGTCCGGCAAGGCCCTGGAGGAGCTGCCGATCACCCCGGCGCAGGTCGCCCGTGTGACGGCGCTGGTCGCGGCCGGCGACCTCAACGACAAGCTGGCCCGCTTGTGTCTCGAGGGCGTGCTCGCCGGCGAGGGTGACCCGGACCAGGTCGTCGAGAAGCGCGGCCTGAAGGTCGTCTCGGACGAGGGTGCGCTGGGCGCGGCCGTCGACGAGGCCATCGCGGGCAACGCGGCGATCGCGGACAAGATCCGCGGTGGCAAGGTCGCGGCGGTGGGCGCGCTCGTGGGCGCGGTCATGAAGACGACCCGTGGCCAGGCGGACGCGGCGCGCGTCAAGGAGCTGATCCTGGAGAAGCTGGGCGTCTCGGGGACCTGACGACACCCTGCGGGAGGGCGGCACGCAAGCACCGGGCGCGCCGCCCTCCGGCACGTCCGCGCCGCCGGGGCGTGTTCTGTGGCTGCCTTGCCTGGCGGCGGGCTGCCCTGGGAGCGGTGGTCACACCGTCCCGCCGAGCCGGGCGAACCATGTGCCGCTCACGCGGGCGTCGTTCGGAGCGGCGGTGATCCGGGCGAGCCCCAGTGGTCGCAGCGCCGCCCTGCGGCGGGCGGCGCGGTGGCCCCGATCCGCCGGCACCGAGCGGGCGGCCCTGTCTCCCCGGCCGCGGCGTATCGCACGGGTGGGTGGCACATGGGCCCAGGTCGCGGCGTACCGCACGGGTGAGTGGCGCGGTGGGGCCGTGACCGATGATCCGTCGTTGCGTTGCTCACGGCATGACCACCGCACAGCGCGTATTCGCCGCCCTCGCCCTTGCCACCGGTGCCTCCGCGCTCGCCGCGCCGACGGCGGGCGCCGCCCCCGTCGAGGCCCTGCAGATCCCCTCGGTGATGAACGAACTCGACACCATCTCCGCCGACTCGGTGGGATCCGAGCACCGCGAGAACGTGCCCGCCCCCTCCGAGCAGCTCGCCGGGCTCAACCGCCTCGCCGGGGTGCCGAACGACCTGGACCCGCTCACCGGCCAGCTCGCGCCGGCCACCGGACTCCTCGGCGCCTAAGGACAACGCCCGCCCGTCAGTGGCGTATGCCGAGCCCCGGCAGCCACATCTCGCCGCGGTCCTTGCAGCTGACGTCCCGGGCCCGCAACTCCTCCGGTTCCCTCGTGCCGCGAGCCCGCAGCTCCGTGACCACCAGGTGCGCCAGCGCCGCCGCGTGCTCCCGCTCCGGGGCGGCGAACTCGGTCTGCCACCAGCCCCGGTCGCGGGACTGCCAGCCGCGGGCGCGCATCTGCAGGGCCTGCTCCTCGCCGTCCTCCCCGTCGCGGTCGTCCACCGACGCGTACAGTCCGTCCTCGATGCTGTACGACACAAGAATGCGACGGCCGCGATCGGCGGAGCTGGTCACGCAGAAGCTGGCCCAGTCGGTGCCCACCTGCACCGGCAGCTGCTCCACCCAGGCGGCGAGGAGCACTTCGAGACCGGTCCGGAAGTCCTCCAGGCTCGTGGCGAGCCGGCCACCGGGACGCGCCTGGGGGCGCTCTCCCGGGCCGCTGCGGTCCAACTGCCATACGTATGGCAGGAAGTCCAGGCCGTGAGGCTCGTCGCCGGACCAGGCGCCTCCCCACTCGAACGTCCGCTGCTCCTCACCCTCCAGCGTCCCCGTGTCGTGGACCGACAGCCCCACCTGCCGGTGGTCCCCGGCGAGCAGCACCACCCGGCGGCTGTCGCGCCAGCGGACACTGGGGCCCTGTGATGACCCGCCGTAGAGCGTCGGCTCACCGATCCGCGCCGTGATCGCCTCGTACATCCCGCGGAACGCCTCGCGGCGCTCCGCGAGCGGGGCGCGGGGCCCGTGCACGAGCACCGGGACGGGGGCGCGGCCCAGATGAGGGCCGGGCGCGTCGTGGAGCATGCGGGCGAATTCCGCCGCGTCCGCGGGCGTCAGTGCCGTCTGATCGATCCCCCTGTATTCCATGTCGGCCATCGTGCCAGGGGACACCGACAATTCCGGCCGTCTTGTGGACCGAGGCTGATTTCCGCCGCCCTACGGGCACCTGACGCCCCGACCAGTCCTCACGGACCACATGTCGGTGGCCGGATCTCGATTGGTCTGCCGAGCCGCCTCTTGGACGTTCACCACGGGGTCGTCACCAGGTCTTCTCGGCGACATGTGGCGAGGGCGGCCGACGTTGCCCACCGGTCTCGGCATCGGGGTCCCGATGCTCGTCGTGTCGCCCTGGTGGGTCGACGGTCACGTGGCCGCGGCCGGCCGGGGCCGAGCCCGCCGTTCACCACCGCCCGTGCCTCTGTGTGAGGAACCCCACGAAACGGTCAAAAGATCACTATTGCCTGCGACAGTATTCCCTGCAGGTCATGAGTTCTTTGCGGGCGGTTCCCGGTCAAAGATCCACGAACCACCCAGGGAGCGGGTCCGGTGGCAGGTATCGCCCGGTGGTGCGTCAGGCACCGCCTCGTCGTCGTCCTGCTCTGGCTCCTCGCCCTCGGTGGCACCACGGCGGCAGCGAGCGTCGCCGGGTCCGCGTACTCCAGCGACTACGGCGTACCGGGCACGGAATCCGGCCGGGCGACCGCCCTCCTGGAAGAGGGCTTCGACGGCCGTGTCGGCGACGGCAACACCGTTGTCTGGCACACCGAGAACGGCAGCGTCCGCTCTCCGGCCGTCGAGCAACGCGTGTCCGCCATGCTGGACCGCGTCGCCGGACTCGACGGCATCGCCTCCGTCACCAGCCCCTACGGCAGTCAAGGCGCGCTGCAGATCAGCGCCGACGGGCGCACCGCGTACGCCGTCGTCACCTTCGCCGCGCAGGCCGACGAAGTCCCCGAGCCTCAGGCGCGGGCACTGGTGGACACCGCCGAGGCGGCCGAGGAGGGCGACCTGCGGGTCGCGCTCGGCGGCGGCGCCGTCGCCCTGACCGAGGCCCCCGGCGGACACATCGCGGAGATCGTCGGCGTGGCCGTCGCCGCCATCGTCCTCTTCCTCGCCTTCGGCTCCCTCGCCGCCAGTGTGCTGCCCATCGCCACGGCGCTCGTCTCCGTCGGCACCGCGTACGCGGGCACCGTGCTCCTCGGCCACGCCATGTCGGTGGCGGACTTCGCGCCCATGCTCGGCATGCTCATCGGCCTCGGCGTCGGCATCGACTACGCGCTGTTCATCGTCACCAGGCACCGCAAGGGCCTCAAACGCGGACTCCCGGTCGCCGAGGCGGCGCGCGAGGCGGTGGCCACCACGGGCCGCGCCGTCGTCTTCGCCGGTGCCACCGTCTGCATCGCACTGCTCGGCATGCTGATCCTGCGTCTCGGCTTCCTCAACGGCGTCGCGATCGCCGCGTCCCTGACCGTCGTCCTCACGGTCGCCGCGTCGGTGACCCTGCTGCCCGCCCTGCTCTCCCTCATCGGAATGCGCGCCCTGACCCGACGCGAGCGCCGCCGGCTCGCCAGGCGCGGCCCCCGGCCCGAGCTGCCCACCGGCCTCGCCGCGCGTTGGTCCGCGTTCGTCGAACGCCACCCCAAGCGGCTCGGCGCCGTCGCCGCCGTCGTGATGCTCGTGCTCGCCCTGCCGACCCTCTCGCTCCGCCTCGGCACCTCCGACCAGGGCAACGGTCCTGCGACGGCCACCACCCGCCAGGCGTACGACCTGCTAGCCGACGGCTTCGGCCCGGGCGTCAACGGGCCCCTGACCGTCGTCGCCTCACTCGACGGCGCCGACGACGAACTCGCGATGGACCGGCTGGCCCAGACCCTGCGCGCCACCGACGGCATCGCGTCCACCGGCCCCGTCGCCTACAACGGCAGCGGGGACACCGCGATCCTCACCGTCGTACCGGACACCTCCCCGCAGTCCCGGGAGACGAGCGAACTCGTCGACCGGCTGCGCGACGAGGTCCTGCCCGCGGCCGAACAGGGCAGCTCCCTGACGGCCCACGTCGGCGGCGTCACCGCGGGATACGACGACTTCGCGGACATCGTCATCGGCAAGCTGCCCCTGTTCGTCGGCGTCGTCATCACGCTCGGCTGCCTGCTCCTGCTGCTCGCCTTCCGCTCCATCGGCATCCCGCTCAAGGCTGCCCTGATGAACGTCGCCGCCGTCGCCTCCGCCTTCGGAGTCGTCGTCGCGATCTTCCAGTGGGGCTGGGGCAGCGAACTGCTGGGCCTCGGCCGGGCGGGACCGATAGAGCCGTTCCTGCCCGTCATCATGGTCTCGGTGCTCTTCGGACTCTCCATGGACTACCAGGTGTTCCTGGTCGGCCGGATGTACGAGGAGTGGCTGGAGACCGGGGACAACCGGCGTGCCGTACGGGTCGGCCTCGCCGAGACCTCCCGTGTCATCAACTCCGCCGCCGTGATCATGATTTCGGTCTTCCTCGCCTTCGTCCTCAGCGGCGACCGCGTCATCGCGATGTTCGGCATCGGGCTCGCCGTCGCCGTCGCGCTGGACGCCTTCGTCCTGCGCACTCTGCTCGTCCCTGCCCTCATGCACATGCTCGGCGGGGTGAACTGGTGGCTGCCGCGCCGGCTCGACCGCTGGCTGCCGCGCATCAGCATCGAAAAGCCCGAGTGCCGTGAGGCGGCCCGTGCGAAGATCCCCGTGCAGCGTGCGGGCGATCGAGGGGAGCTCGTACCGTAACCCACGAGGAGCGCAGTGTTCGCGAGAAGCCTCGGCGACGACGGAGCCCAACTGCGTCCACTGGAGCCATGGCAGGCCGAGGAATTCTTCGCCCACATCGAGCGGGGCCGTGAGTACATAGGCCGGTACGTCGGCCTGGCCGATGCCGCCACGGACGTGGCCGCCGCCCGCGCGTTCCTCCAGAGCTACGCGGACAAGGCCGCTGCCGACACCGGGCGCATCTACGGCATCTGGCTGGAGGGCACCCTCGTCGGCGGCGTGCTCTTCCGCATCATGGACGTCGCCATGGGCACCTGCGAGGCGGGCTGCTGGCTGGAGCCCTCTGCGGCGGGTCGCGGGCTCGTCACCCGCGCGACGCGCGAGATCATCGACTGGGCGGTGGAACAGCGCGGCATGCACCGCATCGAGTGGCAGGTCTCCACCGCCAACAAGGCCAGCATCGCCGTCGCCGAGCGGCTGGGGATGACGCACGAGGGCGTGCTGCGCGGCAGCTACCTCTACCGCGGCGTACGGCACGACATGGAGGTCTGGTCGGTGCTCGCACCGGAGTGGAGGCGGCTGCGGGCCCCGGCCTCGTCGGCGGCCCGAGTCGCGGGACCGCCCGGCTCCGCCTCGTAAGCGGCACCGTGGTCGGAGGCGGCTGCGGGCCTCGGCCTCGTAGGTGGCGCGAGTCGCGGGACCGCCCGGCTCCGCCTCGTAGCGATGGCGGGGTGGTGGCGGCTGCAGGCCTCGGCCTCGTAGCAGCCGTAAAACCGCTGGGTGTCGGAGACATACGAGTGCTCCAATGCGCGCATGGACGACGCAGCGGTGCTCACACTCTTCGACCAGCAGATGCGCCGCCGCATCACGACGCCCGACACCGCCGGGCCCCTGACCGAACGCGCCGGTCGCGTCGTGCGGCTGACCGGTGCCGACGGCGACTGGAGCGGTGTCCTCTTCTCGGAGCTGACGGCGGACACGGCGGACGCCGAGATCGCCGAGCAGGTGCGGTACTTCACCGAACGCGGCCTCGCCTTCGAGTGGAAGCTCTACAGCCATGACGAACCGCAGGACCTCGGCGCCCGGCTCCTCGCGGCCGGGTTCACTCCCGAGCCGGCGGAGACCGTTCTCGTCGCCGAGACGGGCGCCCTGCCGTCCGTCCCCGAACTTCCCGACGGCGTACGGCTGGAGCGGGTCACCGGGGCCGCGGGCGTCGAGCTGACGATGCGGGTCCACGACCAGGCGTTCGGCACGGACGGCTCCCGGCTGCGACAGCAGCTCCTCGCCCAACTCGCGCAGGCGCCGGACAGGGTCCTCATGACCGTCGCGATGGCGGGGGACCTGCCGGTGTGCGCGGCCCGCGTCGAGTTCACGCCCGGCACGGACTTCGCCGGCCTGTGGGGCGGCGGGACCCATCCCGACTGGCGCGGCCGCGGCATCTACCGTGCCCTGGTCGCCCACCGTGCCGAGGCCGCGGCGCGGCGGGGCATGCGATACCTCCAGGTGGACGCGTCCGACGACAGTCGCCCCATCCTTCAGCGCCTCGGTTTCGGGGCCCTGGCGACGACGACGCCGTACGTGTACGAGCCGTAGGCATCCCGGAACAGGCGGTTCCAGGGCCATTCGTGGGGATCGGGCCGGATCGGTGAGTGGGATTCCGCAGGGCGTAGGGGGAGGGTCCGGTGCCGGTGGCACCGCCCGTGCCCGCAGGGCTACGGGAGAGAACGCAATGCGGAGGGCGGGGAACCTCCCGGTCGAATGCCGAGGGAGAACCGTGGCCGAGCCATGGCGACTGACGGCAACGCGGCGTGCGGGCCCCTCCCGTGCGCGCAGGGCTCCACCGGGGGTTGGGGCCCTTCCACGCCGCAGGCCGTGGGGGAGCGTGCCGGGCCACCTGAGCCCGGCGCGAACCGAACATGCGGTCTAAGGCCCCCGACCCCCGGAACATGCGGCAATCGCCCGATGCGGGACAGCCACCTGGGAGACGAGAGTCGAGGTCATCGACAGAAGCCGTGCACGAGCCCGGCACCTCGTCCCGAAGGAGCACCCCGTGCTGCACTACGCGTTCCAGGAACAGCACCGCGCCGAACTGATCCGCCAGGCCGACGCCCAGCGCCTCGTCCGGCAGGCCCTGGCCGTCCGCCGGGCCGGCCGACGGCATGCTCGCCGCAAGAAGCGGGAGCCGTCCGGCGCGGTCGACAGCAGCCGCTACACCCGCGCCGCCTGATCCTCGATGGCGAGCGCGGCGATACGCCGTCCCGGGGGTCCGGACGGCTGTGCGATGCTCATCACTGTGGAGACCAGGTCCGTCAGCCCCGTCTTCGTCGGCCGCGCCGGCGAACTGGCACTGCTCAACGATGCACTCACCCGCGCGGCCGGCGGCTCCCGTCCGGAGGACGGGAGCCCCGGGGGAGAGCCGCAGGCGCTCCTCATCGGCGGCGAGGCGGGCGTCGGCAAGACCCGGCTCGTCGAGGAGTTGCTGAGCGAGGCGTGCCGCAGGGGCGCGGTCGTCGCCGTCGGCGGCTGTGTGGAGATCGGCGCCGACGGGCTGCCGTTCGCCGCCTTCTCCACCGCCCTGCGCACCCTGCACCGGCGCCTGCCCGACGAGTTCGCCGAGGCCGCCGCCGGTCAAGAGGGTGAACTGGCCCGGCTCGTGCCCGAACTGGGCGCTGCCGCGGGGTCCGACGCCCCCCGGCACGACGAGGAGGGCATGGCCCGTCTCTTCGAACTCACCGCGCGCCTGCTGGAGCGCCTCGCCCGCGAACACACCGTCGTCCTGGTCCTCGAGGACCTGCACTGGGCCGATGCATCCACCCGCCATCTGCTCGGGTACCTCTTCCGCACCCTGCGGCGAGCACGCCTCCTGCTGATGGCCACCTACCGTTCGGACGACGTCCACCGGCGCCACCCGCTGCGCCCCTTCCTCGCCGAACTCGACCGTGCCCGCACCGTCCAGCGCGTCGAACTCACCCGCTTCAACCGCGCCGAGGTCGGCCGCCAGATGGCCGGCATCCTGGCCGAGGAACCGGCCCCCGCCCTCGTCGACCGCGTCTTCGAACGCTCCGACGGCAACGCCTTCTTCGTCGAGGAACTGGCCGCCAGCATCAGCGACGACTCCTGCTCCGGACTCCCGGACTCCCTGCGCGACATCCTTCTCGTCCGCATCGAGGCCCTCACCGAGGACACCCAACGCGTCGTCCGCATCCTGGCCGAGGGCGGTTCCACCGTCGAGCACGGACTGCTGCACGCCGTCGCCGGACTGCCCGAGGACGACCTCGACCAAGCGCTGCGCGCCGCCGTCGGCGCGAACATCGTTCTTTCCGCACCCGACGGCGACGGCTACCGATTCCGCCACTCCCTGGCGCGCGAGGCCGTCAGCGACGATCTGCTGCCCGGCGAACGCTCCCGGCTCAACCGCCGCTACGCCGAGGCCCTGGAGGCCGATCCGGCGCTCGTACGCGAGGAGGAGCGTGCCACGCGGCTTGCCACCTACTGGTACCGGGCGAACGACGCTGCCAAGGCCCTGCCCGCCGTGCTCGCCGCCTCCGTCGCCGCCCGCCGCCGTCACGCCTACGCCGAGCAACTGCGCCTGTTGGAGCGGGCCATGGAGCTGTGGGACGACGCGCCCCAGGAGGTGCGTTACCGGCTGCGGCCCGTCGACCACGCCGAGGTCTACCCCCCGTGCGGCTGTGACCCGGCCACCACGCCCCTGCGCTACCTCGACCTGATGGCGGAGGCCTCCGTCGCCGGCCGGCTGTGCGGCGAACGCGAACGCGCACTGAAGATCGCCAAGCGCGGGCAGCGCCTCGCGGAGGCCGAGGGCGATCCGCTCCGCGCCGCCTGGTTCTCCGTACAGCGCTCGCGGCTGATATCCGGCCTCGGCCGTGGGGACGGCTGGGCCGAACTCGGCGCCGCACAGGAACTCGTCCGTGGACTGCCGCCGTCCGCCGTCCATGCCGAGGTGCTCGCCGAGGCGGCCCGCTGGGGCATGACCCACGACCCGGGGCCCGCCAGCCTCGCCACCGCCGAACGCGCCGTCGCCTACGCCCGCATGGTCGGAGAGGAGGACATCGCACTGCGGGCCCGGCTCACTCTCGGCTGCCTCCTGGCCGACTCCGGCGACACCGAGGGCGGGCTCGCCGAGCTGTACGCGGTCAAGGAACGCGCCGCCGCCCTCGACGTCTCCCACATCGGCCGCATTCATGTGAACCTGCCCTCCGTGCTGGAGGGCCTGGGCCGCTCCCGCGAGGCCGTCGCGATCATGCTGGAGGGCATCGGCATCACCCAGCGGTACGGCCTGCTGGACAGCGAGGCATGGATCCGCCAGAACCTCGCCGAATCCTATGAGTCGCTCGGACGCTGGGACGAGGCGGCGGAGGAGGCCCGGCAGACCCTCCGGATCGCTCCGAGCCCCCAGCCCCGTGGCTCCGCCTCCCTGCGCCTCGCCTTCCTCGCCGTCGGGCGCGGCGACACCACCGCCGCGGCGGAGCATCTGCGCAGCGCCTGTGACCACTTCGGCCCGCACGACCCCGTACCGCAGACGACCCTGCCGCTCACCACCGCCGCGGTGGAGATCGCCGCGGCCGAGGGACGGCTCGCGGACGCGAGGACGGAACTCGCCCGCGCCGCCGCCGGCGGATTCCCGCCCGGCACCCAGCGCTACGCCTGGCCGCTGCTGCGAGCCGCCGCCACGGCAGAGGCCGACGCCCGCGGTCTGCCGTCGGCGGAGCCGGGCCGCGAGGACGCCCTGCGGCGCATCCGCGGGGCCGCGCGCTCCTTGGCGAGCGCCGTCCCCGTCTGGTCCGCACATGAGCGGTGGGTGCGGGCCGAACTGTTCCGTGCCGAGGGACAGGACAGCGCCGAGCACTGGGCCGAGGCGGGGCGCGCCTTCGAACCACTGGAACGTCCCTACGACCTCGCCCGCGTACGCCACCGCTGGGCCGAGGCCCTGCTGCACGCGGCCGGGTCCGGGTCCGGCTCCGGGTCGGGCTCCTCCGGGTCGGGTGACGAGCGCCGCGCCCGCGCGACCGAGTTGCTGCGCCGAGCCGGCGAAACGGCGGCCGGACTCGGCGCCCGCCTGCTGGCCGAGGACGTCGAACTGCTCGCCCGGCGCGCCCGTATCCCCCTCGCCGGCACCGCACCCGACAACTCCGCGGCCCCGCAGGCCACGCCGTCGCCCCCGCCGCTCGGCCTGACACCCCGGGAGCAGGACGTGCTGCGCCTGGTCGCGGTCGGGCACAGCAACCGACGCATCGCCGAGGAGCTCTACATCTCACCGAAGACGGCGAGCGTCCATGTCTCCAACATCCTGGCCAAGCTGGGTGTCTCGGGCCGGGGCGAGGCGGCGGCGATGGCGCACCGCCTGCGGCTGTTCACCGATCTGCTGGACGGGCCGGAGCCTCCGGCGCAGGAGTCGGCGGTTCCTGCGCAACCCGGATCGTGACCCTGCCCGACGCGAGGTCTATCGGGCCGCTGCCGGGGTCGCTGTCCCCGACGTCGGTCCGGGTCAGCGCCAGGCGGTGCCGCTCCTCGTCGGTGTGTCTGCGGCCCGGGGCGAAGAACTCCTCGAAGGTGTTGAACACGGACCGTCCGCCTCCTACCTCACCTCCAACCGGAGGATCCTGTCGTCACCCGGCTCGGGCGTGCCCCGGGTGTCCGTCTCGCTGGTGACGAGCCAGACCTGGTCCCCGCCCACCGACAGCACGGTGCGCAGACGGCCGTACTCCTCTTCGAGGAACGCCTGGGGCTCGGCCGAAGGTTCCGCCCCGGACAGCGGAATCCGCCACAGGCGCTCGCCGCGCAGCCCGGCCATCCAGATCGACCCCTCGGCGTAGGCGATACCGCTCGGCGAGGCGTCCTCCGTCCGCCACTGCGCCACCGGGTCGGTGAAGCCCGCCTTGCCGGCCTTGCCCTCCGCCGCCGGCCAGCCGTAGTTCTTCCCCGGCTCGACGAGATTCAGCTCGTCCCAGGTGTTCTGCCCGAACTCCGCCGCCCACAGCCGCTTCTCGGTGTCCCAGGCGAGGCCCTGCACATTGCGGTGCCCGTACGAATACACCACCGAGTCGGCGTCCGGATTGCCGTGCACCGGCTCGCCGTCCGGGGTCATCCGCAGGATCTTGCCGCCCAGCGACTCCTTGTCCTGCGCGAGCCCCGTGTCACCCGTCTCCCCCGTGCCCGCGTAGAGCATCTTGTCCGGCCCGAAGGCGATCCGCCCGCCGTTGTGGATCACCCCCTTGGGGATGCCGCGCAGCACCGTGTCCGGCGCGCCCAACTGCTGCCCGGGCGGCTTCTGCTCGTCGTACAGCATGCGGGCGATGCGGTTGTCCGAGGCGGTGGTGAAGTATGCGTAGATCTGGCCGTCCGAGGCGAAGGACGGGGAGACCGCGAGGCCCAGCAGACCTCCCTCCCCGCCGGGGGCGACGCCCGGCACCGAACCGATCTCCGTCTTCTTGCCGCCGTCCGCCGCGACACGGGTGATCGTGCCCTCGTCGCGCGAGGCGACCAGCAGGTCCCCGCCGGGCAGAGCCGCAACGCCCCAGGGGGATTCCAGCCCTTCCGTCAGGGTCGAGACGACCTTCACGGAGCCCTTGGCCGGCGGTCCCGAGGGGGTGGGGGAGGTGCCGGCGGAGCCGCCGGTGGGAGAGGCCGCGGCATCCGAGGACGGCCCGGCACCGCCCGCCGAATCCTTCCCGTCGCCCGAGGAGCACCCGGCCGTGAGAACGAGCACGGCGGCGGCCATGACGGCCGTCAATGCAGGACGGTGCACGGTGGTGATCCCTTCGACGGCTGCTTGCGCTGCCCGGCGAGCCGGGTGAACTGCCTGACTACTGTTCTTACACCGCAACCGGCCCAGAGGTTCCCGGTCTTCCCCAGAACGCTCGCGAGCACGCGCCCGCGAGCCCGGCCGACCCTCTGTCCGGCCGGCCAGCCTGCCGGGCCTTCCTGCCGGGCCCCTCGCCCCGGCTGCCCGGCCGCCCACCTCGTCCGACCGGCCGTGCGCCCTGGGCACGCCGGCCGTCTGCCTGGCAGGCCTGGCAGCGGCCAGGCCGCTCGCGACGGCAGCCCGGCCCGCGCTGCGCGGTGCCTGGGCAGGTTCGCTCGGCCCCTGTCCGGCCGTGTGCGCCTCGGCCGACGGCATGGCGCCCGGGCAGGCCCAGCCTGCCCGGCCCGTTACTCGGCCGTCTGCCTGAGCAGACCCGCTGCCCGGCACGCCGCCCGCCGCTCGCGGCGGCGGCTCCGGCCCGCGCTGCCCGGCCGCCTGCCTGCGCAGGCCCGGTCGGCACCGCCCGCTGTCCGTTCGCTCGCCGTGGCAGCCCACGGCGCGGCCCCTCGGCCCCGGCTGCCCGGCCGCCCACCTCGGCCGTCCGCCTGGTCCCGGCTGCTCGGCCGTCCACCTCGGCCGTCCGCCTGGGTCCCGGCTGCCCGAACGTCACCTCGGCCGGGGCTCCCGGCCGTCCACCTCGGCCGTCCGCCTGGGTCCCGGCTGCCCGAACGTCACCTCGGCCGGGGCTCCCCGCCGTCCACCTCGGCCGTCCACCTGGGTCCCGGCTGCCAGGCCGTCCACCTCGGCCGGGGCTCCCGGCCGTCCACCTCGGCCGGGGCTCCCGGCCGTTCACCTCGGCCGGGGCTCCCGGCCGTCCACCTCGGCCGGGGCTCCCGGCCGTTCACCTCGGCCGGGGCTGCCCAGTCGTCCGCCTCGGCCGACGGGCCCCGGCACCCCCCGCCCGCGCTCCCCCCGGCCCGGCCCGTCCCCCGCCCCCTCAGTCCCAGGACCCTCGCGCCGGTGGGAGTGCGGCGATCTCGGACAGGTCCCGCGCGGTCAGCTCCAGAACCGCGGCGGTCGCGTTCTCCGCCGCCCACCGCGGCCGCTTCGTCCCCGGCAGCGGCACCACGTGCCGCCCCTGCCGGAGCACCCAGGCCAGCGCCACGCACGCGGGCGTCGTGCCCGGGCCGTGCCGCTCCGCGATCCGCCGGAGGCCCGCCACCACCGGCTGGTTGGCCGCCATCATCTCCGCCGTGAACCGCGGATGCCGTGCCCGTACGTCATCCGCCTCGAAGCCCTGCCCGGGCGTCAGCGTCCCGGTGAGGAAACCGTTCCCCAGCGGCATCGCCGCCAGGAACCCGATCCCGCGCGCCTCGCACCACGGCAGCAGCCGCTCCAGCGCCTCCGGCGACCACACCGAGAGCTCCGCCTCGACCGCGCTCACCGGGAACACCTGCTGCACCCGCTCCAGCTGCCGAATCGTTTGCTCATGCAGGTCCGCCCCCGAACGGCGCCCGGCACGCGCCCCCACCGCGCACAGGCCGAGCGCCCGCACCTTGCCCGCCGACACCAGCTCCGCCATCGCGCCCCAGGTCTCCTCCACGGGCACCTCGGGATCCGCCCGGTGCAGTTGGTAGAGGTCGATCACATCGGTCTGCAGGCGGCGCAGCGACGCGTCGCAGGCCCGCTTCACGTATCCCGGGCGCCCGTTGGCGACGATGTGCTGGTCGCCCACCAGCAGACCCGCCTTCGTCGACACGAAGGCCTCCGGGCGCCGTTCCTTCAGCGCCCTGCCGAGCAGCAGCTCGTTGGTGAACGGCCCGTACATGTCGGCCGTGTCGAGCAGGGTCGAACCGGCGTCCAGCGCGGCGTGGACGGCACGCAGCGAGCGCTCCCCGAGTTGCTCGGAGCTGGTGTAGGCCCAGCTCATCGGCATGCAGCCGAGGCCGACGGCGCCCACTTCGAGGGCCGCCGCACCGATTGTCCTGCGCTCCAACTCCCCGTACCTTCCCGTCGGGCCGCATGGCCGTCGTCAAAACTAACCAATGCTGTCCGGAACCCTTCGCATAGCCTCCTGACCATGACTGCTGATGTGTGGCTGCCCATTCCGGCCGACGAGATCGACGGCTTGCCCGCGCCCGCCCGCTCGGGCCTCACGTACCGGTTCTGGGACGGTGGACCCGACTTCCCGGCCGACCCCGCCGACTGCGTCTACTACGTCGTTCCGTACATGAAGGGCATGGAGGTCGCCATACGCCCTCTGGCGGCGATGCGGTCCGTGCGCGTCGTGCAGACCCTCTCCGCCGGCATCGACCATGTGGAACCGGGGCTTTCGTCGTTGCCGGATGGCGTACGCCTGTGCAACGCCCGGGGGGTGCACGAGGCGTCGACCGCCGAGCTCGCGCTCGCGCTGGTCCTCGCCTCGCTGCGCGGCATCCCCGGTTTCGTGCGGGGTCAGGATGCCGAGGAGTGGCGGGCGGGCTTCTACCCTGCGCTCGCCGACAAGTCGGTCCTCATCGTCGGTTACGGCTCCATCGGCGCGGCCATCGAGGACCGGCTCGCGCCCTTCGAGTGCGCGCGGGTGGCGCGCGTCGCGCGCTCTGCCCGGGCAACGGAGCGCGGCGAAGTGCGCGCACTCGCCGACCTGCCGGAGCTGCTGCCGGCCGCGGACGTCGTGATTCTCTCCACGCCGCTCACGGAGCAGACGAAGGGCCTGGTGGGGGCCGACTTCCTGGCCCGGATGAAGGACGGCGCGCTCCTGGTGAACGTTGCCCGTGGACCCGTCGTCGACACAAAGGCGCTGCTCGCCGAGGTGGAGAGCGGACGGATCACCGCGGCGCTGGATGTCACCGACCCCGAGCCGCTGCCCGCCGCCCATCCGCTCTGGCACGCGCCCGGCGTCCTGATCAGTCCCCACGTAGGCGGCTCGACCACGGCGTTCATGCCCCGGGCCAAGCGTCTGCTGGCCGATCAGCTCACCCGGTTCACCGCGGACGAGCCTCTGCGGAACGTGGTGATGACCACTGCCACCTGACCGCTGCGCGACGACTCGTGAACACTCTGCGAAGTCAACCGAATGCGCCGCGTGCCGTTATCTTCGCAGGTCGTCACTGAGAGTAGAGGTCCTATGTCCCTGAGTGACGATATTGGTGTATCGTCCCGACCTGGGGGCTGCACCGGGCGCGAGGGGCGGTGCTGCTACGCGAGGTGATGGCCGATCAGACCTGAGGGGGGCGACGGGCGATGCAGGGTCGATGGACCGACGAACCGACGCGGCGGGGCCGCCGACGGCGGCTGCTGTGCGCTCCGCCGTGCAGGCGCCACCGGGCGGTGCGCACTCCGGTGCGCCGACCGTGCTCGGCGCACCCGCCGATCACGCACCCGGCGAGGCCCCAGCCGCCGACCACGCACCCGAGGGCGGCGGCGTGGTGAGCGCCCCGGGAGCGGTGATAGCCCGGGACGCCGTCTCGGGCGGTGGCGCGCTGCTTCCGCAGCTCACCCTGGCCGCCGTCTGCGCCGGGTACGGCGTGGGCGCGGCCCTGGGCTGGGGCTCGCGCGAACTGGCGCTGATCATGGGCGACTTCGGGCTCAGCGCCGCCGCGCTCGTCGCCGCGGTCTCGTGCCTTTTCTACGCGCGCACACCCGAGTGCCGCCTCCGCCCCGCCTGGCTGCTGTTCTCGCTCTCCTCGCTGATGGCATCGGCCGGCAACGCTGTCTGGGGCTGGTACGAGGTGGTGCTCGGGCGCGAGGTGCCGAGTCCGTCCGTCGCCGACCTGTTCTTCCTGTGCTTCGCACCCCCGGCCGTCATCGGCCTCCTGGTGCTCGCCAAGCGCCCGGTGACCAGAGCCGGCTGGGTCTGCCTGGGCCTCGACGCCTGGCTGATCGGCGGCTCACTGCTCACCCTGTCGTGGAGCCTCGCCCTCGCCCACACCGCGCACGCCCAGGGCGAGAGCGTGGCTCCGGCGGCGCTGTCCCTCGCCTATCCGCTGCTGGACATCGTGCTGGTCAGCATGGTGCTCGCGCTCCATTTCCGGCGTTCTCCGGCCAACCGCTCCGCCGTCAACACGGCGATCGCGGGGCTCGCCCTGACCGTGCTGTGCGACGCCCTGTTCACCTTGCCGCTGCTGCGCGAGAGCTACCAGTCGGGCCGGCTGCTCGACGCGGGCTGGTTCGCCGGCTCGCTGCTGCTCGCGTACGCACCCTGGGGCGCGCGCCGCGCCACCGAGGCCGGCGGACCGCCGCGCCAGCCCCGCCAGGCCGGGCGGCCCCTCGCGAGCTCGCTCGCCGCTCTCACGCCGTATCTCGCCGCGGCGGTGTGCACGCTGGGGATCCTGTACAGCGTCACCGAGGACCGCCGTGTCGACCGCGTGGTCGTGATCACCGGCTGCACGGTCGTCCTCGCCCTCGTCGTACGGCAGGGCATCATGCTCCTGGACAACATCGCGCTCACCCATGAACTGGCCCAGAAGGAGAACCACTTCCGCTCCCTGGTCCAGGGCTCCAGCGACGTCATCATGATCGCCGCGCCCACGGGTGTCCTGCGTTACGTCTCGCCCGCGGCCACCAAGGTCTACGGGCGTGACGCCGAGGAGCTCGTCGGCTCCGAGCTGGCCTCTCTCATCCACCCCGAGGACCTCGGCCGTGTCGTCCACGAGGTGCGCCGGTTCCTCGCCGCGTCCGCATCCGCTGCCGCCGCTGACGAGCCGACGACCCGCATCGAGTGCCGCTTCCGATCGGGCACGGGCGAGTGGCTCAATGTGGAGTCCACGGTCAGCCGCCACCAGGGCGGGCTGATCTTCAACAGCCGGGACGTCACCGAGCGGGTGCGCCTGCAGGCCCAGCTCCAGCACAACGCCGAGCACGACCCGCTGACCGACCTGCCCAACCGCGCCCTGTTCGCCGAGCAGGTCCGCCGCGCCCTCACCGGCCGCAGGTCCGGCGACCCGGGCACCGCCGTGCTCTTCATCGACCTCGACGGCTTCAAGGGCGTCAACGACCGTCTCGGCCATCAGGCGGGCGACGAGCTGCTGATCCAGGCGGCTCGCCGGCTGGCCGATTCCGTACGGGCCGGGGACACCGCAGCGCGGCTCGGCGGCGACGAGTTCGCGGCGCTCATCGTCGGCGACGGCACCCACGACCGGACCGCCCGCGAGCTCCAGGTGCACGAGATCGCCGACCGGCTGCGGCTCATGCTCTCCCAGCCGTACCGCATCGACGGCGCCGAGGTACGGGTGGCCGCCTCCATCGGCGTGGCCTTCGCCGAGCCGGGCATCAGCCCCACCGACCTCATGCGCAACGCGGACCTCGCCATGTACCGCGCCAAGGCCGCCGGCAAGGACCGCGTCGAGCTGTATGCGCCCCAGATGCAGGCCGACGTGGTGCGCCGCACCGAGCTGGCCGCCAGGCTGCGCAGTGCCCTGCACGACGGCGAGTTCGCCCTCCTGCACCAGCCCGTGGTGAGTCTGACCACCGGACGGATCGCCGCCGTGTCCGCGCAGGCCCGATGGCGTTCGGCGCAGGGCATTCTGTTCACCCCCGCCGAGTTCCTGCGGGTCGCCGACGAGGGCAACCGCACCGCCGAGCTCGGCCGCTGGCTGCTCGAGGAGGCCGTGGAGCAGGCCGCCGAGCGCGGCAGACTCGGCCATCCGACCCCCGTCTCGGTGCGGCTGTCGGCACGGCTGCTGCTGGACAGGTCCCTGCCGCTTGGCTCGATCGAGGCGCTGCTCACCCGTCACCAGCTGCCCTCCGGGGCGCTGGTCATCGAGCTCGCGGACAGCGATCCGCGGATCTCCTTCGACGAGCTGGAGCAGCGGCTGGTCGCTCTGCGCAGACTCGGCTTACGGATCGCCCTGGACGGCTTCGGCAGCGGCTACGCGGCCATCAACGCCCTGCGGCGCCTGCCCGTGGACGTGCTGAAGCTCGACCGCGGCCTGGTCGAGGGCGTGGTCGAGTCCGCCCGGCTGCACAAGATCACCAGCGGGCTGCTGCGCATCGCCCGCGATCTCGGCATGCAGTCCGTCGCGGACGGAGTGGACATGCCGGAGCAGGTGCTCGCGCTGCGGGCCATGGGCTGCACGCACGGTCAGGGCATGGCCTTCGCGGGGCCGCTGGACGAGTACCGGCTGCGCCGTGCCCTGGTCAGGGACCAGTACCCGGTCCCGGCGGGGATGTCGATGCCGGTTCTGACCGTGGGCATTCCGCCTGCCCGGAATGGCTCAAATAATGAGACGCGTGTCCCACCCACTTGACAGTGACGGCGCGGCGGGGAGAGGGTCAGTGCCATGCGCACCCGAATTCTCGTACTTGGAAAGCGCGTCGGCTGAGCAGAGCCGCACCGATCAGGCTCTGCGGACACCTCCCGACGCGCTCCCCTCGCTTGCCTCACGGCACGAGGGGTTTTTTGTTGCACCGGCACGTACCAAACCCTCGCAAAAACCCTCAGCATCGAGAAGAGAAGCCGATGACCGAGCAGGCCTCCGGGGCCCACCATCCTCAGCCGCGGGCCCGTAGCGGCGGACAGCCGTCCGTCACCGTCGAACACGTCACGGGTGCGCAGTCCCTCATTCGCTCTCTCGAGGAAGTAGGGGCCGAGACGGTCTTCGGTATTCCGGGCGGCGCCATCCTCCCGGCGTACGACCCGATGATGGACTCCACCAAGGTCCGGCACGTGCTGGTCCGCCACGAGCAGGGCGCCGGCCACGCGGCCACCGGCTACGCGCAGGCCACCGGCAAGGTCGGCGTCTGCATGGCCACCTCGGGCCCGGGCGCCACCAACCTGGTCACCCCGATCGCCGACGCGCACATGGACTCCGTGCCGCTCGTCGCGATCACCGGCCAGGTCTCCTCCAAGGCGATCGGCACGGACGCCTTCCAGGAGGCGGACATCTGCGGCATCACGATGCCGATCACCAAGCACAACTTCCTGGTCACCAAGGCCGAGGACATCCCGCGCACCATCGCCGAGGCGTTCCACATCGCCTCGACCGGCCGGCCGGGCCCCGTCCTGGTCGACATCGCCAAGGACGCCCTCCAGGCACGGACCACCTTCAGCTGGCCGCCGCAGACCGACCTGCCCGGCTACCGGCCGGTCACCAAGCCGCACGCCAAGCAGATCCGCGAGGCCGCCAAGCTCATCACCGCCGCCAAGCGCCCGGTGCTGTACGTCGGCGGCGGCGTCCTCAAGGCCGGCGCGACCGCCGAGCTGAAGGTCCTCGCCGAGCTCACCGGAGCCCCCGTCACCACCACCCTGATGGCGCTGGGCGCATTCCCCGACAGCCACCCCCTGCACGTGGGAATGCCGGGCATGCACGGTTCGGTCACCGCCGTCACCGCGCTGCAGAAGGCGGACCTGATCGTCGCCCTCGGAGCCCGCTTCGACGACCGCGTCACCGGCAAGCTGGACAGCTTCGCCCCGTACGCCAAGGTCGTCCACGCCGACATCGACCCGGCCGAGATCGGCAAGAACCGCACCGCCGACGTCCCGATCGTCGGCGACGCCCGCGAGGTCATCGCCGACCTGGTGCAGGCGGTCCAGGCCGAGCACACCGAGGGCAACACCGGTGACTACAGCGCCTGGTGGAAGGACCTCAACCGCTGGCGCGAGACCTACCCGCTGGGCTACGAGCAGCCCGACGACGGCAGCCTCGCCCCGCAGCAGGTCATCCAGCGCATCGGCGAACTCGCGCCCGAGGGCACGATCTTCGCCGCGGGCGTCGGTCAGCACCAGATGTGGGCCGCCCACTTCATCGACTACGAGCAGCCCGCCACCTGGCTCAACTCCGGCGGCGCCGGGACGATGGGCTACGCGGTCCCGGCCGCGATGGGTGCGAAGGCCGGCGCCCCCGACCGCACGGTCTGGGCGATCGACGGCGACGGCTGCTTCCAGATGACGAATCAGGAGCTCACCACCTGCGCCCTGAACAACATCCCGATCAAGGTCGCGATCATCAACAACGGCGCCCTCGGGATGGTCCGCCAGTGGCAGACCCTGTTCTACAACCAGCGCTACTCCAACACCGTGCTGCACTCGGGCCCCGAGGCCACCGGCATGGAGAAGAGCGCGGGCACCCGCGTCCCGGACTTCGTCAAGCTGTCCGAGGCCATGGGCTGCTACGCGATCCGCTGCGAGTCCCCGGACGATCTGGACAAGGTCATCGCCGAGGCGAACGCGATCAACGACCGCCCGGTCGTCGTCGACTTCATCGTCCACGAGGACGCCCAGGTGTGGCCGATGGTCGCCGCCGGCACCTCCAACGACGAGGTCATGGCCGCCCGTGGCGTCCGCCCCGACTTCGGCGACAACGAAGACGACTGAGAGCCGTAGGAAGAGGTACGACGCACATGTCCAAGCACACGCTCTCCGTCCTGGTGGAGAACACCCCCGGCATCCTGGCCAGGATCGCCGCCCTGTTCTCCCGCCGCGGCTTCAACATCGACTCGCTCGCCGTCGGTGTCACCGAGCACCCCGACATCTCCCGCATCACGATCGTGGTCAATGTCGAGGACCTGCCGCTGGAGCAGGTGACCAAGCAGCTCAACAAGCTCGTCAACGTCCTGAAGATCGTCGAGCTCGAGCCCGGCAGCGCCATTCAGCGCGAGCTCGTGCTGGTGAAGGTCCGCGCCGACAACGAGACCCGCTCCCAGATCGTCGAGATCGTCCAGCTGTTCCGTGCCAAGACCGTCGACGTCTCGCCCGACGCCGTCACCATCGAGGCCACCGGTTCGAGTGACAAGCTGGAAGCGATGCTCAAGATGCTCGAGCAGTTCGGCATCAAGGAGCTCGTCCAGTCGGGCACGATCGCCATAGGGCGCGGCGCCCGGTCCATCACGGACCGTTCGCTGCGGGCCCTGGACCGTTCCGCCTGACACGCCTTCTCGCCTGGCGAGACCCCGAATCCTCCCCGTCCCCTCCCGCCGTACGGTGGGACGCAACACCAGCACTCCAAGGAGATATCCCAGTGGCCGAGCTGTTCTACGACGACGATGCCGACCTGTCCATCATCCAGAACCGCAAGGTCGCGGTGATCGGATACGGCAGCCAGGGCCACGCCCACGCGCTGTCGTTGCGCGACTCGGGTGTCGACGTCCGCGTCGGTCTGCACGAGGGCTCCAAGTCCAAGGCCAAGGCCGAGGAGCAGGGCCTGCGCGTGGTGACGCCCGCCGAGGCCGCCACCGAGGCCGACGTCATCATGATCCTCGTCCCGGACCCGATCCAGGCCCAGGTCTACGAGGAGTCCATCGCCCCGCACCTGAAGGACGGCGACGCGCTGTTCTTCGGCCACGGCCTCAACATCCGCTACGGCTTCATCAAGCCGCCGGCCGGTGTCGACGTCGCCATGGTCGCCCCCAAGGGCCCGGGTCACCTGGTCCGCCGCCAGTACGAGGAGGGCCGCGGCGTTCCCTGCATCGCCGCCGTCGAGCAGGACGCCACCGGCAAGGCCTTCGAGCTGGCGCTGTCGTACGCCAAGGGCATCGGCGGCACCCGCGCGGGCGTCATCAAGACGACGTTCAAGGAAGAGACCGAGACCGACCTGTTCGGCGAGCAGGCCGTGCTGTGCGGTGGCACCGCGGCGCTGGTGAAGGCGGGCTTCGAGACGCTGACCGAGGCCGGCTACCAGCCGGAGATCGCCTACTTCGAGTGCCTGCACGAGCTGAAGCTGATCGTGGACCTCATGTACGAGGGCGGCCTGGAGAAGATGCGCTGGTCGGTCTCAGAGACCGCTGAGTGGGGCGACTACGTCACCGGCCCGCGCATCATCACGGACGCCACCAAGGCCGAGATGAAGAAGGTCCTCGCCGAGATCCAGGACGGCACGTTCGCCAAGAACTGGATGGATGAGTACCACGGCGGTCTGAAGAAGTACAACGAGTACAAGACGCAGGACGAGAACCACCTGCTGGAGACCACGGGCAAGGAGCTTCGCAAGCTCATGAGCTGGGTCGACAACGACGAGGCGTGACCGGGTGGGCGAGGGGGCCGCAGCCCGGCCCCCTCGCCCCGCCACTTCGTCCAGCCACGGACGAGTGATCCTTCCACCGAGGCGTAAGACGCACCCTGGTGCACCACTACACTCATCACTACATACGCGTCAGGCCCACAGTGTCGTGCGTCTTCCACGCGGCTAGCCCCCTCCACCGCCTGCGGCCGTCGGGACGGCCGTCCGCACTGGACATGTGAGGACTCACGTGAGCTCGAAACCTGTCGTACTCATCGCTGAAGAGCTGTCGCCCGCGACCGTCGACGCGCTCGGTCCGGACTTCGAGATCCGGCACTGCAACGGCGCCGACCGTGCGGAGCTCATCCCCGCGATCGCCGATGCCGACGCCATCCTGGTCCGCTCGGCCACCAAGGTCGACGCCGAGGCCATCGCCGCGGCCCGCAAGCTGCGCGTCGTCGCCCGCGCCGGTGTCGGCCTGGACAACGTCGACGTCTCCGCCGCCACCAAGGCCGGCGTCATGGTCGTCAACGCCCCGACGTCCAACATCGTCACCGCCGCCGAGCTGGCCTGCGGTCTGATCGTCGCCACCGCGCGCAACATCCCCCAGGCCAACACCGCCCTGAAGAACGGCGAGTGGAAGCGCTCGAAGTACACGGGCGTCGAGCTCAGCGAGAAGATCCTCGGCGTCGTCGGCCTCGGCCGCATCGGTGTGCTGGTCGCCCAGCGCATGTCCGCCTTCGGCATGAAGATCGTCGCGTACGACCCCTACGTGCAGCCCGCGCGCGCCGCACAGATGGGCGTCAAGCTCCTCACGCTCGACGAGCTGCTCGAGGTCTCCGACTTCATCACCGTCCATCTCCCCAAGACCCCCGAGACGCTCGGCCTGATCGGCAACGAGGCCCTGCACAAGGTCAAGCCGACCGTCCGGATCGTCAACGCGGCTCGCGGCGGCATCGTCGACGAGGCGGCGCTGTACTCGGCGCTGAAGGAGGGCCGGGTCGCCGGCGCCGGCCTCGACGTGTACGCGAAGGAGCCGTGCACCGACTCCCCGCTGTTCGAGCTCGACCAGGTCGTCTGCACCCCGCACCTCGGCGCGTCCACGGACGAGGCCCAGGAGAAGGCCGGTATCGCCGTCGCCCGCTCGGTGCGCCTGGCGCTCGCCGGCGAGCTCGTCCCCGACGCGGTCAACGTCCAGGGCGGTGTCATCGCCGAGGACGTGCGCCCGGGTCTGCCGCTCGCCGAGAAGCTCGGCCGCATCTTCACCGCGCTGGCGGGCGAGGTCGCGGTCCGTCTCGACGTCGAGGTGTACGGCGAGATCACCCAGCACGACGTCAAGGTGCTCGAGCTGTCCGCGCTCAAGGGCGTCTTCGAGGACGTGGTCGACGAGACCGTTTCGTACGTCAACGCGCCGCTGTTCGCGCAGGAGCGCGGCGTCGAGGTCCGTCTGACGACGAGCTCGGAGTCCCCCGACCACCGCAATGTGGTCACCGTGCGCGGCACGCTCTCGGGCGGCGAGGAGGTCGCCGTCTCCGGCACCCTGGCCGGCCCCAAGCACCTCCAGAAGATCGTTGCCGTCGGCGACTACGACGTGGACCTCGCGCTCGCGGACCACATGGTCGTCCTGCGGTACGAGGACCGTCCCGGCGTCGTCGGCACGGTCGGCCGCATCCTTGGCGAGGCGGGCCTCAACATCGCGGGCATGCAGGTCTCCCGCGCGGAGGAGGGCGGCGAGGCGCTCGTCGTCCTGACCGTGGACGACACGGTGCCGCAGTCGGTGCTCACGGAGATCGCGGAGGAGATCGGCGCGACGTCGGCGCGCTCGGTGAACCTCACGGACTGATCCAGTCCGCCTCCAGACGCCAGAAGGGCCCGGGAAACCGGGCCCTTTCTCGTGCGCGAGGCGTGGTGGCCGGGGGACGCTTTCCCCTACCCCGCCCTTTCCCGAAACCGGGACAAGCCCCCGGCCCGTACCGCGCCTCGCGCGGTGTCCTCAAACGCCGGACGGGCGGCGAAGCAGCCCCGCTGGGGGTACCTCCCACGGCCGCCAGGCCGCAGGGGGAGATTGAGTCGTGGGGGTCCCCACGCCCGAAGGGCGGTACGGGGCCGGGCGGAGCCCGGTTTCGGGATGGGGTACCGCCCACGGCCGCCAGGCCGTAGGGGGAGGGCGGGGTGGGGGAACAGACCCCCACCTGCCTAACGGCGCGTCAGTGCCTCGGCCGGGGCCCCCGGCCCTTGAGGGCGCTCACAAACGCGCCCTCGCAGCAGTGCGGCGCCGAGCACCGCCGCGACGATCATCAGGGCGCCGCCCGCCACCGCCGCCCCCTGCATCCCGTGCACGAACGCCTCACGCGCATGCGTGAGGAGCGCGGCCCCCGTGCCGCCGCCCAGCTCCGCGGCGACAGCACTCGCTCCGCCGAGGGTGTCGCGGACCGTGTCCAGAGCCTCGGGCGGCAGGCCGGCGGGGGCCGGATCGGCGATGTCCCGGCGATAGACGGCGGTGCCGATGCTGCCCAGTACCGCCATGCCGAGCGCGCCACCGAACTCCTGTCCCGTCTCGAGCAGCGATGCGGCCGAACCGGCCTTCTCCGGCGGTGCCGCGGCCAGCGCCATGTCGGAGACCAGGGCCATCACGGTGACGATCCCGCAGCCGATGACGGCGGCGGCGCCGAGCACGATCCACAGCGAGTCGGTGCCGGAGGAGAGCAGCAGGGCGAATCCGGCCGCCGCGATCAGGAATCCGGCGGCGATCACGTGCGCACGGTCGGTCTTCTGGGCCACCATGCCGGCCACCGGGGCGGCGACGCCGACGGCGAGCGAGGGCGCGGTGCTCCACAGCGCGGCCTCCATCGGTCCCATGCCGAGCACGGACTGCAGGTACTGCGTGGTGAAGTAGGCGGAGCCCATCATGGCGAACATGGCGACGGTGATGAGGGCGACGCCCGATCCGAAGCCGCGTGCCCGGAACAGCGCCTTGCCGATCATCGCGTCATCGCGTCGGCGCTGACGCCGCACGAAGACGTATCCGATCGCGAGCCCGCCCGTGATGCACAGGGCCGCGACAGGGTGGTAGCCGTCGGAGGCGATCTCCTTGAGCCCGTAGACCACGGGCAGCACCGCGCCCATCGACAGCGGCACGCTCAGCAGGTCGAACCGGCCGGGGGCCGGATCCCTGAACTCCGGTACGAGCACGGGCACCAGGACCAGCAGGAGCAGCATCGCGGGCACGTTGACGAGGAACACCGAGCCCCACCAGAAGTGGTCCAGCATCACCCCGCCCATCACCGAGCCGAGCGCGATACCGCCGGCCATCGCACCGGACCAGATGCCGATCGCCTTCGTGCGCTGGCTGTCGTCCCGGAACATGTTCCGCACCAGGGCCATGGTCGAGGGCATCAGGGTCGCGCCGCCGATGCCGAGCAACGCCCGTGCGGCGATGAGCATGTCGGCGCTCTGCGCGTACGCGGCGCCGATCGAGGCGAGGCCGAACGCGGTGGCCCCGAGCAGCAGGAGCCTGCGCCGCCCGATGCGGTCGCCGATCGACCCCATGGTCATCAGCAGCCCGGCGAGGGCGAAGGCGTAGATGTCGAAGATCCACAACTGCTGGGTGCTGCTGGGGTCGAGCTCGCGGCTGATCGCGGGGATGGCGAAGTAGAGGACGGAGACGTCCATCGAGACCAGGAGGAGCGGCAGCAGCAGGACCACGAAGGCGGTCCACTCACGGCGGCCGGCGCGGACCGGCGATGCGGCGGAATGTGTCATGCGCAGCAATGTACGCACGTCCTAAACGCTTGTCTAGAACGGCTGTGTAGGACAAGCGTCCGGGACGCGCGTATGGGACGGTCGTATGGGGCGGCGGTTAGGCTGCGCGCATGGGACATCGAGAGGATCTGCTCGAAGGCGCCAAGCGCTGCCTGCTGGAAAGGGGTTTCGTGCGCACCACCGCGCGGGACATCGTCAAGGAGTCGGGGACGAATCTGGCGTCGATCGGGTACCACTACGGCTCGAAGGACGCGCTTCTCGCCCAGGCGTACATCGCGCTGGTCGAGGGCGTCTCCGACGACTTCGACGCAGGCGAACGCGCCACGACCGGGACCCGGCCGGGATCACTGGAGCGGTTCGAGGAGGTCTGGTCGAACATCATCGGCACCATGCAGGGCCCCGACTCGCTGTGGCGGCTCAGCATGGAGATCGTGGTCATGGGCGACCAGGTGCCCGCCGTCCGCGACCACCTGGCCCGCGCCCAGCGCGAAGGCGCACGGGGAATCATCCCGATGCTGATGGGCGGCGAGGAGCCCGACGTCGACGACGAACAGGTCGACACGGTCGGCAAGTTCTACATGACGCTGATGATGGGGCTCATCGCCCAGTGGACGTTCGACCCGCAGACGGCGACCCGCGCGGAGGAACTCACCGAAGGGCTGCGGCGCGTCATCGACGCCGCCCGGACGTCATCGTCGTAGCCGGGCGCCCTTGAGCGCCATGTGCAGCAGCAGCCGGTGCTCGCCGTCGTCCAGGTCCAGTCCCGTGAGCGCCTCGACGCGCGACAGGCGGTAGTAGAGCGTCTGCCGGTGGATGCCGAGCGTCGCCGCCGTACGCCCCGCCTGACCCGCGCTGTCGAGGAACACCTCTGCGGTACGGGCCAGTTCGGCGTGCGCGGGCGCCAGTAGTTCCCGCACGGCCGGGTCGTCGGTCGCGTCCTGGGGCAGGGACGTCAGCATCCGGTACGGGCCGAGATCCGGCCAGTGGGCGACCGGGCCGAGCCGTGGCTCGGCCAGCACCGCCCGGGCGGCCGAGGCGGCCTCCCGCCAGGCCGCGTCGAGCTCGCCGAGCCCGCGCCGCGCCGCGGCCACGCCGGCCGCGGCACCCCCGGCGCCCGCGGCCCCCGCGCCGGCCGAGGCATGGCCGGGCGCCGGCGTGGGGGGCGGCCCCGCCGCGTCGCGGAGCCGGGCGGCCACCCCCAGCGCCGGAGCCGCGTTGTCCGCCGAGCGCAGCCGCACCAGCGCGGCGAGGGCCCGGTCCGCCGTCGGCCGGTCGGCGCTGTGCGTCGCCGCCGCGAACGCCGCACCCGCCCCCAGGGGCACCGTGCACAGCGCCGCCGTGCCCGGCAGCGCGCGGGCCGACGGCGCGTCCTGTGCGGGCCACGGCGTCACGCACACCACCGTGTGCGTCCCGTCGGCGTCCTGGCCCAGCGCGGTGCGCAGCGCCGCCACCGCCATGTCGTACTGCCAGCCGCGCTCGGCGGCCAGCACCGCCCGTAGCTCACGCGACAGGTCCGATCCCGCGCGCTCCTCGTCCGCCATCAGGGTGCCGATCCGCTCAGCCACCTCCATGGCGGCGGTGAGCTGCTCCGTGGTCGGGCCGGGATCGGCGTCGAGCAGCCACACGTATCCGAGGACGACGCCCCGGTGTCTGACCGGCAGGCAGATGCGGTCACGGAAGACGCCCGCGTCCGGGGCGGCGGGGATGCGGACCGGGCCGATCGCACGCGCGATGCCGAAGCCCTCGAACCAGGCACGGACGGCCGGTGTGGACTTCCGGGTCAGGATCGACCGGGTGCGCACCGGATCGATCGTGGTCTCGTCGAAGGAGCTGTCGCTGTCGTGGGCGCCGAAGGCGATCAGCCCGAAGTCCCGGTTCTCCAGCGTCGCCGGCATGGCGAGCAGCGCGGAGATCTCGTCGACCAGGTCCTGGTAGTCGCCCTTCATCCCGCCATTCTCGCATTCCTTCAGACATATGTCTGAGATCCGGGACACGGATGCGTGACAGCTGTCGATGGCTCGCAAACGGAGCGATCCTTAAGTTTCACGGTGGTTCTTCGAGCTGTTCCCGACGCGTACGCCAGCAGTCGGTGCCGGCCCCCTTCGACACCTGTTCCGTGGAGGTGCCCCGTGCTGGGTCCTGCGATCCTCGCCGCGTCCCGCAGCGACAAGATGCGCCGTTTCGTGTCGGCCGCCCCGGGGACGAAGCAGGTCGTCGCCCGGTTCATCGCCGGTGAGACGGTCGACCAGGTCATCCCGGTGGTCCGGAACGCCGCCGCCAAGGGCCTGGAGGTCACGCTCGACGTCGTCGGCGAGGACATCACGACCCCGGAGCAGGCCGCCGCCGCGCGGGACGCCTACCTGGAGCTCATCGAGCACCTCAAGGAGCTGGAACTCGGCAGCCGGGCCGAGATGTCCGTCAAGCTGTCGATGTTCGGCCAGTCCCTCCCGTCGCCCACCACCGCCCTCGACGATGGGCCCTCCGGGCCCGCAGCCGCATTCCCGGGCGGCCACGACCTCGCCCTCGCCAATGTCCGCCCGGTCGTCGAGGCCGCGGCGGCGATCGGCACCACGGTCACGCTCGACGCCGAGGACCACACCACCCTCGACTCGATGTTCGCCATCCACGAGGAGCTGCGGAAGGACTTCCCGCAGACCGGCTGCGTCATCCAGGCGTACCTCCACCGCACCGAGGAAGACGCCCGCCGGCTGGCCGCCAACGGCAGCCGGGTGCGCCTGGTGAAGGGCGCGTACAAGGAGCCCGCCTCCGTCGCGATCCAGGACAAGGGTGAGATCGACAAGGCGTACGTCCGCATCCTGAGGATCCTGATGGAGGGCAGCGGGTATCCGATGATCGGGTCCCACGACCCGCGCCTGATCGCCATCGGCCAGGAGCTCGCCCGCAGCGCCGGGCGCAAACTGGACGAGTACGAGTTCCAGATGCTGTACGGGATCCGCAGCGACGAACAGGTCCGGCTCGCCGCCGAAGGACACCGGATGCGCGTATACACCGCGTACGGCACCGACTGGTACGGCTACTTCATGCGCCGCCTCGCCGAGAAGCCGGCCAACCTGCTGTTCTTCGTGCGCTCGCTGATCACCAAGAACTGACCCCGGAACCGATTCGAGGGCCGAGCCCTCCCCACCCTCGCAAAGGAGTCACCGAACTCATGGACGCTGTCACCCAGGTCCCCGCGCCGGTCAACGAGCCGGTGCACGGCTACGCCCCCGGTTCCCCCGAGCGCGGCCGCCTCGAGGCCAAGCTCAAGGAGCTCGCCGAGAACCCGATCGAGCTGTCGATGACCATCGGTGGCGTCAAGCGGCTCGGTGGCGGTGAGCGCTTCGACGTCGTGCAGCCGCACAACCACAAGGCCGTCATCGGCACCGGCGCGCACGCCACCCAGCAGGACGCGCAGGACGCGATCGACGCCGCGCTCGCCGCTGCCCCGGCCTGGCGCGCGATGTCGTTCGACGACCGCGCCGCGATCATCCTGCGCGCTGCCGAGCTGCTGGCCGGCCCGTGGCGCGAGACGCTCGCCGCCTCCACCATGCTCGGTCAGTCCAAGACCGCGCAGCAGGCCGAGATCGACACCCCCTGCGAGCTGATCGACTTCTGGCGCTTCAACGTCAAGTACGCCCGTGACCTGCTCGCCGAGCAGCCCCCGGCGAACTCGCCCGGCGTGTGGAACCGCCTCGACCACCGCCCGCTCGAGGGCTTCGTCTACGCGATCACCCCGTTCAACTTCACCGCCATCGCCGGCAACCTGCCGACCGCGCCCGCGCTCATGGGCAACGTCGTCATCTGGAAGCCGTCCCCGACCCAGACCCATGCCGCCGTCCTGCTGATGCAGCTGCTGGAGGAGGCCGGTCTGCCCAAGGGTGTCATCAACCTGGTGACGGGCGACGGCATCGCCGTCTCGGAGGTGGCCCTGAACCACCCGATGCTCGCCGGCATCCACTTCACCGGCTCGACCAAGACCTTCCAGCACCTGTGGAAGACGGTCGGCAACAACATCGAGAAGTACCGCTCCTACCCGCGCATCGTCGGTGAGACGGGCGGCAAGGACTTCGTCGTCGCGCACCCGAGCGCCGACCCCGCCGTCCTGAAGACCGCGCTCACCCGCGGCTCGTTCGAGTTCCAGGGCCAGAAGTGCTCCGCGTCCTCGCGTGCGTACGTCCCCGCCTCGATCTGGAACTCGGGCTTCAAGGAGGAGTTCGCGGCCGAGGTCGACGGCATCAGGATGGGTGACGTCACCGACCTGACGAACTTCATCGGCGCCGTGATCGACGAGCGCGCGTTCGCCAAGAACAAGGCGGCGATCGACCGCGCAGCGTCCGACCCGTCCTGCACGATCGTCGCGGGTGGCACCTACGACGACTCGGTCGGCTACTTCGTCCGCCCGACGGTCATCGAGTGCGCGGACCCCGAGAACGAGGTCTTCACGACCGAGTACTTCGGCCCCATCCTCGCCGTCCACGTCTACGAGGACGACAAGTACGAGGAGATGCTGGAGCAGATGGAGTCCGTTTCGGCGTACGCGCTGACCGGCTCGATCATCGCCGGTGACCGGGCCGCCGCGGCCGACGCGATGGACAAGCTCCGCTACGCCGCTGGCAACTTCTACATCAACGACAAGTCGACCGGCGCCGTCGTCGGCCAGCAGCCCTTCGGCGGCGGCCGCGCCTCCGGAACCAACGACAAGGCCGGCGCCCCGCAGAACCTGATGCGCTGGACGCTGACCCGTGCGATCAAGGAGACGCTGGTCCCGCCGACGGACTACTCCTACCCGCACATGGGCTGACGCTCCGCCCCTCGGACACCGCCCCCTCCTGTCCCCCAAACCAGGAAGGGGGCGGTTCTCATGTGCTCACGCTCCTGGTCAGGAAGTCGTCGATCAGGGCGGCGATCTCGGGGGCGTGGGTCTCCAGCGCGAAGTGGCCCGTCGGGAGCAGATGGATCTCCGCGTCGGGGAGGTCCCGTCGGAACGCCTCGGCCCCCGCCGGGACGAAGATCTCGTCGTAGCGGCCCCAGACGGCGAGCAGGGGCACCTGACGGGTGCGGAAGAACTCCTGGAAGGCCGGGTAGAGGGCGAAGTTCGTGCCGTAGTCGGCGATGAGATCGAGCTGGACGAGGTCCTGGCCCTCCCGGGCCATCAGCGCGGCGTCGTGGTGCCAGGCGTCGGGGCTGAGCAGCGAGCGGTACTCGGCCGGGACGCCGGTCTCGTACTGCCATCGGATGCCGTCGAGCGAGCGGATCGCCCGCACCGGTTCCTCGGTGCGCGGGTTCCTGTCGGCGATCAGCGCGAGGACCGGTTCCCAGGCGTCGGTGCCGAGGCCCTCGAGGTACGCGTTGCCGTTCTGCGTGACGATCGCGGTGATGCGGTCGGGGTGGGCGAGGGCGAGGCGCAGGCCGATGGGTGCGCCGTAGTCCTGTACGTAGACCGCGAACCGGTGCAGGCCGAGCCGCTCGGTGAACTCCGCGGTGATTCCCGCCAGTTCGGCGAAGCTGTAGGCCACCTCCCGCGCGGAGGGTGCCGCGCTGCGGCCGAAGCCGAGGTGGTCGGGGGCGACGAGCCGGTAGCGGTCCGCGAGCAGCGGGATCAGGTCGCGGAACATGTGCGAGCTGGTGGGGAAGCCGTGCAGCAGGAGGATGACGGGCGCATCGGCCGGCCCAGCCTCCCGGTAGGCGATCCGGTGACCCCGGACGGTGGTCGTGCGGTGGTGTACGCGCTGCTCAGCCATGACTGGCCCCTCACCCTGCGGTTGCCGTTGATCGTCCAAGGCGACCATTGGATGCCTAACCTGTCAAGTGGAATTGAATGGTTAGAGTGGTGAGGGTGTGGCCGGCCGGGCGGGAACCGCCGCATCGTGAAGGCGTGCTGTACGAGACTGGCGGTCATGACCGACCGAGAGACGGACCTGCCCGACCCGCTGCACACCGCGCACACCTGTCAGCTACCGCCGACCGTGCTCGGCGAGATCAGGGCGATGCTGGACGCCGCGTTCGACGGCGACTTCGGCGCCGAGGACTGGGCGCACGGCCTGGGCGGCATGCACGCCTTCGTCCGCGACCGGCACGGCATCGCCGCGCACGGGAGCGTGATCATGCGCAGGGCGCTGCACGCGGGCCGTTCGTACCGCGTCGGCTACGTCGAGGCCGTCGCGGTCCGGGCCGACCGCCGACGGCAAGGGTTCGGCGGGCAGGTGATGGCGGCACTGGAGGCCGTGATCGACGGGGCGTACGACCTGGGCGCGCTGTCCGCCTCGGACGACGGTGCCGGGCTCTACCGGGCCCGCGGCTGGCGGCTGTGGCGGGGGCGGATCGAGACGCTCGGCCCCGCAGGGCCCGAGCACCTCCCGGACGAGGAGGACTCCACCTACCTCCGCCCGGCAGGCGCCGCCCCGCTGCCCGAACCGGCCGCGGGCGCTCTCGTCTTCGACTGGCGCGACGGCGACGTGCTCTGACAGCGGCCGCGCGCTGCGGCGGCGTGCTCTGACAGCGGCCGCGCGCTGCGGCGGCGTGCTCCGGCAGTGTCTCCCGCTACGGCACCGTCGTCCCCATGCCCGACCGGGCGACGAGCATCTTCCCCGTGTTCTCGCCGCGCAGCATGCCGAGGAACGCGTCCACGATCCGCTCGAACCCCTCGATGATCGTCACGTCGGGGACGGCGGCACCGCTCTGCAGATGCGGGACGAGGAAGTCCTCGAACTCCCCTTGCAGGGACCTGTGGTTGCGTACCAGGACGCCTTCCAGGCGCAGCGCCTTGCCCACCACGTCGAAGAGGTTGCGGGGCGCGGGCGGCGGCTCGGCGGCGTTGTACTGCGCGATCGCGCCGACCCATGCGATCCGGCCCCCCTCGCGCAACGAGGTGATCGCGCCCTCCAGATGGCCGCCGCCCACATTGTCCACATACGCATCGATGCCGCTCGGTGCCGCCTTGGCCAGCAGCTCGGCCACCGGGCCGTCGTGGTAGTCGAATGCCGCGTCGTATCCCACCGTCCCGGTCAGGTAGCCGACCTTGGCGGGGGATCCCACACTGCCCACGATCCGGCCGGCGCCCAGCAGCCTGGCGATGCGGCCGGCCGCCGTGCCGACTCCGCCCGCGGCGGCCGAGACGAACAGGTCCTCACCCGACTGGAGCCGCAGCGTGCGGGTCAGCGCCGCGTACGCGGTCAGCCCCGTGCCGCCGAGGATGCTCAGGTGCGCGTGGAGCGGGACGCCCGGGTGCGCCCGGAGCCTGCGGGTCCCGTCGGTGTCGGACGTCACCAGTGCGTGGGTGCGCCACCCCGCCCGGTGGAAGACGAGGTCGCCCTCGGCCAGGCCCGCGTCGCGGGACGTGAGGACCCGGCCTATGGTGCGTCCCTCCAGCGGGCTGTTCAGGGCCCAGCCGCCGTCCATCTGCTCGCGGTGGTACGGGTCCACGGACCAGTACAGGTTCTCCACCAGCGCCTGACCGGGAGCGGGTGCGGGCACCGGCGTCTCGGTGAAGGTGAATTCGGCGCCGGTGGGGAAGCCGGTGGGGCGGGCGATCTGGTGGACGGTCAGTGCGGTGTGTGTCGTCATGATCGTGACGGTAGGCAGAAACGACCGGCCGCGGCGGCACGTTCGCCCGTACGGCGACACCGCCTGGGCAGGAAGGCGACCCGTGCGGCGGGAGGTGGTCGTCTCAGATAGTAGGAAGTCCGAGTAATTGTGAAGACAGGAGCGCGTGGCTGGCCTAGCTTTGTAGGAGCCGAACGTCTCGCTCGATCCAGCGAATGGCGGCCGTGAGCCCGTGCCTGAGGCAGGCAACCCCTGCGGCACGCTCCCCGCCTCTTCCGGCGCCTTCGAAATCTCTTCTGATTCCAAGGAGTCGATCGTCATGCCCGCTGAGACCGTCCGCCGCGTCCGCCACTCCTCCCGCACCAGCGAGACCGACCGCAGGAACGCCGCCGCGGCCCTGCAGCGCGCCCTCGATCGCCGGGACAACGGCGGCTCGACCGGCCACTGATCGCCGACGCCCCGGCGCGACACAGGCGTCCACATCGTGGACGTGGCGTGTCAACCAATGGGACCGGGAGTAGGGTGCCGGCATGTCTCGCAGCCTCAATCTCGCAGTAGTCCCCGGTGACGGCATCGGCCAGGAAGTCGTGGCACAGGGCCTGAAGGTCCTCGCCGCCGTCCTCCCGCAGGATGTGAAGCTGGAGACCAAGGAGTACGACCTCGGCGCCCGCCGCTGGCACCGCACGGGGGAAACGCTCCCCGACGCGGAGCTCGACTCCCTCAAGGGCCACGACGCGATCCTGCTCGGCGCCATCGGCGACCCTTCGGTGCCGTCCGGCGTGCTGGAGCGCGGCCTGCTGCTGAAGCTGCGGTTCGCCTTCGACCACTACATCAACCTGCGTCCGTCGAAGCTCTTCCCGAACACCGCGACCCCGCTCGCCGGCCGCCCGGACATCGACTTCGTCGTCGTCCGCGAAGGCACCGAGGGCCCCTATACGGGCAACGGCGGCTCCCTGCGCACCGGCACGGAGCACGAGGTCGCCACCGAGGTAAGCCTCAACACCGCCCACGGCGTCGAGCGCGTCGTCCGTGACGCGTACGAGCGGGCCAACGCCCGCCCCCGCAAGAAGCTGACTCTGGTCCACAAGAACAACGTCCTGGTGTACGCGGGCCATATGTGGAAGAACATCTTCGACAAGGTCGGCCAGGAGTACCCCGAGGTCACCACCGACTATCTGCACGTCGACGCCGCGACGATCTTCTTCGTCACCCAGCCGGAGCGCTTCGACGTCATCGTCACCGACAACCTCTTCGGCGACATCCTCACCGACCTCGCCGCTGCCGTGACCGGCGGCATCGGCCTGGCAGCCTCCGGCAACATCAATCCGACGGGCGCGTTCCCGTCGATGTTCGAGCCCGTCCACGGCTCGGCGCCCGACATCGCGGGCACCGGCAAGGCGGACCCGACGGCCACCATCCTGTCCGTCGCCCTGCTGCTGCGGCACCTGGGCTACGAGAAGGAGGCAGTCCGCGTCGAGGACGCCGTAGCCGCCGACCTGGCCGAGCGCACCTCCGGCACGGTCCGCACGACGGACGAGATCGGCGACGCGCTCGCGGTACGAGTAGCGAGCTGACCCGCCGGACCATCTTCATCCGGGGAGTCCCCGGACCCCCCAGAAGCCGCCGGGTCGCATTCCCACCGCGCCCGGCGGCTTTTCCTGTGCGGCCACCGGGTGCCACCATCGACCCTGGGCCGCACCCACGCCGTTCCCCGACCGGTCCCACGCACGCGATAATCGAACGCGGGCCGCGTCAGTCGGCGATTGCTCGGACGTCCAAGCAGTCGGCGTGAGCGCGGTCCGTCACAACAACCGGTGAAGGACACTGCACTCATGACGACGCCCACGATCGAGCTCAAGCCCTCCTCGCACCCGCTGTCCGACGCGGAGCGCGAGGCGATCCTGGCCAATCCGGGATTCGGCCGCCACTTCACCGACCACATGGTGACGATCAAGTGGACCGAGGGCCGCGGGTGGCACGACGCCGAGCTCGTCCCGTACGCGCCGCTCTCGATCGACCCGGCCAACATGACCCTGCACTACGCGCAGGAGATCTTCGAGGGCCTCAAGGCCTACCGCCGCCCCGACGACTCGGTCGTCACCTTCCGCCCCGAGGCCAACGCCCGGCGCTTCCAGTCATCGGCCCGTCGCCTGGCCATGCCCGAGCTGCCCGTCGACCTGTTCATCGCGGCCTGTGACGCGCTCGTCGAGCAGGACAAGGCGTGGGTGCCCGCGCACGGCGGGGAGGAGTCGCTCTACCTGCGCCCGTTCATGATCGCCACCGAGGTCGGGCTCGGCGTCCGCCCGTCCAACGAGTACCTCTTCATCGTCATCGCCTCGCCTGCGGGCGCGTACTTCCCCGGCGGCGTGAAGCCCGTCTCGATCTGGCTCTCCGAGGACCGCGTGCGCGCCGTCCCCGGCGGCATGGGCGACGCCAAGACCGGCGGCAACTACGCCGCCTCCCTCCTCGCCCAGGCCGAAGCGGCCGCCAAGGGCTGCGACCAGGTCGCCTACCTCGACGCCGTCGAGCACAAGTGGGTCGAGGAGCTGGGCGGCATGAACCTGTACTTCGTGTACGGCGACAGGATCGTCACGCCCGAGCTCACCGGCTCCCTGCTCGCGGGCATCACCCGTGACTCGCTCCTCCAGCTCGCCAAGGACCTCGGCTACACGTCCGAGGAGGGCCGGGTCTCCATCGACCAGTGGCGGACCGACACCGAGAACGGCACGCTCGCCGAGGTCTTCGCCTGCGGCACCGCCGCGGTCATCACGCCCGTCGGCAGGGTGAAGTGCGCGGGCGGCGAGTGGACGCAGTCCGGCGGCGAGCCGGGCGAGGTCACGATGAAGCTTCGCAAGGCGCTGCTGGACATCCAGACGGGCAGGGCCGAGGACGTCCACGGCTGGACCCACGAGCTCGGCTGAGTCCGCTCACGAGCTCGGCTGAGTCCGCTCACGAGCTCGGCCGAGTCGGCTCACGCGCTCGGTTGAATCCGGACGCCACGAGCTCGGCCGGCGCACGGTTCACGCCCCGGGCCCCGCACCCTGCACCGCAGGCTGCGGGGCCTGCTGCGTACGGGCGCCGAGTGCGGTGTACGCGACGCCGCCGACCAGGCCGGACAGGATGAAGCTGCAGTCCACACCGCCGGTCAGGGGCAGTAGCGGACCCTCGTACAGCGGAGTGGAGACGGAGAACAGGCCGACCAGCGCGCCCAGCGCCCAGGATGCGGTGGCGCGCGGGTGCCAGCCGGCGCGGAACCAGTAGACGCCGCCGCGCGCACGCCGGTTGTAGACCTGGAGAGCCTCCGCGTCGTACTCGCCGCCGCAGCGGACGTGGGCCATCAGCGTGATGACCGCCCACGGGGTGCCGATCGCGGTCAGCAGCAGCACGAACGACGTCATCGCGGACTGCGCGTCCCACACGAAGTGACCGGCGAAGACGAACCCCGTCGCGACGACCGCGACGACGAGCGTGGCCCGGGTGCGCGTCGCCTTCGGCAGGATCGCGTCCAGGTCGAGGCCCATGGAGTACAGCATCAGACCGCCGTTGCCGACCGACCCGGCCGCCGCGGCGATCAGCAGCGGAATGACGTACCAGGCGGGGGAGGCGGCGACCAGCGGCCCCGCGTAGTCCAGCCCGGCGCGGGCGGCGAGCGCGGTGTACGTACCGAACAGCTGCGGCACGAGCAGGCCGGCCGTCAGGCCCAGACATGTCGCCCGCAGGACTGTCCGCGGGTTGTGCCGTTCGGGTGAGATGTAGCGGGTGTAGTCGCCGAGCAGGGTGATGAAGGCGATGGGGCCGCTCAGGCCGGCGGCGACGGCGGACAGCAGCCAGGTCGGCCAGAACGAGCCGAGCAGGTAGGGGTTGTCCGGCGGGGCGGCGGTGGTCAGATCGGGGGCGTAGGCCACCAGGCCGAGGAGCAGCAGTACCGTCATGCCGACCGCGAGGATCCGGCTCAGGCGCAGCAGCAGCCGGTAGCCGTACACCGCGCCGATCACCGTGCAGGCGGCGAGCAGCGCGTAGACCACGGTGTGCGCGACCCCGCCGGTGGACACCCCGGCGATCCGGGCCAGCGTCCCGAGCATCACGTCGCCGCCGATCCACAGCGTCAGGGCCGTGTATCCGAGCGAGAGCAGCAGACCGACGACAGAGCCGACGAGGCGGCCACGGACGCCGAAGGCCGCGCCGCTGGACGTGGAGAGATTGGTCGCCGTCCGCAGGGACACGAGGGCGAGCGGGGCGGTGACCGTGACGCCCACGACGGTGCCCGCCACCACGGAGGTCACCGCGGGCCACAGGCCGAGGCCGAAGGAGACGGGCAGCCAGCCGAAGACGATCACCCCCAGGCAGAGGTTGGATCCCAGCAGGATCGATATGAGGTCCCTGGGGGTGCTGGTGCGCTCCGACTCCGGAATGGTGTCCACTCCGCGCTGTTCCACCGGCATGCGGCTCGCCTCTCGCTTGGTGTTTGAGTGGTGCTCTAATTGAACGCTGCTCAATGTGAGCTATACCCCGGTGTAAGTCAACGGTTTCGTTCGATGGTGACACCTTGTTAGAGTGACACTCAAACATGGAGGTGTGGTGACGTGAGACTGACCCCGACCGAGCGGGACCGGCTGCTGCTGTTCGGTGCCGCCGAGCTGGCCCGTGCGCGCCGTGCCCGCGGACTGCGGCTCAACGTCCCCGAGGCGACCGCGCTCATCGCCGACACCGTCTGCGAGGCGGCCCGCGACGGCCGGCGGCTCGCCCAGGCGATCGAGGCGGCCCGCTCGGTGCTCGGCCCCGACGACGTCCTGCCCGGCGTCGCGGACGTCGTCACCGAGGTCCACGTCGAGGCCGTCTTCGACGACGGCTCCCGGCTCGCGGTCGTCTCCGACCCCGTCGGGGCGCCCGGCAGAGGCGAGCAGGCCCCCGGTGCGCTGCTGCCTGGCCCCGCACACGACGAGCCCGAGCCGGCCCTGCGGCTGACCGTGCGCAACACCGCGACCGTGCCCGTCAGCGTCACCTCGCACTTCCACTTCTTCGAGGCGAACCCGCGCCTGCGCTTCGACCGGGCCGCCGCCTACGGCATGCGGCTCGCCGTCCCGGCCGGCTCGTCAGTCCGCTTCGACCCCGGCGGCGAGGCCGAGGTCGGTCTGGTGCCCATCGGCGGCGACCGCATCGCCATCGGCTTCGCGGGCCTGGTCGACGGCCCGCTGGACGCGCCCGGTGCGAAGGAAGAGGCCCTGCGGCGTGCGGCGGCCTGCGGCTACCTGGGAACGGAGGCCCCCTGATGGACCCCTACGAGTACGCATCGGTGCACGGGCCGCGCGCCGGGGACCGGGTCGTCCTCGGCGACTCGGGACTGGTCGTGCGCGTCGAGTCGGACGCACAGAAGCCCGGCGACGAGTTCCTGGCCGGCTTCGGCAAGACCGCCCGCGACGGACTGCACCTCAAGGCCGCCGCCGTACGCGAGACCTGCGACGTCGTCATCAGCAACGTCCTAGTGATCGACGCCGTGCAGGGCATCCGCAAGGTCTCGATCGGCATCCGCGAGGGCCGTATCCACGCGATCGGGCGGGCCGGCAACCCGGACACGCTCGACGGCGTGGACGTCGTCGTCGGCACCGGCACGTCGATCGTCTCCGGCGAGGGCATGATCGCGACCGCGGGTGCCGTCGACACCCACGTCCATCTGCTCTCCCCGCGGATCATGGAGGCCTCGCTCGCCTCCGGCGTCACCACCGTCATCGGCCAGGAGTTCGGCCCGGTGTGGGGTGTGGGCGTCAACTCGCCCTGGGCGCTGCAGCACGCCTTCAACGCCTTCGACGCCTGGCCCGTGAACGTCGGCTTCCTGGCGCGCGGTTCGTCCTCCGACCCGGCGCCGCTGGTGGAGGCACTGGCAGAGGGCGGCGCGTCCGGTTTCAAGGTCCATGAGGACATGGGCGCCCACACCCGGGCGCTGGACACGGCGCTGCGCGTGGCCGAGGAACACGACGTGCAGGTCGCCCTGCACAGTGACGGCCTGAACGAATGCCTGTCCGTCGAGGACACCCTGCGCGTCCTCGACGGCCGGACGATCCACGCCTTCCACATCGAGGGCTGCGGCGGCGGACACGTACCCAACGTCCTGAAGATGGCAGGCGTGCCGAATGTCATCGGTTCCTCCACCAACCCCACGCTGCCCTTCGGCCGGGACGCGGTCGCCGAGCACTACGGCATGATCGTCTCCGTTCACGACCTGAAGACCGACCTGCCCGGGGACGCGGCGATGGCCCGCGACCGGATCAGGGCCGGGACGATGGGTGCGGAGGACGTGCTGCACGACCTCGGCGCCATCGGCATCACGTCCTCGGACGCGCAGGGCATGGGCCGCGCGGGCGAGACGGTGCGCCGCACCTTCGCCATGGCCGGGAAGATGAAGGCCGAGCTCGGGCCGATGGACGGCGACGGGGCGCACGACGACAACGCGCGCGTCCTGCGCTACATGGCCAAGCTGACCATCAACCCCGCCATCGCCCACGGTCTCGCGCACGAGATCGGCTCCATCGAGGTCGGCAAGATGGCCGACATCGTGCTCTGGCGGCCGGAGTTCTTCGGCGCCAAGCCGCAGTTGGTCCTCAAGTCCGGCTTTCCGGCCTACGGCGTCACCGGTGACCCGAACGCCGCCACCGACACCTGCGAACCGCTCGTGCTCGGCCCGCAGTTCGGCGCGTACGGGGCCACACCGGCCGACATCTCGGTGGCGTTCGTCGCCCAGGCGGCCGTCGACCTCGGGGGCGACGGGATGCCGACCCGCCGGCGCCGGGTGGCCGTGCGCGGCACGCGCGGCATCGGGCCCCGCGACCTGCTGCTCAACTCCCGAATCGGAGACGTGTCGGTGGACGGCAGGACCGGGCTGGTCTCGCTGGACGGCGAACCGATCCGCTCCGAACCCGCTGAAGCCATTTCCCTCAACCGCCTCTACTTCCTCTAGGACGTGACGTGACCTTCCGCATGCCGGCCGAATGGGCCCCGCACGAGCGCACCTGGATGGCCTGGCCCGGCCCCAACCCCACGTTCGGAGACGACGGGGACCTGGCCGAGGCCCGGGCCGCCTGGGCCGCGGTGGCCAGAGCCGTACGCCGCTTCGAACCGGTCACCGTGATCGCGGGCACCGGGCAGTCGTCCTCCGCCCGCGACCTGCTCGGCCCGGAGATCGAGGTCGTCGAACGGGACCTGGACGACGCGTGGATGCGCGACATCGGCCCCACGTTCGTCAGCGACGGCACGCGGCTCGCGGCGGTGGACTGGGTGTTCAACGGCTGGGGTGCGGCGGACTGGGCGCGCTGGGAGCACGACTCCAAGATCGCCCGCCATGTGGCCGACCTCGTGGACGTCCCCGTCCACGCCTCCCCGCTGGTCAACGAGGGCGGCGCGATCCACGTCGACGGCGAGGGCACCGTCCTGCTCACCGACACGGTCCAGCTCGGCCCCGAACGCAACCCCGGCTGGACTCGGCAGCAGGTGGAGGACGAGATCCACGCCCGCCTCGGCACGACAAAGGCGATATGGCTGCCGCGCGGCCTCACCGGCGACTACGGCATGTACGGCACCCGTGGCCATATCGACATCGTGGCCGCGTTCGCCGGCCCGGGCGTCGTCGTCGCCCACACCCAGCCCGACCCGGCGCATCCCGACCATGAACTCGGCAAGGCGAACGTCGAGCTCCTGAAGGCGCAGACGGACGCGAAGGGCCGCCGGATCGAGGTCGTGGAGGTTCCGGCGCCCACCGTGCTGCGCGACGAGGACGGCGAGTGGGTCGACTACTCGTACATCAACCACTACGTCTGCAACGGGGGAGTGGTGCTGTGCGCCTTCGACGACCCGCGGGACGAGATCGCGGCCGGCATCTTCCGCCGGCTCCACCCCGGCCGGACGGTGACGCTGGTGGACGCGCGGGCGATCTTCGCGAGCGGCGGCGGCATCCACTGCATCACACAGCAGCAGCCGAAGGTCTGATATCCGCTGGCGGCGGCCGCGGGCCGCGTGTCAGCCTGCGGCCATGCCCGCTGTCGAACCCGCGACGGACCCCTACCGCATCCAGGCCTGCTACGCCGTGACCGACGACGCGTGGTACCTGGAACTGTGGGAGGCCGGTGCCCACCTGCTCACCGCGATCGTGCCCGACGAGGATCCCCGCCGGGAGCCGACCGTCTGCTTCAACGAGCAGGCGGGCCACCGGGACATCCCGTACGACGTGGTGCGCCGCTTCATGGAACGGGTCGCGGACGAGGTGGAGCGCTGCCGGGGCTGGATGCGGCTCGCGCCCGGACTCGTGGAGATCATCCGCCAGTTGTACGTGGTGTTCTCGGGCTGCCTGGACGACGAGGAGATCCCACCGCTGCTCGTCGTGCTGCGCGAGCTGGTGGACGAGGAGTCGCTCGGCACCGTGGTGGAGGCCGCCTTCGGGACCGGCCTCGCGGACCTGGCCGCGGACGCGGGCAGCGCCTCGCCCGAGGAGGTCCGGGCCCTGAAGGAACGGATGGCGGAGGACGGGTGGACGATCAGGTAGAACGTACGAGTGAACGCATCCTTCCCGGCGGTCGCCGTATGACTCCCGCATCCCGCCGCCGCAATGTGGCGCCCCCGCGCGAGGCCCTGCTCGCCGCCGCCATGGACACCATCGCCGAGCGTGGCCTCGAAGGGCTCACCATGGCCGGGCTCGGGCGCGAGGTCGGGATGAGCAGCGGCCACCTCCTCTACTACTTCCGCACCAAGGACGAGCTCCTGCTCCAGACCCTGGAGTGGAGCGAGGGCCGGCTCGGCGCCGAGCGCAGCGCGTTGCTGTCCCGGCAGGCGCCGGCACGCGAGCGGCTCGACGCCTATGTCGACCTGTATGTGCCCGACGGACCGCGCGACCCGCACTGGACGCTGTGGCTGGAGGTCTGGAACCGCTCCCAGAGCGCCGACGCCGACGCCCGCGGCCGGCAGGCGGCCATCGAGGGCGCCTGGCACCGGGACCTGGTCGCCCTCGTCGCGGAGGGCGTCTCACGCGGCGAGTTCCGCGCGGTGGACGCCGACCGGTTCGCGGCGCGGCTGCGGGCGCTGCTCGACGGGTTCAGCGTCCATGTCGCCGTGGGGATACCCGGCACCGGGCGCGAGCAGGTGCTCGCGCATGTGCGGGAGTTCATCGAGGACGCGCTGCTGCCGTGACGGCCCGTCCGAGTGAGGGACCCGGGGCTCCGCCCAGACCCCCATGGCCGGTTGGGGGCGGCGCGCGCTGCCGGAGCTCCGCCCCAGGGCGCGTTTCCGCCACCGGGGTGCGCCCTCGAACCCGATGCTGCGCCCGCAGGCGCGATGCGGGGCCTGAAGCGGCCCGGCGGGCGGCGTCCATTGCCGGGGCTCGACCTTGACCGGTGCGGCGCCGTGTTCGGGCGCATTGCGGGCCTGGAGCCGTCTGGCGGACGGCGTCCGTGCCGGGCTTCGCTTCGCCCGCTTCGGACCTGCCCCGGGGACGGCCTCGGCCGTTCCACCGGACGCCCGGGCTGCCCACCGGCATGGCGGGCCGCTCCCGCTGCCCTGGGGGCGGGCGGTCCTCCGGATGTGCGGCTTCGGCAGGGCAGGGGAGGCTGGTTCAGCCCCGCCGGCGATTGAGAGGCCGGCCCGGGGCGACGCCCCGCGAAGGAGGCGACCGCATCGTGAGACTCCTGTCCGGCGCCGCACCCACCTGTGGCACACTGCCACCGTGCTCTCGTTCGCCATGATTATCGGCAACAGCGCGCCGGTCCGCAGTGACCGCTGACCCGTGGACAGAAATCCCGCGGCAGGCGGCACCGTGCCCCAGACCCGCGCGCAGACCTCTCGCACCCGCGAGGGGTTTTTTCGTTTTTCGGCCTCACCCATGGCCGGGAGCGAGACGCACGCGATGACGGGGGCAAGTGGAGCCAGACATTCCGGAGCCACTCATCCGACAGGAGTCAGGACAGCATGACCACCAACGCCCAGGACACCCAGGTCGAAGACAGCTTCCATGTCTTCGACACGACGCTGCGCGACGGCGCCCAGCGCGAGGGCATCAACCTCACGGTCGCGGACAAGCTGACCATCGCCCGGCACCTGGACGACTTCGGCGTGGGGTTCATCGAGGGCGGCTGGCCGGGTGCCAACCCCCGCGACACCGAGTTCTTCGCCCGCGCGCAGAAGGAGATCACCTTCCGGCACGCCCAACTCGTCGCCTTCGGCGCCACCCGCCGCGCCGGGTCGACCGCTGTCGACGACCCGCAGGTCAAGGCTCTCCTCGACTCCGGTGCCCCCGTGATCACCCTGGTCGCCAAGTCGCACGACCGCCATGTCGAACTGGCGCTGCGCACCACGCTGGACGAGAACCTGGAGATGGTCCGCGACACGGTCTCGCACCTGCGCGAGCAGGGGCGCCGGGTGTTCGTGGACTGCGAGCACTTCTTCGACGGTTACCGCGCGAACCCCGAGTACGCCAAGGCCGTCGTGCGGACCGCGCACGACGCCGGCGCTGACGTCGTCATCCTGTGCGACACCAACGGCGGCATGCTGCCCGCCCAGATCCAGGCCGTCGTCTCCACCGTCCTCGCGGACACCGGCGCCCGGCTGGGCATCCACGCACAGGACGACACCGGCTGCGCGGTGGCCAACACGCTCGCCGCGGTCGACGCCGGGGCCACGCACGTGCAGTGCACCGCCAACGGCTACGGCGAGCGCGTGGGCAATGCCAACCTGTTCCCGGTCGTGGCCGCGCTGGAGCTCAAGTACGGCAAGAAGGTCCTCCCCGAGGGCGCGCTCGCCGACATGACCCGCGTCTCGCACGCGATCGCCGAGGTCGTCAACCTGACGCCCACGACCCACCAGCCCTATGTGGGGGTATCGGCCTTCGCGCACAAGGCAGGACTGCACGCCTCCGCGATCAAGGTCGACCCGGATCTGTACCAGCACATCGACCCCGAGCTGGTCGGCAACACCATGCGCATGCTGGTCTCCGACATGGCCGGACGCGCCTCGATCGAGCTGAAGGGCAAGGAACTCGGCATCGACCTCGGCGGCGACCGCGACCTGGTCGGCCGGGTCGTGGAGCGCGTCAAGGAGCGTGAGCTCCAGGGCTACACGTACGAGGCCGCAGACGCGTCCTTCGAGCTGCTGCTGCGCGAGGAGGCGGAGGGCCGCGCCCGGCGCTACTTCCGCACCGAGTCCTGGCGTGTGATCGTCGAGGACCGCCCCGACGGCAGCCACGCCAACGAGGCCACGGTCAAGCTATGGGCCAAGGGCGAGCGCATCGTCGCCACGGCCGAGGGCAACGGTCCGGTCAACGCCCTCGACCAGGCGCTCCGGGTAGGCCTGGAGAAGATCTACCCGCAGCTGGCGAAGCTGGAGCTGATCGACTACAAGGTCCGCATCCTGGAGGGCCGTCACGGCACGGGATCGACGACCCGCGTCCTGATCTCCACGGGCGACGGCTCCGGCGGCTGGTCCACGGTCGGCGTGGGGGACAACATCATCGCGGCTTCGTGGCAGGCCCTGGAGGACGCGTACACCTACGGTCTGCTGCGCGCGGGCGTCGAGCCGACGCAGTAGCACGCAAGGGGGTGGCCCGGTGCACCGGGCCACCCGCCCCGCTCGTGTGCGCTCAGCCCTGCACCGAGGGCGGCGGCATCGCGGATGTCCTGTACGGCAAGCGGCCGTTCACCGGGCAGCTCCCGTGACGTGGCTCAGGTCCGAGGAGAAGCTGCCGGTCAACGTGGGGGACGCGTCGTCCGACCCGCATTCCCGTACGGCTGGTGGCTCATCACCTGGACCAGCACTCCGGACGGCGGCGAACACACGCTCAACGGCTCTGGCCTCACCGAGGCGTCGGCGAAGCCGTTCGCCGAGGCGGACCATCCGCTGCTGGCCGGTGACCCCACGGGTTCGGGCGCCGAGCCGACCGCGGGCCGGGGCCCACCGGACCGCCTGACTACGGCCGCAGGCTGGAGCACCCGGGAATGGGGACATCCGGGAATGCCACCGCCGGCGGTGTTTCCGCCCCCGCGCCGGTCTCCGCGCCCGAGGAACCGAGGACCTGGGACTATGTCCCCTTCGCCCCTGTTCGGGTAGCTTCGATGTATGAGGACACGGCCGTTCACTCTTGTGTCGGCCCTCGTGGGGCTGACGCTCATGCTGTTCCTGATCCTGGTCCCGGCCTCCGCCGCCAGGGCCGCAGGCTTGTCCGACGCCGCCGCCGCCCTGAAGCAGGGGCCGGTCTACGTCCACCCGGCCATGAGCGGCCAGGTCTCGCAGTCCGAGGCCACCGCGCTCGCGGAGAAGATCGAGAAGGCGGACAAGCCCGTCTTCGTCGCGGTCCTCCCCGCCACCGCGGAGTTCCCGCCGGACAACCTGCTGGTCAACCTGCGCACCCAGACCGGCATCACCGGCCTCTACGGGGTCCGGCTCGGCGACGGCTTCGACGCGGGGGCCGACCGGAGCGTGATGTCCAACCAGGCCGTCGACAATCTCGCCGCAGCGGTGCGAGACGGCGGATCCACCGACGCGTCCGAACAGCTGGAGAGCTTCGTCGACCAGGCCCTGACCCAGGTGCGCGGCAGTGCGCCGGCCTCCTGGGACCCGGGCGCCGTGGACGACGGCGTCAACGCCGGCGCCCTGATCGCCCTGGGTGCGGTCGTCGCGGCGGGCGGCGCGGGCGCCTACGCGGTCGCGCGCACCAAGCGCCGCCGCAAGGCCGAGGAGGAGCGGGCCGCGCTCGACAAGCTCCGCGTGGTCGTCGACGAGGACATCACCGCCTTCGGTGAGGAGCTCGACCGGCTGGACTTCCACCCCTCCGAGAAGGGCGCGAACGACGCCATGCGCGCCGACTACACGCGCGCCCTCGACGCGTACGACACGGCGAAGTCGCGCATGGGAGCGGCCGAGCACCCGGGTGACGTCCGCGGAGTCACCGAGGCCCTGGACGACGGCCGCCACTCCCTCGCGGTCCTCGCGGCCCGCCGTGAAGGGCGCCCCCTGCCCGAACGCCGCCCGCCGTGCTTCTTCGATCCGCGCCACGGCCCCTCGGTCAAGGACATCTCGTGGATGCCCGCGAGCGGCGCCGCGGCCCGTGACGTCCCCGTGTGCGCCGCCGACGCGGCCCGGCTCGAGGAGGGCATGGAGCCGATGTCCCGCACCGTGGAGACCGGCTACGGCCGCCGCCCCTACTGGGAGGCCGGCCCGGCGTACGGCCCGTGGGTGGGCGGCTACTTCGGTGGTGGCATCCTGCCCGGTCTGTTGCTGGGCACGATGCTCGGCAACATGCTCGCCACACCCGCGTACGCGGCCGACTACGGGGCCGGTGAGTTCAGCGGCGGTGAGTACGGCGGCGGCGACGTCTCCGGAGCCGACTTCGACGCCTCGGACTTCGGCGGCGGGGACTTCGGCGGCGGAGGCGGTTTCGACGGCGGCGGCTTCGGCGGTTTCGACGGCGGCGGCTTCTAGCCCGGCGCCCTGGCCCCTGCGGGAGCCCTGGTACCTGCGCGCGGCGCTCTCGTCCTTGCGCGCGGCGCGCTCGCCCGCACGGGAGCGGCGCGCTTCGGAGCGTGTACGGCATGCGGCGGCAGCACGTGTCGAACGCACACCTGCTGGCTGACCGACCGGACGACGAGGCCCCGGCCGGGCACCGGCTCGCGCGCCGACTGCTGTACGCGGGCGGCCTGTCACCTCATCACCAACGACCGAGCGCCCGCCGTGCCGAGCGGTCGGCAGGGCGGGCGCGCTCGTGGGTCGTGCCAGGGTGCTGGGGGGTCAGGCCGCCTGCGGTGCGTTCTTGATCGCGGAGATGTCGAACGTCAGCTTGACCTTGTCGCTGACCATCACGCCGCCGGCTTCCAGCGCCGCGTTCCATGTCAGGCCCCAGTCGGAGCGCAGGATCTCGGTGGAGCCCTCGAAGCCGGCGCGCTCGTTGCCGTAGACGTCGGTGGCCGAGCCCTGGAACTCCAGGTCGATGGAGAGCGGTCGCGTCACGTCCTTGATGGTCAGGTCGCCGGTGATCCGGTACCTGTCGCCGCCCAGCTGCTCGGCGGCGGTGGACCGGAAGGTCATCTTCGGGAACTTCTCGGCGTCGAAGAAGTCGCCGCTGCGCAGGTGGCCGTCGCGGTCGGCGATACCGGTGTCGACGCTGGCGATGTCGACGTCGATGGACGCCGAGGAGCGCGAGGGGTCAATGCCGTCGAGGCTCAGCGCGCCCTCGTAGGAGCCGAAGCCGCCGCGGACGTTGGTCACCATCGCGTGCCGCACGGTGAAGCCGATGCTGCTGTGGGCGGGGTCGATCGTGTAGTCACCGCTGAGGGCGGCGAGCGCGGGGTCGACGGTGGCGACCGCGGTGGCGGTGGCGGACTCGTTGTTCCTGCGGGTGAAGAGGCCCATGACTGCTCCTTGGGGACGAACGCCGCGAGGGGCTCCGGCGTGTTGTTTAAGCTTCAATGAAATCGACTGTAGACCTATTCCGTTCAATATTCAACATCTTCGGGGAAGTCGTTCTGCCCCTGCGGGAAGCACGGCCGCGTGGATAGGGACGCCCCGCGCGTCACCAGCCGACTTGGACTCACCGACGGGGGTTGTTGGACTGCGGCGTCCCTCGGCGCCCCGGTGCGTTGACGCCCCCGAGGGCCGGAGCTTCTCAGGTCCCCATGCCTCAAAGATTCCGCGCGGCCTGTGCCACGGCCGCCGCCTCCTGCGCCGTGCTCGTCCTGACCGGGACCCTCCAGCCGACCGCGGCCCGAGCCGACGGACCCCCCCGCCGTGACCCCGGCCGGCACCGGACCGGTCATCACCTCCGGCCCACTCGCGGTCACCGTCGCCGACTGCGCGTCGAGACCGCCGCGGGCAGCACGGCCCGTGTCCGCGTCGATGACGTCCGGGTGGTCACGAACGCGCCCGCAGGCAAGCAGGGCGCGCTCGTGCACGAGGACTTCGAGGCCGTCGACAAGGGCTGGGGTCCGTTCCTCAAGGGCGACGCGGGCGGCGCCAGCGATCCGCGCACCCACATCAGCCGACTGCACGCCCCGTACACGCAGGCCGGGTGGAACAAGAGACCGATCGACGACGTCCTCGGCGGCAAGGAGTCCCTCAAGTCGCACGACGAGAACAGCGGACTCGTCTACCGGACTGCGCCGTGGACCGTGCCGATGAAGCACGGCCGCACCTACCGCGTGGCGTACGACTTCCAGTCCAGTCACGCCGGGGCCTACGAGTGGGTGACCGGGTACGACCGGGCCACCGGTGGCTCCGTGGAGTGGCGCCGTACGCCGATCGGTGCCCGGAGCGCCACGGGGCACTTCTCCGAAACGGTCACCGCGGGCTGCGGCGGCACCTGGACGGGCCTGCGCAAGCGCGCGGACGCCCCGGACGGCGCGGACTTTGTGCTGGACGGCTTCACCGTCACCGACCTGGGCCCCGCCACCGAACAGGCCGCCTGCGGCACCCTCGCGGTGATTGCTCGCAAGACCCTGGCACCGGGCAGGAAGAACGAGGTCAAGGCCGTGTTCGGCAACGACGAGGCCACCGCCGCGGGCGACGTGGCGCTGGCGTTCGTGCTGCCCGAGGGCTGGACGGCCGAGCCAGTGGGGCCGGTGACCTTCACATCGGTCGCGCCGGGCGGCAAGGTCACCGGTACGTGGCAGGTGACGCCGCCGGCGGACGCCGCGTACCGGACGTACCCGATCGGCGCGACGGCCGCGTACACGGTCGGCGGCAGTCCCCGGAAGCTGACCGCCACGACGTCCGTGCGCACCCTTCCGCCGCCGCCCACCGCAGACACCTGGGCGAGTGACCTGGACTGGGCATCCGCCCAGAACGGCTGGGGGCCCGTCGAGCGCGACCGGTCCAACGGGGAGACCGGCGGGGCGGACGGAGGCCCGCTGCGGATCGGAGGAGTGATCTACGAGAAGGGCTTCGGCACCCACGCCCCCGCCAGGATCCGCTACTACCTGGGCGGCCGGTGCGCCTCCTTCACCGCCGCGGTGGGGGGGACGACGTCCAGACCACGCGCGGCACCGTCCGGTTCAGCGTGCTCGCGGACGGCGCCGGGAAGGCGGCCTCGCCCGTGCTGACGGCAGCCGATCCGGCCTGGTCCCTCACCGCGGACGTGACCAGCGCCGACCATGTCGAACTGGTCGTCGCCGACGGCGGTGACGGAAACGGCAACGACCACGCGGACTGGGGCCCCGCCCGCTTCCACTGCGGCGGCTGACCCGCACTTCCTCCGGCCCCACGTCCCCGTCCGTCCGCAGTGCGCGGCGGGATGGGGACAGCCGTCTTCCCGCGCCCGGTACGGTGGGTCCGCCGCCGGTGCCCGCCCCGGAAATTAACCCGACCAGCGCATGCGCGACACCTTCCTGTGAGCCGGCTCACCTCGGTCGGTGTTGTCGGACCCGCACAATGGGAGACCCGACCGAGCTGGTGGTTGGTGCTCTGCACGGATTGGTTCTGTCAAAGGCCGACAGGAGAACGGTCGCGAGACTGTACAGAGTCGACGGCATGGTTTTCTTGGCTCTCTCCGTAGGGTCGAGGCATGACCGTTTTGGACCAGACCACCAGCGAGCCGACCGACGCCGGCGAGCCGGCCGACGCGCGCGGCCGTGTGGCCGAGCTGCACGCCCTGCGCGAGGAGGCCCTGCGCGGCCCGAGTGACCGGGCGACCGAGACGCAGCACGCCAAGGGCAAGCTGACTGCCCGTGAGCGCATCGAGCTGCTGCTGGACGAGGGCTCGTTCAAGGAGGTCGAGCAGCTGCGCCGGCACCGGGCGAGCGGTTTCGGCCTGGAGGCGAAGAAGCCGTACACCGACGGCGTCGTCACCGGCTGGGGCACGGTCGAGGGCCGGACGGTCTTCGTCTACGCGCACGACTTCCGGATCTTCGGCGGCGCGCTGGGCGAGGCCCATGCCACCAAGATCCACAAGATCATGGACATGGCCATCTCGGCGGGTGCGCCGCTGGTGTCGCTGAACGACGGTGCCGGAGCGCGCATCCAGGAGGGCGTGTCCGCCCTCGCCGGGTACGGCGGCATCTTCCAGCGCAACACGCGCGCCTCGGGAGTCATCCCGCAGATCTCGGTGATGCTCGGCCCCTGCGCCGGTGGCGCGGCCTACTCGCCCGCGCTGACCGACTTCGTGTTCATGGTCCGCGAGACCTCGCAGATGTTCATCACCGGCCCCGACGTCGTCAAGGCCGTCACCGGCGAGGAGATCACCCAGAACGGCCTGGGCGGCGCGGACGTCCACGCGGAGACCTCGGGCGTCGCGCACTTCGCGTACGACGACGAGGAGACCTGCATCGCCGAGGTCCGCTACCTGCTGTCGATGCTCCCGCAGAACAACCGCGAGAACCCGCCGGCCGTCGCCTCCGAGGACCCGGCCGACCGCCGCTCGGACGTGCTGCTGGACCTGGTCCCGGCGGACGGCAACCGGCCCTACGACATGCACAAGGTCATCGAGGAGCTCGTCGACGACGGCGACTACCTGGAGATCCACGAGCGCTGGGCGCGCAACATCATCTGCGCCCTGGCCCGGCTGGACGGCCAGGTCGTCGGCATCGTCGCCAACCAGCCGCAGTCGCTGGCCGGCGTCCTCGACATCGAGGCGTCCGAGAAGGCCGCGCGCTTCGTGCAGATGTGCGACGCTTTCAACATCCCGATCGTCACGCTGCTGGACGTGCCCGGCTTCCTGCCGGGCGTCGACCAGGAGCACGGCGGCATCATCCGCCACGGCGCCAAGCTCCTGTACGCGTACTGCAACGCCACCGTCCCGCGCATCTCGCTCATCCTGCGCAAGGCGTACGGCGGCGCGTACATCGTCATGGACTCGCAGTCCATCGGCGCCGACCTGACCTACGCCTGGCCCACCAACGAGATCGCCGTGATGGGCGCCGAGGGCGCGGCCAACGTCATCTTCCGCAAGCAGATCGCCGAGGCCGAGGACTCCGAGGCCATGCGCGCGCGCATGGTCAAGGAGTACAAGGCCGAGCTCATGCACCCCTACTACGCCGCGGAGCGCGGCCTGGTCGACGACGTGATCGACCCGGCCGAGACCCGCGAGGTGCTCATCCGCTCCCTCGCCATGCTCCGCACGAAGCACGCCGACCTGCCGTCCCGCAAGCACGGCAACCCCCCGCAGTAACCCTGCGACAGGACTGGAGCCCGACCCATGAGCACTCCTACCGACCCCTCGTCCGTCGTCCGCGTCGAGAAGGGCCACGCCGAGCCCGAGGAGCTGGCGGCGATCACCGCGGTGCTGATGGCCCGCGCCGCGTCCCAGCCGGCGGCGGCGCCGACCCACCGCCGCCGCACGACGGCGGGCTGGCGCCGCCTGGAGCGCCAGCGCGGCTTCCAGCCGTCCCACAGCTGGCAGGGCTGACGCCCTGACCCGGAAGGCCCCGCACACCTGTGTGTGGGGCCTTCCGCCGTGTCCGGGGCGCAGCGAAATCTCCCACGGGGGTTGAGGTACTTCCACAGACCGGACTCCGCCCGGACCGGTACCGCCCGAGGTGGGGCCCACGCCGCCAGGCGTAGGGGAGTGCCCGCAATCTCCCTGGGCTGCGCCCGTGGGACGCCCGGCGGGCTGGATTGTGGTCGGGACGGCGGGCTGTGCCCGGGTCACTCCCCTGCGGCCTTGCGTTCCGGGGCACGTGTCGTCGGACGGGCTGGGTTCCCGGGCTCGCAGGAGTGATCAGGGCGTGGGGCCGTGTGGTGGCCGTTCCCCGCGGTTTGTGCGCCGGGGCGGGTGTCGTCGGATGGGTTGGATTTGCGAGCTGCAGCGGCGATCGGGGCGTGGGTCCGGTCGGCGGAGGCCGTGCCCGGCCATTCCCCTGCGGCCTTGCGTTCCGGGGCACCTGTCGTCGGACGGGCTGGGTTCTCCACCCACAGCCGGCGATCCGGGAGGCGGGCCGTGCGGTGGCCTCAACCTCCCCCTGGAGTCGCCCGGGGGCGCCCGGACGGGGCGGCTGTGGCACATGCAGCCCCGCCGGCGATTGAGGCGCGGAGCCCCCGGCTAGGCCGCTGGCGGCCCCGGCACGCCCCCGCACGCACACAGCCCCGGTGCCGGACGCCCGCACACACGGGAACGGCCCCCTCGGCTCCGGCACGGAGACGAGGGGGCCGTTCCTCAGGGCGCGTACAGGGACCGCCGGGGACCGTCTAGCGCAGGCGGGCCATGAGGGCGTGTTCGACGAGGGTGATGAGGGCGCTCTTGGCGTCCGCGCGGTGGCGGGCGTCGGTGGTGATGATCGGGGTGTCGGGTCCGATCTGGAGTGCTTCGCGTACTTCTTCGGGGTTGTAGGGCTGGTGTCCGTCGAAGCCGTTGAGGGCGATGACGAAGGGCAGTCCGCTGTTCTCGAAGTAGTCGACGGCCGGGAAGCAGTCGGCGAGCCGCCGGGTGTCGACGAGCACGACGGCGCCGATGGCGCCGCGGACGAGGTCGTCCCACATGAACCAGAAGCGGTCCTGTCCGGGGGTACCGAAGAGGTACAGGATCAGGTCCTGGTCGAGGGTGATGCGGCCGAAGTCCATGGCGACCGTCGTGGTCGTCTTGTCGCCGGTGTGCGTGAGGTCGTCGATGCCCGCCGACGCTGACGTCATGACGGCCTCGGTACGCAGCGGGTTGATCTCCGAGACGGCGCCGACGAACGTGGTCTTGCCCACGCCGAAGCCGCCCGCCACCACGATCTTCGCGCTGGTGGTTGAGCGGGCTGCACCGCCGCTAGAGCTTGCGAAGTCCACTGAGCACCCTTTCGAGCAGTGTCACGGCCGGCTGGCCGCCGGCGGCCGCGTCGCCGCCGGGCTGGTGGATGGCGACAAGTCCGGCCTCCGCCAGGTCGGCGACGAGGATCCGGGCAACGCCGAGGGGGATGGTGAGAAGCGCCGAGATCTCGGCGACCGACTTGATCTCGAAACAAAGCCGGCAGATCCGCTGGTGCTCGGGCAACTGCCCTTGCAGCCGGGCCGGATCGGCCGTGGTGCTGACCAGCGCCTCGATGGCGAGCTGGTAGCGCGGCCGGGTCCGGCCGCCGGTCATCGCATAAGGACGCACCAGGGGGTTGTGCTTGCCCGTGCCCGTACCGGATGCTGACGCCGTCCGGGGCTCGGGGGCCCGTCGCGGAGCCACCGGCTGGCTACGGGGCTGTTGCTGCCCGTACGACGAGGGGTCGTACGACGGGTCGTAGGGCGACTGCGGCTGCTGGTACGGCTGGTTGCCGCCGTGTCTGCTGGGCGTCGAAGGAAAATTGAAGCGGTTGTGAGTGTGCTCACCACCCTGGGGCTGTTGAGCACCGTCAAATGGGTGTCCGCCTGGGGGTGTTGCCACGTTTCCTCCTCCGACTGCCGGTCGCCGGTCCCTGTCCCTGTGGAGCCGCGCCACCGCACCTTATGGTGCGGTGGCGGGAAATGCACTGTCCGTTTGTCAGTTGAGCAGACTTCCCTGGAGCTCTGCACGCAGGTCGGGGGTGAGGACGCTGCCCGCGCGGTCGACCAGGAGGGCCATCTCGTAGCCCACCAGGCCGATGTCGGCCTCCGGGTGGGCGAGAACTGCCAGGGAGGATCCGTCGGAGATGGACATGATGAAGAGGAATCCGCGCTCCATCTCCACGACCGTCTGGTTGACGGCACCGCCTTCGAAGATCCGGGAAGCTCCCGCGGTCAGCGAGGTCAGCCCGGAGGCGACCGCCGCCAGCTGATCGGCGCGGTCACGCGGGAAGCCCTCGGACATCGCCAGCAGGAGTCCGTCGGCGGAGACCACCACCGTGTGGGACACCCCAGGGGTGTTGTCCACGAAGTTGGTGATCAACCAGTTGAGATTCTGCGCCGCCTGGCTCATCGGGCTCACACTAACGCTCCTGGTTGTAGGTACTACCCGGGCCACCGTTTTGATCGTAGGTGGCCGGTCCGTTCGTGTCCGTTCCCGCGCTGCGTCCCTGCTGGACACCGCGCCGCAGGTTGCTCAACCTGCCACGCACGTCCTCAGGGGCGCGGGAGACCTGTGGTCCGCCCTGCGGCGTCTGCTCCGCGGTGCCCTCGATCAGGTTCGCCTTGGGTACTCGCCGCGGGAGACCGGACGAAGTGACTCCGCCCGCCTTCGGCTCGCGAAGCTTCTCCGCCCGCTGCCAGCGCTCGTCGTTCGTCGAACGCCACTCGTCGGAGGAGGACCCGTCGCCGCTGCCGTTCTCCGCGGCCTGCCTGCTCCGGGGAGCCGGCGAGGCCTGCTCGGCCGACTGCGGCCACTGCCGTTCGGCCTGCTGCTGAGACTGCGACGGCTGGCTGCTGCCGCGTCGGGGGAGACCGGACGCGGTCGTCGCATGACCGCTGCTCGGAGTGGGTCCCGGACGGTCGAAGCCTACGCGCTCAGAGCCGTTCGCGGGAGCGCTGGGGGCAGATTCCGATTCGCTGCGGAAATCCGGCTCGTAGGCGGCCTGGTAGTTGTCCTGATCCGACCACTCTGCCTGGTGGGACTGGGTCTCGTACGAGCCGTCGTACTGCTGCTGGGAAGCGTCAGGAGCCTGGTAATCGGCTTCCGCATATGCATCCTGCAGGTGCTCCTGCGGCTGCTGGTGCTCGGGGTAGCCACCGGCCGTCCCCGACCGGTCCGCATAGCCCTGGCCGTCGTAGCCCTGCGCGTCGTAACCCTGGCCGTCGTAGGACTGCTCCCCGTACGACTGCTGGTCGTAGCCCTGCTGCTCCTGGGCGTAACCCTGGGCGCCGAACTGCTGGCCGTACTCGGAGCCGTACTCCTGGTTCTGCTGGTCCTGCTCGGGATAGGCGACCTCGTCCCGGTACATCGGGCGGTCACCACCCTGCGCCTGCGCCTCCAGCGCCGCACGGCGCTCTTCGCGCAAGAGTGAGCGGCCCACCGGGTCCAGCTGCGCCTTGTCGCCGGGCTGCTCGTAGCGGGAGTCGTCGAAGCCGAGTTCCGCCGCGGTGCGCATCGGGGCGGTCTCGAAGGACGGCTGCTCGTAGCCCCGCTGCTCCGGGATGATCTGCGAGACGGTGAAGTCGTCCTCGGGCAGCGCTTCGCCGCCGCCACCGTGGGTGATGGCGTCGGGCAGCATGACCAGCGAGGTGGTGCCGGCCTGCTCGCCCGAGGGACGCAGCTGGACGCGGATGCCGTGCCGGTCGGCGAGGCGGCCGACCACGAACAGGCCCATGCGCTGCGAGACGGCGGCGTCCACCGTCGGAGGGTTGGCCAGCTTGTGGTTGATGTCGGCGAAGTCCTCGGCGGTCAGGCCGATGCCCTTGTCGTGGATCTCGATCATCACGCGGCCGTCGGGCAGCCTGGTCGCGGTGACGCGGACCTTGGTCTGCGGGGAGGAGAACGTGGTGGCGTTCTCCAGCAGCTCGGCCAGCAGGTGCACGAGGTCGGTCACGGCCTGGCCGTGGATCTCCGTCTCCGGCACGCCGGTGAGTTCGATGCGCTCGTAGGACTCCACCTCGGAGGAGGCGGCGCGCAGCACGTCGACCAGCGGCACGGGCTGGTTCCAGCGGCGGCCGGGCTCCTCGCCGGCGAGGACGAGGAGGTTCTCGCCATTGCGGCGCATACGGGTCGCCAGGTGGTCCAGCTTGAAGAGGTTCTCCAGCTGGTCCGGGTCGGCCTCGTTGTTCTCCAGGTCGGTGATCAGGGTCAGCTGGCCCTCGATCAGAGACTGGTTGCGGCGCGAGAGGTTGGTGAAGATCGCGTTGACGTTGCCACGGAGCATGGCCTGCTCGGCGGCGAGCCGCACGGCCTCGCGGTGGACCTGGTCGAAGGCGCGGGCGACCTCGCCGATCTCGTCCTGGGTGTCGATCGGGATGGGCTGGACGCGGGTGTCGACGCGGCCCGGCTCGGTGCGCGAGAGCTGGTCGACCAGCATCGGCAGGCGCTGCTCGGCGATGCCGAAGGCGGCGGTGCGCAGCTGGCGCATCGAGCGGCTCATCTGGCGGGCCATGAGACCGGCCAGGATGAAGGCGGCCAGCAGGGCGATCACGACGATGGCGCCGTTGGTGATCGCGTCGTTGCGGGCGTCGTCGGAGATCTCGGCGGCCTCGGTCACCGCGCGGTCGACGAGGTCCTTCTCGATCTCGGTGTAGCCGTCGAACTTGGCGGTGGCCGCGCCCATCCACGTCTCGGGCGTGACGTCCTTGGCCTTGAGCTGCTTCGGGGACAGGCCCGAGCCGATCGCGCCGGCCATTCCCGTGAAGAAGGAGCCGTCGGGGCCCTGCGGCGGGTTCAGGCCCGCGGCCTGAAGCCGCTTGGCCCCGTCGGCGGCCTTGCCGGCCATGATCTGCTTGAGCTTCGCGGTGTCGGCCTCGGTGCCGCCGGAGACGTACTCGCCGATCGCGATCTGCTCGAGGTAGTTGTACGAGTTGAACGCCACCGTCTGCTTGGCGAAGACGGTCTTGTCCTGGCTGGGCCGGAGCAGCAGGTGCATACCGATCGAGCGCTCCAGCGACGCGGCCGCCTTGGCGAGCTGGACCGCGTAGACGGTACGGCCGTAGCTGGTGACGTTGCCGGTGCCGAGGCCGAGCTCGTTGGAGAACTCCATGAGCACGTGCTGGACCTTGACGTAGCCCTCCTCGGTCTGCACCGGGTCCAGGGCCTTGGAGTAGGCGGCCTGGCGCAGCTTGTCGAGGTTGGGCTCCTCCTTGTCGAAGAGCTCCAGACGGCGTTCCAGACCCTGCCCGTCGGGCATGTCCTCGACGGCGTCGCGGAACTTGGCCGCGGCGGCGTCGGTGGTCTCGTACGCCTCGGTGACCGCGGGGCTCTTGCGGTCCGCCTCGCTGGTGGCGAGCAGCAGCGTGGAGGCGGTGAGGTCGCGCTCGTTGAGCAGGGCCTGGCCGTACTCCGACGCGGCGCGCACGATCAGCGCCGTCTTCTCGGCGTCCTTCGCCTCGCTCCAGGTGTCGATCGACTGCTTGACCTGGAAGCCGCCCATGACCAGTCCGACGAGGACGGGAATGAGGAGGATCGCGTTCAGACGGGTGGGCACCCGCCAGTTGCGCGGGGACAGCCGGCTGGAGCTGCCGGCGGTCGGGGACGTGCCCGAAGCACCCGACGCATCCGCAGGCGTCACCGCTGTGCGCGGCGGCGGGGTGAAGTTGCCCCGCGCCTGCTGCTCTGCGGAGCTCGTCTTGCTTCGCCTCACTCGACCAACAACCTCTCGGCGTCGGCACCTACGCTGTGCCGTGGTTCGTTCATAGCCGTACTACTCGGCAGTTCGACGAATTCCAGCACGCCGAGCCGCCCATTCCAAACACTTGGAATCTGGGATTCCGGGTGCTCGAACCCTCTGATAAAACGGGCATAAAGAACGAGCCGCATCAAAAGGCGAGTCTCATGTGAGCACAGTGACACCGAGCGTGTGCATGGGGTGGCGGCCCTGCTGCAATTCTCTGTCGAAATGTTATGAACAGCGAGGCGGGCCGTGTCAAAGGACACGGCCCGCCACCTGACAACTACGACAACTGCCGTATGGCGTCGTCTACTTGAGCCGCGCCATGAGGGCGTGTTCGACGAGGGTGATGAGGGCGCTCTTGGCGTCCGCGCGGTGGCGGGCGTCGGTGGTGATGATCGGGGTGTCGGGTCCGATCTGGAGTGCTTCGCGTACTTCTTCGGGGTTGTAGGGCTGGTGTCCGTCGAAGCCGTTGAGGGCGATGACGAAGGGCAGTCCGCTGTTCTCGAAGTAGTCGACGGCCGGGAAGCAGTCGGCGAGCCGCCGGGTGTCGACGAGCACGACGGCGCCGATGGCGCCGCGGACGAGGTCGTCCCACATGAACCAGAAGCGGTCCTGTCCGGGGGTACCGAAGAGGTACAGGATCAGGTCCTGGTCGAGGGTGATGCGGCCGAAGTCCATGGCGACCGTCGTGGTCGTCTTGTCGCCGGTGTGCGTGAGGTCGTCGATGCCCGCCGACGCTGACGTCATGACGGCCTCGGTACGCAGCGGGTTGATCTCCGAGACGGCGCCGACGAACGTGGTCTTGCCCACGCCGAAGCCGCCCGCCACCACGATCTTCGCGGAGGTCGTCGACCGGGCCGAACCGCCGCTAGAGCTTCCGAAGTCCACTGAGCACCCTTTCGAGCAGTGTCACATCCGGCGTACCGCCGGCCTCTCCGTTGCCCGGCTGGTGAATCGCCACCATGCCGGCCTCCGCCAGGTCGGCGACGAGGATGCGGGCCACGCCAAGCGGCATCGCCAGCAGCGCCGAGATCTCGGCTACCGACTTGACCTCCCGGCACAGGTGGCAGATCCGCTGGTGCTCGGGGAGCAGTCCGGCGAGCATCGCCGGGTCCGCGGTGGTGCTGACCAGTGCCTCTATCGCGAGCTGGTAGCGCGGCCGGGTCCGGCCGCCGGTCATCGCGTAAGGACGCACCAGCGGCTGGTCGCCCTCGTCCTCGTACGCGTCGAATGACGTGCCGTACGGATCGTGAGAGGCGGGTGGCGGGGTCATGAATCCTCCGGGCGTGACAGCAAGTGGTCGGCTGTGCCGTCTGATGGGGCCGGTGGGGGGCCTTGGGCGGCCGTTCGGTTGTCTGTGCGTGGCGGCGGCCGGACCGGTGAGTGGGGTCACCGACGGCCGGAATGTCAGTGCAGAAGACTTCCCTGGAGCTCGGCGCGCAGATCAGGGGTGAGGACGCTGCCCGCCCGGTCGACCAGAAGAGCCATCTCGTAGCCCACCAGGCCGATGTCGGCGTCCGGGTGGGCGAGAACGGCCAGCGACGACCCGTCGGAGACGGACATCAGGAACAGAAAGCCGCGCTCCATCTCCACGACCGTCTGGCTCACGGGACCGCCCTCGAAGATCCGGGAGGCTCCCGCGGTCAGCGAGGTCAGCCCGGATGCCACGGCCGCGAGCTGATCGGCCCGGTCGCGGGGAAAACCTTCGGACATCGCCAGCAGAAGACCGTCGGCGGAGACCACCACCGTGTGCGACACCCCAGGGGTGTTGTCCACGAAGTTGGTGATCAACCAGTTCAGGTTCTGCGCCGCCTGGCTCATCGGACTCAACTATCGCTCCTGCTGGTGATTGGGGCCGGGGTTGAAGCTGCCGGTCGTGGGGCTGTTCTGCTGCCGGCCCTGCTGGATACCCCGGCGCAGATTGGTCAGTCGGCCGCGCACGTCGTCGGGTGCGCGCGAGACCTGCGGACCGGACTGGTGGTTCTGCTCCTGCGCGGTGCCCGGGACGAGGTTCGCTCGCGGGACGCGACGGGGCAGACCCGAGGTGGTGACACCACCGGCCGCGGGCTTGCGCACCCGCTCGGCCTGGCGCACCAGCTCGTCGTTGGGCGAAGTGCGCCAGGAGGCGCCGTTCGCCGAGGGCGCCTCGCCCGGGGTCCCCGGGTTCGGCACAGAGTGACGCTGCGGCATCTGCGGAGCGGACCGCTGCTGCGGCTGCTGCTCGGCCGGGCCACCGCCCTGCGACCCGTGGAACCAGTTGGTCTCCAGCGTGTCGTACAGCGGCGTACGGCCGTCCCCCGGGCCGGCCGGAGGCAGGGCCTCGGGCTGGTGCGGAGCGGGCAGGGAGGCCGCCGGCCGTGCCGGGGGGAAGCCCTCGTCCCGGCGGCGCGGCGCCTGCTGCTGCGGCGGGGCCTGGAAATCGGGCCGGGCGAACTGCGCGGTCTGAGCCGGGTCCTGGGCGGGCGGCTTCGGGGCGTTGAAGTCCGGCCGGGCGAACTGACCGGACGGCGCAGCCGAGTTCTGGCCGCCGTACACGTCGGGGCGGACGAACTGGCCCGTGGAACCAGGGTCCGCGGGGCCGTTGAAGTCCGGCCGGGCGAACTCGGCCGTGGCACCGGCGCCGCGCGAGGCGTCGTGGTCCTCGTGGCCGCGCGGCGCGTCGGCCGCCGGGCGCTGCTGCGGAGCGGGCGGCTGCTCGCTGCCCCAGCTGGTGGTCTGCGGACGCTGCGGACGCGGCTCCTCGCGCCGGGCGGGAGAGCCGCCCGGCAGCTCGGCGCGCGGAACGCCCGTCGGCGGCAGCTGCCGACCGCGGTCGCCCGCGCCCGGCGCACCCTGACGGAAGCCGCTCTGCGGGGCCTCGCCCCGGGCGGGCGCGGGAACACCCTGGCCGCCACGGCCCGCGCCGAACGCGTCGCCCTGACGCGAGGGGTCCTGCGGGGAGCCGTTCTGACCCTGGGCCGGACGCGGAGCACCGTCACGTCCCGGCAGCGCGGCGCGGGGCCCCGAAGGGGCGCCGACCTGGCCGCGCGGCGCGCCGGTGCCGAGCCGGCCGCCCGCGGGCGCACCGCTCGCGCCGGGACCGCCGCCGCCGGGACGCCCGCCGCCGGCCGCCGGAGCACCGGGACGGCCCGGGAGGCCGGGAGCGCCGCCGCCGGGGCCCTGCGCAGCCGCGCCCTGGCCACCCGCACCCGGCTTGCCCGGGAGCTTCCTGCCGCCGTTGGCGACATCGACGGGGAGCATGACGAGCGCGGTGGTGCCACCCGAGTCCGACGGGCGCAGCTGGATACGGATGCCGTGCCGCAGGGACAGGCGGCCGACCACGAACAGACCCATGCGGCGGGAGACCGAGACGTCCACGGTGGGCGGCGACGCCAGCCGCTCGTTGATCGCGGCGAGGTCCTCGGGGGAGAGGCCGATGCCGGTGTCGTGGATCTCGACGAGGACCCGTCCGTCGGGCAGCGCGTGACCGGTGACCCGGACCTTGGTCTGCGGGGAGGAGAACGACGTCGCGTTCTCCAGCAGCTCGGCGAGCAGGTGCACGAGGTCGTTGACGACGCGGCCGGCGACCTCTGTCGCGGGCACGGCCGCGAGCTCGATGCGCTCGTACTGCTCCACCTCGGACGCGGCGGCGCGCAGCACGTCGACGAGCGGGACCGGGCGCGTCCACCGGCGGCCCGGCTCCTCGCCCGCGAGGACGAGGAGGTTCTCACCGTTCCGGCGCATACGGGTCGCGAGGTGGTCCAGCTTGAACAGCGAGGACAGCTGGTCCGGGTCGGCCTCGCGGGACTCCAGCTCGGAGATGAGCGAGAGCTGACGCTGGATGAGGCCCTGGGACCGGCGCGAGAGGTTGGTGAACATCGCGTTGACGTTGCCCCGCAGCAGGGCCTGCTCGGCGGCGAGCCGGACCGCCTCGCGGTGCACGTCGTCGAAGGCCGCGGCCACCTGGCCGATCTCGTCCCGAGAGTGGACACCGACGGACTCGACGGAGGTGTCGACGTCCTGCGGGTCGGCCTCCGACAGCTGCTTGACGAGCTCGGGCAGCCGGTCCTGGGCGACCCTGGTCGCGGTGTCCTGCAGACGGCGCAGCGAGCGGATCATGGACCGGGCCACGACGAACGCGCCGACGAGCGAGACGCCGAGGACGACGAGGATCAGCGCACCGTTGATGATGGCCTCGCGCTGCGACTCCTCGCGCAGCTCACGGGCCTTGCTCTCCATCTGGCCGAGCAGGGTGGCCTCGATCTGCTTCATCGCGTTGATCCGGACCGAGTAGTCGTCGGTCCAGTCCAGGTGCGAGCGCTTGGGCAGGCGGTCGATCTGGCCCTCGGTGTCGAGTACGCGCTTGGCGTACAGCTCCGACGCGGCGATGGTCGGGTTGCCGCTGTCCAGCGTGGCGGTGAGCTCCTCGGCGTCACCGCCGGTGGACTCGTAGATCGCCTTGAAGGCCTTGAGCTCGGTCTCGCCGTTCTCCACGGCGGCCTTGCCGTACAGACGGTCGTTCTCCGCCAGGCCGGGCGCCTTCGCGTTGTCACCGCCTGGCAGGGCCGCGGCGATGATCGCGCGCTGGATGGACGCGTACTCCTTGGCGGACGAGAAGGCCGCCAGAGCGCGCGTGCGCTTGATCATCTCGGGGTTGCTGGTCGCCTGGGCCATGTCCTGGGAGAGGCTCAGCAGCGACTCGATCAGCCGGCTGTAGCTCTCCACGGTCTGCGAGTTCGGGACGTCGCCCTCGTACGCCGTGGCACGGATCTTGTTGAGGCTGTTGACCTGGACGGCGATCTGGTTCGCGTTGGCGCGGATGCTCTCCAGGGCCTCGTCGTCATCCGTGTTGGGGATGTCACGGGTGGCGTCGAGGAAGGCCTTCTTGACCAGGTCGGTCTGGGTGCGCGGACCGGAGACCTTGAAGTCGGTGATGGGAGAGCCGTTGGCGAGCGGTCCGGCGGACAGGTCGCGCTCCGACTGGAGCGCCTGCGCCAGGTCGGTCGCCGCCCGGGTCATCTCCGTGAGCAGCTGCATGTGGTCCAGCTGCTTCATGTCGTCCATGGACTCCTGGATACGGAGTCCGCCCAGCGTGGTCGCGGCGACGACCGGCAGGGTGAGCAGGGAGACCAGACGCGTGCTGATGCGCCAGTTGCGCAGCGCTATTCGGGAGCCGGTGTCCGTCGGACCCTTCCCTGTCGACGGGGCCTTGCCGCCGTCCGCGGAGTGCGCGGACGCACCGGGGCGCGCGGCACGCTCGCCGCTGTCGCCGGGCGCTGCCGGTCCCTGGTTGTGGGTGTGCTGGGGAGAGGCGCCGCGGTCGGTAGAACCGCGCGGCTCCTGTTCTGCCGCAGCTTCCCCTTGGCCCTGGCGGGCCTGGGGACGCCCCATGCCATCCCTCTTGAAACGTCCCTGCACTAGCGTCGCAACCTCTGGACCAGGCGCCCCTCCGCTTGTACGGCGGGACGGTGTCGGCGTCTCGGGGCATCGATCGCGCCCCATGGTGGTCGTGAGTGACCGGCGCTGCTCCCCCTTCCCCGCCGCCACTCGGCGCTGCGTTGCGCCCAATGCGCGCCGGCCCTGAAACCGCGGCGGTGCGTGGAATTCCAGCACAGTGCCAGTTCTCCAACAAGGGCCGTGTACCGGCCTGTGACCTGGGTGACACCTTGTAAGCGTTATGTCACGAACCGTAGAAACCGTTCACGGAGGAAACGGACTTTACGGCACGAGTCCTTTAGGGGTGGGGGGTGTCCCAGTCCTCATGATCAGGAGCGGAATGGCGCATTCAGTGGCGGAATGTCTGTTCCCACCAGGAAGGCCCATGGTCCGGATTGCCGGAAATGACTCTCTCGTCGTGAGCAAACTCACACGTAGATCGAGTTCTTCCCCTGGCTTTCGGTGGGAATTGAATGTTTAGCCTGAGGCTTTACAAGGATGGTCCGTCCGTCAACCGCGCTTCTCGAAGCGTCCCTACTCCGACAAGGTCTGAAGCAGCCGATGAAGACGACGATGATGTTCCGCAACATAGCCAACCCCCGCCGCACGACGCTCGCGCACCTCGAGGACGCCGACGAGCTGCGGACGCCGGAGCAGCCGGAGCACTCGGTCGATCTTCCCACCCAGACGGCCAACCCCCGCCGCACGATCCTGATGGACGCGCCTGTTTCCTGAGGCTCGGTTTCCCCCTGGCTTCGCCGGGGGGTCCCCACCGGGGCGCTCTCGGCGTGTGTCGACGGTCGGTCGTGCTCGGTCCTTCGTTCCTCAGGACCTCCGCGCTCCCCCCAGCTACCGCTGGGTGGTGCCCTCACTCCCTTTCGACACCCGCGCGCCCCTCCGGCTCTCTCGCCCCATGGTGAACGGCGCCCCGTGGTGAACGGCCCCGCTCACCCGCCCGCGCCGTAATGCGCGAGGCGGGCACGTCCCGCCGCGTTAGCCTGGAGCGTCAGTCTCCGGTCAGCGAGCAGGGCCGGTCAGCGAGTGAGTAGTGAGGGGCGACAGCAACCCGTGCGCATCGCCAGGTTCTCCATCGACGGCAATGTCGCCTTCGGCGCGGTCGAGGAAGGCCCCGACGGCCTCCTCCTCGACATCATCAAGGGCATTCCGTACACAGACTTCGCACTCTCGGGCACCAAGGTCCCGTTGAGCAAGGTCCGGCTGCTGCCCCCCGTGCTGCCCAACAAGGTCGTGGGCATCGGCCGCAACTACGCGGAGCACGCGGCTGAGCTCGGCAACGAGGTCCCGGACCTGCCCGTCGCCTTCTTCAAGCCCACCACCTCCGTCATCGGCTCCGGCGACGCCATCGAGTACCCCTCGTTCTCCAGCGAGCTGCACCACGAGGCCGAGCTCGCCGTCGTCATCGGCCGGATGTGCCGCGAAGTCCCGCGCGAACGCGTCAAGGACGTGATCTTCGGCTACACCTGCGCCAACGACGTCACCGCGCGCGACGCCCAGAAGCGCGAGAAGCAGTGGGCCAGGGCCAAGGGCTTCGACACCTCCTGCCCGCTCGGCCCCTGGGTGGAGACCGACCTCGACCCCGCCGATCTGACGATCCAGTGCACGGTCAACGGCGAACAGCGCCAACTGGGGCGTACGAGCGAGATGGTCCGGTCCGTCGAGGATCTGATCGTGCACATCACCGAGGCCATGACGCTGCTCCCGGGCGACGTCGTCCTCACGGGCACCCCCGCGGGGGTCGGCCCCCTCAACGTCGGCGACGAGGTCGCCGTCACCATCGAAGGCATCGGCACTCTCACCAACAAGGTGATCAAGCGTGGCTAACGGATCCGTCCGCGTACGTTTTTGTCCGTCCCCGACCGGCAACCCCCATGTGGGCCTGGTCCGCACCGCCCTGTTCAACTGGGCCTACGCCCGGCACAACGGCGGCACCATGGTCTTCCGCATTGAGGACACCGACGCGGCCCGCGACTCCGAGGAGTCGTACAACCAGCTGCTCGACTCGCTGCGCTGGCTCGGCCTCGACTGGGACGAGGGCCCCGAGGTCGGCGGCCCCCATGGTCCCTACCGCCAGTCCCAGCGGATGGACATCTACAAGGACGTCGCCGGGAAGCTGATCGACGGCGGCTACGCGTACCCCTGCTACTGCACCGCCCTGGAGCTCGAGGCGCGCCGCGACGCCGCCCGCGCCGCCGGCAGGCCGTCCGGCTACGACGGCAAGTGCCGCACGCTGACGGCAGAGCAGAAGGCCGCGTACGACGCCGAAGGCCGCGAGTCCATCGTCCGCTTCAAGATGCCGGACGAGCCGATCACCTTCACCGACCTGGTGCGCGGCGAGCTGACCTTCACCCCGGAGAACGTCCCGGACTACGGCATCGTCCGCGCCAACGGCGCGCCGCTCTACACGCTCGTCAACCCGGTGGACGACGCGCTGATGGAGATCACCCATGTGCTGCGCGGCGAGGACCTGCTGTCCTCCACCCCGCGCCAGATCGCGCTCTACAAGGCGCTGATCGAGCTCGGCATCGCCAAGGAGGTCCCCTCCTTCGGCCACCTGCCGTACGTCATGGGCGAGGGCAACAAGAAGCTTTCCAAGCGCGACCCGCAGGCCTCGCTCAACCTCTACCGGGAGCGCGGCTTCCTCCCCGAGGGCCTGCTCAACTACCTTTCCCTGCTGGGCTGGTCCTTCTCCGCCGACCAGGACATCTTCACGATCCCGGAGATGGTCGCGAAGTTCGACCTCGCGGACGTCAACGCCAACCCGGCCCGCTTCGACCTGAAGAAGGCCGAGGCCATCAACGCCGACCACATCCGCATGCTGGACGTGAAGACCTTCACCGAGGCGTGCGAGCCGTGGCTGAAGGCCCCGCACGCCAACTGGGCGCCGGAGGACTTCGACCGGGCCGCCTGGGAGGCGATCGCTCCATACGCGCAGACCCGCCTCACGGTCCTCTCGGACATCACCGCCAACGTCGACTTCCTGTTCCTCAAGGAGCCGGTGGAGGACGAGGCGTCGTGGACCAAGGCGATGAAGGGCGACCCCGTCGCCCTGCTGACGACCGCCCGCGAGAAGCTTCAGACGGCCGACTGGTCCAGCGCCGAGTCGCTGAAGGAGGCCGTGCTCGCCGCCGGTGAGTCCCACGGCCTCAAGCTCGGCAAGGCCCAGGCCCCGGTCCGTGTCGCGGTCACCGGCCGCACGGTGGGCCTGCCGCTCTTCGAGTCGCTGGAGATCCTGGGCAAGGAGAAGACCCTCGCCCGTATCGACGCGGCACTGGCGAAGTTGACCGCCTGATCCGCGGGTCCCGAGGGGCGGCAGCCGTAACGGCAGCCGCCCCTCGGTTGTTTGTCGTAGTCCCCGGCTAGTGTTCGGACCGATCCGGACCACAACGGCCCCTGGGGGACCACCATGCCCATGCCCGCTCCCGACTTCGCCTGGCACTTCACGCCGGACAACCGGTTCCAGGAGGAGAACGGGGTCACCGGCACGATGTCGGTCGCCGAGGCGGGGGAGCTGTGGCTGCCCACCGGCCGTGTCGTCGCCTGTGACCCGTTCATCTCCCTCGGCTGCGGCGAGGCCGAGCCGTTCACGGCCGAGGTCGCCCCCGGCCGGTACCGGGTGGAGTGCGCCGTGGCCACCCTCACGCGCCCCGACGAGGAGCCGTCCGACACCCCGCACCAGCGGATCGCCGCCGCACGCCTGGTGATCAAGGACATGCCTCCGGTCGCGTGGGAGATCGGTCTCCAGGCCGGCCAGGACGTGAAGGAGCTCTCCGACGACGAGTTCTACGGCTACGGCGTCGACGCCGGCACCGGCTGCTTCTACGACGCCTCGTGCGACGAGTCGTTCCCCGAGTGCGAGGGCGACGAGGGCCCGCTGTGGGACGCCTTCGACGCCGATGACGCCCACCTGGGCCCGCACATCATCACGGCCCCCGGCACCGGCCACACCCTGGTCGCCTTCAGCTCGGGCTGGGGCGACGGCGCGTATCCGACCTGGATAGGCCGCGGCGCCTCGGGCGAGGTCGTCTGCTTCGTCACCGACTTCTTCGTGGTCCCGCCCGAGGCGATGGCCTGATCGCCGGCCTCGGCGGCATGCCGATCCGCGCGGTCCTCTGGGGCATCGGCAAGCGTTCATCGGGGGGTGACCCCCGGACCCCCAGCCGGGCGGCGCTGTGGCGGTACGGTCGGGGCATGCCGATCCGCGCGGTCCTCTGGGACATCGACGACACGATCTTCGACTACGCGAGCGCCGACCGCATCGGCATGGGCAAGCACCTTGAGCACGAGGGCCTGCCCGGCGGATACGCCTGCGTCGAGCAGGCACTCGTCGCCTGGCGGGAGATCACCGACATCCAGTGGGCCCGTTTCGCCGCGGGGGAGACCGACTTCCCGGGGCAGCGCCGCGACCGGGTACGGCAGTTCCTCGGGGCGCCGGAGATGAGTGACGACGAGGCCGACGCCTGGTTCGGCCGGCATGTCGAGTACTACGAGGCCGCCTGGGCGCTGTTCCCCGACACGATCCCCGTGCTCGACAAGCTCGCCGGTGACTACCGTCACGCCGTCCTGTCCAACTCCAGCATCCACAACCAGGACCGCAAGCTGCGCATCCTCGGCGTGCGGGACCGCTTCGAGGCCGTGGTGTGCGCCGTGGAGATCGGCGTCTCCAAGCCCGAAGCCGCCGCTTTCCTCGCAGCGTGCGAGGTCATCGGCCTCGCCCCGCACGAGGTCGCCTATGTCGGGGACCAGCCCGACATCGATGCCCGTGGCGCCGTCGAGGCCGGACTCACCGGTATCTGGCTCGACCGCGGCGGCCTGGGGGGCAGGCCGGAGCTCATCCGGATCGCCGGTCTCGACGAGCTGCCCCCGCTGTTGCGCGGAGATACCCGTTTTGGAGCGCCGTCCACCTTCGGGTAATGTTCTTCCTGCGCCAAGGGGAGCGGGCCGAAAACCCGGAACCGGAAGCGCAAACCCGAACAAGATCCCCGCATCAGGGGGTTGCGTTTTGGTGGCCTATGGTGTAATTGGCAGCACGACTGATTCTGGTTCAGTTAGTCTAGGTTCGAGTCCTGGTAGGCCAGCTCGCAGAGCTCATCTGCAAAGCCCCCGTTGTGTAGCGGCCTAGCACGCTGCCCTCTCAAGGCAGTAGCGCCGGTTCGAATCCGGTCGGGGGTACAGATCCTTCCCGTGAGATCGTCGGGTCGCACCCGGTCGCTCTCACGGTGACAACATCCGGCTACCGCTGGGTGGGGATCGCTAGGGCCCCCGTTGTGTAGCGGCCTAGCACGCCGCCCTCTCAAGGCGGTAGCGCCGGTTCGAATCCGGTCGGGGGTACTGGTCTAAACCACCATGGGCTATGGTGTAATTGGCAGCACGAGTGATTCTGGTTCATTTAGTCTAGGTTCGAGTCCTGGTAGCCCAGCGGATCCAGCACATGGATCACGATCTTGCCCCCGTTGTGTAGCGGCCTAGCACGCCGCCCTCTCAAGGCGGTAGCGCCGGTTCGAATCCGGTCGGGGGTACAGAGACCGAAGGGGTCTCCCACGCGAGTGGGAGGCCCCTTCGGCGTTCCCGCGCGCCTGCTCGCCGCCGTACCGGCGATGGCCTCCATCTGCCGTGCGCAGGGGGCGAGTTCGGGGGGCGAGTTCGGACGCCGTTCGGGGACAGCACAGCCGGCTCAGTCCGGCGAGCGAGGCGACCAGGTGCGGTACACGGACGAGAGGTCGATGTCGCGGGCGTGGTGTCGCGAGCCCCGACAGCAGCCGCTCGACCTTCGCCCCCGCAGCGGCCGCCGCGGGATCGTCGTCCGAGGGCGCCTGGGGGTGCTGCGACAGCGCCCGCGTCGCTGCACCGAGCCGGATCGTGGGCCCGAGCAAGACGTCGTCGACGTGGGACAGCACCTCGCGGACCGTCGCGACCGGGACGCGGCCGACCCGGATCGTCGCCCCACCCGGCGCGAGCGGTGCAGAGGGGACTCGTCGGTCCGCGATGCCGAGGATGCTCACGAGCTAGCCCCCGGACCGGTGCATCACCTGCTGCATGCCCGCCCCACGGCCCCGCCGGCGCGTACGGACGGCCCGCTGGCACCCGGGTCCAGGCGAAGGGGCCAGCCGGCCGTCGGAGGCCGTGTGCAGGCACGCTGGAGCCCCCGGTCGCAGCGGGCGACGGGGGCTCGGGCAGGGCTCACACAGTGACCGGGACCGCGTGTATCTCGTCCGCAGGGTGGCCCGTGCGCTCGTGGATGCGCTGCACGGCGTCGGCCGAAGGGCCCTCCGACAGGCAGTAGACCGTGCCCGTGTCCGGGTCGGCCCACGCCTGCTTGAAGTGCACACCCTCCTCGCCCTCGATCGCGAGATCCGCGCGGTGCGCCTCCATGAGCTGATCGCTCGTGATGCCCTTCATTCCGCGGTGCACGTCCATGAACTCGGTCATCGCTCTCACACCTCCGTCGGTCCGCACGTAATTCCATGCTGCACCCGCGAACCGGTCCGGGCTCGGCGGAGAGCATGCTCCCGCAGGTCACACGCACGTCCGGCCGGCCCCTGCGGCGTTGGAGGGGCCGGCAGGCCGATGTGGCGCTGCCGCGAGGGAGGTCAGCCGGAGCGGCGCAGCGCCTCGCTGAGGCGCGCGGCGGCGTCGATCACCGCCTGGGCGTGCATACGCCCGGGGTGGCGGGTCAGCCGCTCGATGGGACCGGAGACCGAGACGGCGGCCACCACTCGGTTCGACGGGCCCCGCACCGGAGCGGAGACGGAGGCCACGCCCGGCTCGCGCTCACCGATCGACTGGGCCCAGCCCCGGCGCCGTACGCCCGAGAGGGCCGTCGCCGTGAAGCGCGCGCCCTGCAGCCCGCGGTGCAGCCGCTCGGGCTCTTCCCAGGCCATCAGGATCTGGGCCGACGATCCGGCCTTCATCGTGAGCGTGGAGCCGACGGGCACGGTGTCCCGCAGTCCGGACAGCCGCTCGGCCGCCGCCACGCAGATGCGCATGTCTCCCTGCCGGCGGTAGAGCTGGGCGCTCTCGCCGGTCACGTCGCGCAGGTGTGTGAGTACGGGGCCGGCTGTGGCCAGCAGCCGGTCCTCGCCCGCCGCGGCGGCGAGCTCCGCCAACCGCGGTCCGAGGATGAACCGGCCCTGCATGTCCCTCGCCACCATACGGTGGTGTTCCAGTGCCACGGCCAGGCGATGGGCCGTGGGTCGTGCGAGTCCCGTGGCCGCGACCAGACCCGCGAGGGTGGCCGGACCGGACTCCAGGGCGCTCAAGACAAGGGCCGCCTTGTCGAGAACACCGACGCCGCTAGAGTTGTCCATGCAACGATACTCACGTCTCACTCTGTGAAACGCAAGTTCAATTTTCCGTGGAACTTGCCACGCTGTAGTTGCGGCCCGCGACCAACGGGCACTGCACAAGATCTCTAGTTGTGTCGGCGGCACAGCCGGCCGGAGGGAAAGCGATGGGTAGGACACTCGCGGAGAAGGTCTGGGACGACCATGTCGTCCGGCGCGCCGAGGGCGAGCCCGACCTCCTCTTCATCGATCTGCACCTGCTGCACGAGGTGACCAGCCCGCAGGCCTTCGACGGTCTGCGGAAGAACGGCCGCCAGGTGCGGCGGCTCGACCTCACCATCGCGACCGAGGACCACAACACCCCGACCCTCGACATCGACAAGCCGATCGCCGACCCGGTCTCCCGCGCACAGCTGGAGACCCTGCGCAAGAACTGTGCCGACTTCGGTGTGCGGCTGCACCCGCTGGGCGATGTCGAGCAGGGCGTCGTGCACGTCGTCGGCCCCCAGCTGGGTCTGACCCAGCCCGGCACCACGGTCGTCTGCGGCGACTCCCACACCTCCACCCACGGCGCCTTCGGCGCTCTGGCCTTCGGTATCGGCACCTCCCAGGTGGAGCACGTGCTGGCCACCCAGACGCTGCCGCTGGCCCGCCCGAAGACCATGGCCATCACCGTGGAGGGCGAGCTGCCCGACGGCGTGACCGCCAAGGACCTGATCCTCGCCATCATCGCCAAGATCGGCACGGGTGGCGGCCAGGGCTACATCCTCGAGTACCGCGGATCCGCCATCGAGAAGCTCTCGATGGAGGCCCGGATGACCATCTGCAACATGTCGATCGAGGCCGGCGCCCGCGCGGGCATGATCGCCCCGGACCGGACCACGTTCGACTACCTGCAGGGCCGTGATCACGCACCCAAGGGCGAGGACTGGGATGCCGCGGTCGCGTACTGGCAGACGCTGCGCACGGACGACGACGCCGTCTTCGACGCCGAGGTGTTCATCGACGCCGCCGAACTGGCACCGTTCGTCACCTGGGGCACCAACCCCGGCCAGGGCGCGCCCCTGTCGGCCCACGTCCCCGACCCGGCTTCGTACGAGGATGCTTCGGAGCGCCTGGCGGCCGAAAAGGCCCTGGAATACATGGGGTTGACCGCGGGACAGCCGCTGCGTGACATCAACGTCGACACCGTCTTCGTAGGCTCGTGCACCAACGGCCGTATCGAGGACCTGCGTGCGGCCGCCGGGATCATGGACGGACGCAAAGTCGCCGACGGCGTACGCATGCTGGTCGTCCCCGGTTCCGTCCGGGTCGCGCTGCAGGCCGTCGAGGAGGGCTTGGACAAGGTCTTCACCGCGGCGGGGGCCGAATGGCGCCACGCAGGCTGCTCGATGTGCCTGGGCATGAACCCCGACCAGCTGGCCCCGGGTGAGCGTTCCGCCTCCACCTCGAACCGCAACTTCGAGGGCAGGCAGGGCAAGGGCGGCCGTACGCACCTGGTCTCGCCGCAGGTCGCCGCCGCCACCGCGGTGCTCGGCCATCTGGCCTCCCCGGCCGACCTGTCCGATGCCGATGTCTCTACGCCCGCGGGGGTCTGAGGAACCATGGAAGCATTCACCACACACACCGGCCGGGCCGTTCCGCTGCGCCGCAGCAACGTCGACACCGACCAGATCATCCCCGCGCACTGGCTGAAGAAGGTCACCCGCGACGGCTTCGAGGACGGTCTGTTCGAGGCCTGGCGCAAGGACCCCGAGTTCGTGCTCAACCGCCCCGAGCGCCAAGGCGCCTCGGTGCTCGTCGCCGGCCCCGACTTCGGCACCGGCTCCTCGCGTGAGCACGCCGTATGGGCCCTGCAGAACTTCGGGTTCAAGACCGTCATCTCGTCCCGCTTCGCCGACATCTTCCGCGGTAACTCCCTCAAGAACGGCCTGCTGACCGTCGTTCTCGACCAGCAGACGGTCGACGCGCTCTGGGAGCTGACCGAGGCGGACCCGACCGTGGAGATCACGGTCGACCTGGAGCAGCGGAAGGTCATCGCGCCGGGAATCTCCGCCGACTTCGAGCTCGACGAGAACGCCCGCTGGCGACTGCTGAACGGTCTGGACGACATCAGCCTCACCCTTCAGAACGAAGCGGACATCGCGGCGTACGAGGCCGCCCGGCCGTCCTTCAAACCCCGTACGATTGACGCCTGAGCAGCGCTTTTCCCGTACTGCGCCCTCCACCTCCGGGTGGGGGGCGCAGTCGCATGTTGAGGCCCCGTCGGGCGACAACTCGCCCCAGATGGCACAATCGGTGCATGGAACGTGACAGCCAACTCGAGCTCTATGAGGCGGTCGCGGCCCGATTGAAGGAAGCGCACACAAGAGTGCGCGAACTGCAAGTCCCGGAGGGCGTAAGGATGGCGCTGTCCCGGAAGCTGCTGGTCGTCACGGCAGCGGCGAAGCACGATCTCCCGGACGCGGCAAGGCGTCTGGACCGGTTGATGAGGGACCTCGACGAGGGCCGATTCCCTGAAGGTGACTGACCTCAGAACTCCGCCGAGGTCGACTTCGTTGCGGCACTAGGGTGATTAGCCCGTTTCGTGTTTGATTTGCGGTATATATCTGCCTAACGTGCGAAAAAGCCTGGACGCAATCGTTCCGGCCAAATGTCTCCGAAGGGGAAGACGTGAACAAGGCGCAGCTCGTAGAAGCGATTGCCGACAAGCTCGGCGGCCGTCAGCAGGCCGCTGACGCTGTCGACGCGGTACTTGACGCGATCGTCCGCGCAACAGTCGCCGGAGACCGGGTGTCGGTCACCGGCTTCGGCTCGTTCGAGAAGGTCGACCGCCCCGCCCGTTACGCCCGCAACCCGCAGACGGGTGAGCGCGTGCGGGTCAAGAAGACGTCCGTGCCGCGGTTCCGTGCGGGCCAGGGCTTCAAGGACCTGGTCAGCGGCACGAAGAAGCTCCCCAAGGGAGGCGAGGTCTCCGTCAAGAAGGCCCCGAAGGGCAGCCTTTCCGGCGGGGCTCCGACCCGTACGACGGCCAAGGCCGCCGCCAAGAAGGCCACCGCCAAGAAGGCCACGGCGAAGAAGGCCCCCGCCAAGAAGGCCGCCCCCGCCAAGAAGGTCACGGCGAAGAAGGCGCCCGCGAAGAAGGCGCCCGCCAAGACGGCCGCGGCCGCCAAGAAGGCCGCGCCGGCGAAGACCACGGCCAAGAAGGCGGCGGCGAAGAAGACCGCCCCCGCCAAGAAGGCCACCGCGAAGAAGGCGCCGGCCAAGAAGGCGACGGCGCGCAAGACCACCGCCAAGAAGACCACTGCCCGCAAGAAGTAGGCGAAGAGCAAGCGGTACGAGGCCACAGGGCCACTCACGCGCCGGGCCGGTCTCCCTCTGGGAGACCGGCCCGCGGCGTGTGCGCGTCCGGCGTCAGAACGTGTACAGCGTCACGAGGGTGATGCGGCGCGCGTCGCCCTCGCCCTCGGTCTCGATCCGCACCCGCTGGCCGGAGCGCAGCAGCCGCAGGCCGCCCGCGTCGAAAGCGGCACGGTCGAACTCCACCGGGGTCCCGTCGTCGAGCAGCACACTTCCGCTGCGGGTCTCGGGGTCGTACGTGTACGAGGTCGCCTGCATGCGCCCAGCCTACGGGGCCGGGGCGGTGGCCTGCCGGGCGGATCAGGGCCGAAGCGCCCCAGGGTTGTTCGGCGGATCGAGGCCGGGGCGACGATGCACCCCCGGGCGTGGGGTCCCCGCCGCCGTAGCCCTTCGGCGCACGGGAGGGGCCCCACGCCGCGATGCCGAAATGCCCTGACAGCTCCGCCATCAGAGCACTCCGACGCCCTGCGATGCTTCCCCTCGGCCCTGGCGGCCCGGGCAGGCCCCTTCCCTCGGCCCCTGCGGGCCTGGGGAGACTCCATGCGCCGGAGGGGCCACGGCCTGTCCGGTCCGATCCGCCGGGCATCCCCTAGGGCCCTTCCGTATATCGCGCCCCCGGAGCCTCATGGAGGCTGTCCGGCGCGGGCGCGCCCGCTATCAGCCGCCGCGCCGTCCGCGGGCCCACCCCGAGCGCCAGCGCCGCCGACAGATCCGCCGCCGTATCCACGTCCTGGCGCACGGAATCCACCCCGCCGGCCATGATTTCCGCCGCCCCCGATGCCAAATGCCGACGGCGTGAAGGGCCGCCGAAAGCCGGGCGCAATTCCACGCCCGGCAGCGCGCTCAGCAATGTCGTACCGATTCCCGCGGCATCCGCGAGAAATGCCCGGGTAAATACCGAGGCCGCGCCGAGTACCCGCGCCAATTCCGCCGGCCGCAATGCCGGCAGATCCGCGTTGAGCGCGGCGACAGCCGCCGCCGGGCACCGTGCGCGCGCCGACCGCGCGCCATGCGCCAGCGCCGCGTTGAGACCCGCGGCAGGCGCGTCCGGCACGATCCGTGCCCCCAGCGCGGCCAGCGACGCCGCGGCCGCCGGGTCGTCCGTGACGACCACCACATCCCGTACCGCGGGGCAGCCCAGCGCGGCGGTGACGGTGTCCTGGGCGAAGGCGAGCGCGAGGCGCGGCCGCAGTACGTCGTCCGCGGCGCCCGCGAGCCTGCTCTTGGCGAGCGCGAGGGGCTTCAGCGGGACGATCAGGGACCACAGGAGGGTCGGTTTGGTGTCCGTGGCGGGCTCTCCGTCCGTGCGCGTCGGGGCCCCATTGTGGCTCGGGACGGCGTAGGGACCGAGGGCCGGGCGCGGCGGCGGGGGCGTACCGTGTCCTCGACAGACCAGGGGCCTGGGGCGACACTTGACCCCCAGCAGCCAGGCGACAGCCCGGTCGTAGAGGAAGGTGTCCGAGTGTCCCGCCGTAGAATCGGCTTCTGGTACCGCCTGGCGGCGGTCATCGCAAAGCCGCCGCTGTTGCTTCTGTTCAAGCGGGACTGGCGGGGAATGGAACACATTCCGGCCGAGGGCGGATTCATCACCGCCATCAATCACAACTCGTACCTGGACATGTTCTCCTACGGACACTTCCAGTACAACACCGGACGAGTGCCCCGCTTCCTGGCGAAGGCCGCGCTCTTCAAGGCGCCCGGTGTCGGCCTGATGCTGCGCGGCACCGGCCAGATCCCCGTTTTCCGCGAGTCCTCGAACGCCGTCGGTGCCTTCCGCGCCGCCGTCGAGGCCGTGGAGCGCGGCGAGTGCGTGGCCTTCTACCCCGAGGGCACCCTCACCCGGGATCCCGGCCAGTGGCCGATGACCGCGAAGACCGGAGTCGCCCGCGCCGCCCTGCAGACCAAGGCGCCGGTCATCCCGATCGCCCAGTGGGGCGCCAACTTGGCGATGCCGCCGTACGCCACGGAGAACAAGGTCCGCTTCTTCCCGCGCAAGACGCTGAAGGTGCTGGCCGGCCCGCCCGTCGACCTCGCCCGCTTCTACGGCCAGGACCCCACGCCCGACGTGCTCAAGGACGCGACCGAGGAGATCATGGCCGCGATCACCGCGCTCCTGGAGGAGATCCGCGGCGAGAAGGCACCCGAGAAACCGTACGATCTGCGCGAAGCGCGTGCCGAGCAGCGCCGCAAGGCCGCCGGGGAGGAAGTGAAGTGACCCAGCCCGTCAAGGCAGCCGTCTTCGGAACGGGCTCGTGGGGTACCGCGTTCGGCATGGTCCTCGCCGACGCGGGCTGCGACGTCACCCTCTGGGGCCGCCGCGCCGAACTCGCCGACGCCGTCAACACCACCCGCACCAACCCCGACTATCTGCCGGGCATCGAGCTCCCGGATAACCTGCGGGCCACCACCGACGCGGCGGAGGCCCTGCGAGGCGCCGACTTCACCGTGCTCGCGATCCCGTCCCAGACGCTGCGCCGCAATCTCGCCGCCTGGGCCCCGGAGCTGGCCCCGGACACCGTCCTCGTCTCGTTGATGAAGGGCATCGAACTCGGCACCGCGAAGCGGATGAGCGAGGTCATCGAGGAGGTGGCACAGGTGCCCGCCGACCGCGTCGCCGTGGTCACCGGCCCCAACCTGGCCAAGGAGATCGCCTCCCGCATGCCGGCCGCCGCCGTGGTCGCCTGCCGTGACGAGGCCGTGGCCCGGCGGCTGCAGTCCGCCTGCCACACGCCCTACTTCCGCCCGTACACCAACACCGACGTCGTCGGCTGCGAGCTCGGCGGTGCCGTGAAGAACGTCATCGGGCTCGCCGTCGGCATCGCCGACGGCATGGGACTCGGCGACAACGCCAAGGGATCACTCATCACGCGCGGGCTCGCCGAGACCACCCGCCTCGGCCTCGCCATGGGCGCCGACCCCCTCACCTTCTCCGGACTCGCGGGCCTCGGCGACCTCGTCGCCACCTGCTCGTCGCCCCTGTCGCGCAACCACACCTTCGGGACCAACCTCGGCCGCGGCATGACGCTCCAGGAGACGATCGCCGTCACCAAGCAGACCGCCGAAGGCGTCAAGTCCTGCGAGTCGGTGCTCGATCTGGCACGCCGGCACGGAGTCGACATGCCCATTACGGAAACGGTCGTCGGAATCGTCCACGAGGGGAAGCCGCCGGTGGTCGCGCTCAAGGAGCTGATGTCCCGCGCCGCCAAGCCCGAGCGGCGCTGACTCCGTTCGGACCAGCGGGTAGTCTCATCGCGATATGAGCACCGAGAACCTCCCCCAGAGCCCCGAGCAGCCGCTCCGCAAGCCGCGCGTAGCCGTCGTCTTCGGCGGCCGCAGCTCCGAACACGGGATCTCCGTGGTCACGGCCGGGGCCGTGCTGCGCGCCATCGACCGCACCAAGTACGACGTGCTGCCGATCGGCATCACCAGCGACGGCCGGTGGGCTCTGACCGCCGATGAGCCGGAGCGGATGGCGATCACCGATCGCCGTACGCCGAACGTCGATGAGCTGGCCGAGTCCGACGAGGGCGGCGTGGTGCTCTCCGTCGACCCCGGCAACCGCGAAGTCGTCTACAGCGAGCCGGGCTCCGTGCCCAAGGTGCTGGGCGAGGTCGACGTCGTCTTCCCGATGCTGCACGGCCCGTACGGCGAGGACGGCACGCTGCAGGGGCTGCTGGAGCTTTCCGGTATCCCCTACGTCGGCTCGGGCGTGCTCGCCTCGGCCGTCGGCCAGGACAAGGAGTACATGAAGCGCGTCTTCATCTCCTTCGGCCTGCCCGTCGGCCCCTACGAGGTGATCCGCCCGCGCGAGTGGGCCGCCGACCCCTCTGCCGCCCGCAAGAAGATCGTGGACTTCGCGGGGGAGCACGGCTGGCCGCTGTTCATCAAGCCCGCACGCGGCGGTTCGTCGATGGGCATCACCAAGGTCGACGGCCTCGCCGGACTCGACGACGCGATCGCCGAGGCGCAGCGCCACGACCCCAAGATCCTGGTGGAGTCGCTGCTGCGCGGGCGGGAGATCGAGTGCGGCGTGCTCGAGTTCGAGGACGGCCCGCGCGCCAGCGTGCCCGCCGAGATCCCGCCCGTCTCCGCGCACGACTTCTACGACTTCGAGGCCAAGTACATCGACTCGGCGGCCGGTCTCGTGCCCGCGCCGCTCACCGGCGAGCAGACGGCCGAGGTGCAGCGGCTCGCGGTCAAGGCGTTCGACGCCGCCTCCTGCGAGGGCCTGGTGCGCGCGGACTTCTTCCTCACCGAGGACGGCGAGTTCGTCATCAACGAGATCAACACCATGCCGGGCTTCACCCCGATCTCCATGTATCCGCGGATGTGGCAGGAGAGCGGCGTGTCCTACACCGAGCTGGTGGACCGCCTCATCCAGGCGGCACTGAACCGCTCCACCGGACTGCGCTAGTCCGCAGCCGGGATCACAGGGTGGCCGGGACCGTCTTCTCGACGGGCCCGGCCAGATCGGTGAGTGGGCTCGCGTCGTGCATGTACTGCTCGGCGAGCGCGACCTCGACATAGGTCTCGCGGTAGGTCGTGGTGAAGCGCGGACCGGTCTCCCGCTCCTCCAGCAGCCAGTTGACGCCGTTCACCTCGACCCCCTGCGCCTGGGGATCGGACATCCTGTCCGGCCGCGGCACGCCGCAGCGCAGTACGATCGCGGCATCGCCCCAGCCGGCGGTGAGTTCGGAGGCGGGCTCGGGATCGTTGCGTTCCTGCCCCGCGACCGACGGCGGCAGCGCTCGGTCGAGCGCACGGCACAGGGCGGCTTCCCCGGCCGGGGGGCTGGGAACCGCCGCCGCCGCCGATGCGTCGCTGGAGGAGCAGCCCGCGGCGGCCACCAGGAGCGCGGCGGCGGACAGGACGAGGGGCCGGCGGTCGAAAGACGTCACCGGCCAAGGGTAGACGGGGGCTACAGGTGGACGACCGGGCAGGTCAGGGTGCGGGTGATGCCGTCGACGCGCTGGATCTTGGCGACCACGATGCGGCCCAGCTCGTCGACCGTGTCGGCCTGCGCGCGCACGATGACGTCATAGGGGCCGGTCACATCCTCGGCCTGGATCACACCGGCGATCTTGCCGATGCTCTCGGCGACCGTCGACGCCTTGCCCACCTCGGTCTGGATGAGGATGTACGCCTGTACCACGGAACCTCCAGGGCGGCATCAGGATCATGTCCCCTACCGTCGGTGGGGAGATCCCAAGGAGAAGGGTCGCCACGGTATCGCGTCGTCGCGGACCGCGGGGAGACCCTCGCGGCTGACGGCGCCCGCAGCGTGGCGTACAGAGAACAGAAGTTGACGTATCTCTTGACGGTACCCACGGCAGTAACCGGTCGCGACCGCAGTTCACGGGCGCCCGACGCGGCGGCCGACGCACCAGACACATCGGATACATCGGATACATCGACAATGCGGAGAGGTGAACCTCGGTGAAGGGCACTGTGGGCGAGTTGGGGGAGTTCGGGCTCATCAGGGAGCTCACCTCCCGGCTCACCTCCACCCCCGCGGTACGGCTGGGGCCCGGCGACGACGCCGCCGTCGTGGCCGCACCCGACCGGCGGGTCGTGGCGAGCACGGACCTGCTGCTTGAGGGCCGGCACTTCCGCCGTGACTGGTCGACGGCGTACGACGTCGGGCGCAAGGCAGCCGCACAGAACCTGGCCGACATCGCGGCCATGGGCGCGGTCCCGACCGCTCTGCTCCTGGGCCTCGTCGTCCCCGCCGAACTCCCGGTCACCTGGGCCACCGAGCTGATGGACGGCATCCGGGACGAGTGCCAGGTCGCCGGCGCGGCCGTCGTCGGCGGCGACGTCGTACGCGGCGACGTGATCACCGTCGCGATCACCGCGCTCGGCGACCTGCGCAACCACGAGCCGGTGACCCGAGCGGGCGCGCAGCCCGGTGACGTCGTCGCCTACACCGGCTGGCTCGGCTGGTCCGCCGCCGGGCACGCCGTGCTCTCCCGCGGCTTCCGCTCGCCGCGCGCCTTCGTCGAGGCACACCGCCGGCCCGAGCCGCCGTACCACGCGGGTCCCGCGGCCGCCGGACTCGGCGCCACCGCCATGTGCGACGTCAGCGACGGACTCGTCGCCGACCTCGGGCACATCGCCGAGGCCAGCAAGGTCCGCATCGACCTGCGCTCCGGGCTGATCGACATCCCCTCGCAGATGAGCGACATCGGCCAGGCCGTCGGAGTGGACCCGCTGCAGTGGGTGCTGACCGGGGGAGAGGACCACGCGATCGTCGCGACATTCCCGCCGGACGTCAAACTGCCCGCCCGCTGGAAGGTGATCGGCGAGGTGCTCAATCCCTCCGCGCTGCCCCAGGTGACCGTCGACGGCGCACCGTGGACGAGCAAGGGCGGCTGGGACCACTTCGGGGACATCGAGGACGGCAAGCAGCCGGACGCCCCGTAGATCCGGCTGCCCGGTGCGTCCGGGCGCCCAGTAGATTCGGGGCCATGCCTCCGTCTCCTCCTCTCGTGCTCACCGTCGCCGGATCCGACTCCGGCGGCGGGGCGGGCATTCAGGCCGACCTCAAGACGATGCTGGCCCTCGGCGTCCACGGCATGAGCGTGCTGACCGCCGTCACGGCGCAGAACTCGACCGGTGTGCAGGGCGCGTGGGAGCTGCCCGTCGAGGCCGTAAGGGCCCAGTACCACAGCGTCGTCGACGACATCGGCGTCCATGCCGTGAAGACCGGCATGCTCGCGTCCGCCGAACTCGTGGAGACCGTCGCCGAACTGCTCGCCGCAACCGACGCACCCGTGGTCGTCGACCCGGTCGGCATCTCCAAGCACGGGGACTCGCTGCTGGCGGCCTCCGCGCTCGACTCCGTACGCACCAAGCTGCTGCCCAGGGCCACCGTGGCGACCCCCAACCTGGACGAGGTCGCCCAGCTCACCGGCATCGAGGTGCACGACGAGCCGGGCATGCGACGGGCGGCCGGCGCCGTGCTCGGATTCGGTCCCCGCTGGGCGCTGATCAAGGGCGGCCATCTGTCCGGCGACGCCGTCGACCTGCTGACCGACGGCAGCGAGGAGCACTGGCTGCGCGCCACCCGCCACGACAACCGGCACACGCACGGGACCGGCTGCACACTGGCGTCGGCCGTCGCGGCGGGACTCGCGATGGGGATGGCCGTGCCGGAGGCCGTACGCGAGGCCAAGGAGTACGTCACCGGTGCGATCGCGGCCGGCTTCGCCCTGGGCGCGGGGATCGGTCCGGTCGACCACGGCTGGCGCCTGCGGTGACGGGACACGGGCCGACGGGAACGGCGCGAGAGCGGCTGCGGAGACGCCCGCGGGAACGGCTTACGAAGACTGCTGCGGGAAAGGCTGCGGAGACGCCCGCGGGAACGGCTGCGAAGACCGCTGAGGGAACGGCCGCGGAAACGGCGAAAAGCCGGTCCACCGAGGTGGACCGGCTTTTCAAGGCAACCGCAGGGGCTGCGCTACGACGAAACGTCGCGATTAGCGCGAGACCTTGCCGGCCTTGATGCACGAGGTGCAGACGTTGAGCCGCTTCGGCGTCCGACCGACCACGGCACGCACACGCTGGATGTTCGGGTTCCAGCGACGGGACGTACGGCGGTGCGAGTGCGAAATGTTGTTGCCGAAGCCCGGCCCCTTGCCGCAGACGTCGCAGTTGGCAGCCACGGGTCACTCCAAAGACTTCAGATGCACTTACAGTGAAATCCGGCGTGCCGGAATCAGTGATCTGAAGTGGCCTGCCGGGGGAATGGCCCGATTCTCATCGGGCAACCGGAGCAGCATACAACGGCTGCGTCCGAGACACGAAACTACCATGTCTTCCCCTGCCCCCTCCCCCGTGCCTGGTGGGGGCCGGGGTCTACGCTGCGAGGCAGCCCGCCGTCCACGGCCCCGTACGGCCGACCGAGGAGGACCACCAGGTGCCGCAGACGATGGACGCCGAAGCGGTGCGCACCTGGTGCTCGCTGGCGCTGGAGGCCCTCGGCCGCGAGCGGGAGGAGATCGACGCGATCAACGTCTACCCCGTCGCGGACGGGGACACCGGCACGAACCTCTACCTGACGGCGGAGTCGGCCGCGCAGGCCGTCGAGGCCGTCTTCGCCGCCCACGAGACCGGCCGGTCCGCGCCCGCGCTCGCCGATGTGATGCGCGCGATGGCCCACGGCGCACTGATAGGCGCCCGCGGCAACTCCGGCACGATCCTCGCGCAGCTGCTGCGGGGCATGGCCGAGCGCATCGGCGCCGGCGGACACCTGGCCGGCGCGCTGCGACGGGCCGCCGAAATGGCCCGTGAGGCCGTCGCCCACCCCGTCGAGGGCACCATCCTCACCGTGGCGGACGCCGCCGCCGACGCCGCGGAGAGCGCACCGACCGACACCCTGCACGCGGCCTACGCCGGCGCGCGGGTCGCCCTCGACGCCACCCCGCACCAGCTGGCGGTCCTGGACCGGGCCGGGGTCGTCGACGCGGGCGGGCGGGGGCTGCTCGCGGTTCTCGGCGCTCTGGTGGAGGCCGTGTGCGGCGAGGCGCCGGTGGCCCCCGGTCCCTCGGCGGCCCGGCCGGCGCTCCAGGCGCGCGCCGCCGAGCCGTGCGACGGCGGCGGGCCCGCGTTCGAGGTGATCTACCTGCTGGAGGCGGACGACGAGGCCGTCGCCCGGCTGCGCACCCGGCTCGACGGGCTCGGCGACTCGCTCGTCGTCGTCGGCGGTGACGGCCTGTGGAACGTCCATGTCCACGTGGACGATGCGGGCGCCGCCGTGGAGGCGGGCGTCGAGGCGGGACGGCCGTACCGGATCCGTATCACCCACTTCGGCAGCGAGAGCGCCACGCCGCCGCGCGAGCAGGTGCAGCGGGCGGTCGTCGCCGTCGTGCCCGGCGAGGGCCTGCTCGCCCTGTGCGGCCAGGCTGGCGCGACGACCGTGCCTCTGCGACCGGGGGAGCCACCGGCCAGCGGTGAACTGGTCGACGCCATCCGCCGGGCGCACGCCCGCGAAGTCGTCCTGCTGCCCAACGACGCGTCCCTGCGCCACACCGCCGCGGCCGCGGCCGAACAGGCGCGTGCGGAAGGCGTACGGGTCGCGCTCATCCCGACCCGCTCGGCCGTCCAGGGCATCGCCGCGCTCGCCGTCCACGAACCGGACCGCCGGTTCGACGAGGACGTGGTCGCCATGTCGGCGGCCGCCGGCGCGACCCGGTACGCCGATTTCGCCGTCGCGGAACGGCAGTCGTGGACCTCGGCGGGCGTGTGCCAGGCCGGCGACGTCCTGGGCCTGATCGACGGCGATGTCGCCGTCATCGGCAGCGACCTCACCGACACGGCGCTGACCGTGCTGGACCGGATGCTCTCCTCGGGCGGCGAACTCGTCACCCTCGTCCTCGGCGACGACGTCCCCGAGAGCCTCGCAGCCCGGCTGGAAGCCCATGTGCGCGAGGGGTATCTGGCGGTGGACACCCTCACCTACGAGGGCGGCGGACGCGGGACGCCGCTGCTGATCGGCGTGGAGTAGGCGTACGCGTGATCGGCGTGGCGCAGGCCTACGCGCCCGAATGACGCGCGTTGTCCACAGGTGTGCGACGGCTGTCGGTGGTGTGGTGTGCAATGGATGGCGTGCCCGCGCTGGATGAACCTCTCAAGAACGCGCTCGGTGCCGCCACCGCGAAGGTGATGGCCGAGCACCTCGACCTGCACACCCTCGGCGACCTCCTCCACCACTACCCCCGGCGGTACGCGGAGCGCGGCGAGCTGACGTCGCTGGCGGAGCTGCCGCTGGACGAGCACGTCACGGTGGTGGCCCGCGTCGCGGACGCGCGCGTCCTGACCTTCAACCAGGGCCGTGGCAGGCGGCTGGAGGTGACCATCACCGACGGCAGCGGCCGGCTCCAGCTGGTCTTCTTCGGCAAGGGCGTCCACAAGCCGCACAAGGACCTGCTGCCGGGCACCCGCGCGATGTTCGCCGGCAAGGTCTCCATGTTCAACCGCAGGCTCCAGCTCGCCCACCCCGCGTACGAACTGCTGCGCGGCGAGGACGGCGAGGAGGCCGTGGGCAGCTGGGCCGGGGCGCTCATCCCGATCTACCCGGCCACCACCAAGCTGGAGTCCTGGAAGATCGCCAAGGCGGTCGACGCCGTCCTGCCCAGCGCGGGGGACGCGGTCGATCCGCTGCCGCCCGCGCTGCGCGAGGGTCGCGGGCTGACCGGCCACCCCGACGCCCTGCACAAGATCCACCGGCCGCGCACCAAGGCCGACATCGAGGTGGCCCGGCAGCGGCTGAAGTGGGACGAGGCGTTCGTCCTCCAGGTCGCCCTCGCCCGCCGGAGGTTCGCGGACACGCAGCTGCCCGCCGTCGCCCGCAGGCCGGTCCCCGGCGGGCTGCTCGACGCCTTCGACGCCAAGCTGCCCTTCACCCTCACCGAGGGGCAGCTCTCGGTCAGCAAGGAGATCTTCGACGACCTCGCGACCGAGCACCCCATGCACCGCCTCCTCCAGGGCGAAGTGGGCAGCGGCAAGACGATGGTGGCGCTCCGCGCCATGCTCGCCGTCGTGGACGCGGGCGGCCAGGCCGCCATGCTCGCGCCCACCGAGGTCCTGGCCCAGCAGCACCACCGCTCCATCGTCGAGATGATGGGCGACCTGGCGGAGGGCGGCCTGCTCGGCGGCGCCGAGCAGGGCACCAAGGTCGTGCTGCTGACCGGGTCCATGGGGGCCGCGGCCCGCCGTCAGGCGCTGCTCGACCTGGTGACGGGCGAGGCGGGCATCGTGATCGGCACGCACGCGCTGATCGAGGACAAGGTGCAGTTCCACGACCTCGGTCTGGTCGTCGTCGACGAGCAGCACCGCTTCGGCGTGGAGCAGCGCGACGCCCTGCGTTCCAAGGCGCACTCCCGAGGGGAGAGGAGATCGCCCCATCTGCTGGTCATGACCGCCACCCCCATTCCCCGTACGGTCGCGATGACGGTCTTCGGTGACCTGGAGACCTCCGTGCTCGACCAGTTGCCGGCCGGGCGCTCGCCGATCGCCAGCCATGTCGTCCCGGCCGCCGACAAGCCGCATTTCCTGGCGCGCGCCTGGGAGCGGGTGCGCGAGGAGGTCGAAGGCGGTCACCAGGCGTATGTCGTGTGTCCCCGCATCGGTGACGACGAGGACGAGAAGGCGAAGAAGAAGTCGACCGAGGACGAGGCGGCGAAGCGACCGCCCCTCGCCGTCCTGGAGGTCGCCGAGCAGCTCACGCGCGGCCCCCTCGCTGGACTGCGTCTCGAGATCCTGCACGGGCGGATGCAGCCCGACGACAAGGACGACGTGATGCGCCGCTTCGCCGCCGGCGACGTGGACGTCCTGGTCGCCACCACGGTCATCGAGGTCGGTGTGAACGTGCCCAACGCGACCGCCATGGTGATCATGGACGCCGACCGTTTCGGTGTCTCCCAGCTCCACCAGCTGCGCGGCCGCGTGGGCCGCGGCTCGGCACCCGGACTGTGCCTGCTGGTCACCGAGATGCCCGAGGCCAGCCCGGCCCGCGCCCGCCTCGGCGCCGTCGCCGCCACGCTGGACGGCTTCGAGCTCTCCCGGATCGACCTGGAGCAGCGCCGCGAGGGCGATGTGCTCGGCCAGGCCCAGTCCGGGGTGCGCTCCTCGCTGCGGATGCTCGCCGTCATCGACGACGAGGAGATCATCGCGGCCGCCCGCGAGGAGGCTGTGGCCGTGGTCCAGGGCGACCCGGAGCTGGAGCACCTGCCCGAGCTGCGGACCGCCCTGGACGCCCTGCTGGACAAGGAGCGGGAGCAGTACCTCGACAAGGGCTGAGAGACTTGGGACGTCAGCCCGCACAGAGAGGCCCGAGATGACCCGCGTGATCGCCGGCGCGGCCGGCGGACGCCGCCTCGCCGTACCGCCCGGCACCGGCACCCGCCCCACCTCCGACCGTGCCCGGGAGGGGCTCTTCTCCAGCTGGGAGTCCCAGCTCGGCACCCTCGCGGGCATCCGCATCGCCGACCTGTACGCGGGCTCCGGCGCCGTCGGGCTGGAGGCCCTGTCCCGCGGCGCTGCCCACGCCCTGCTGGTGGAGGCCGACGCCCGCGCCGCACGCACCGTCCGGGAGAACGTCCGCGCACTGGGACTGCCGGGGGCCGAGGTCCGCACCGGCAAGGCCGAACAGATCGTCACGGGCCCGCCCCCCGAGCACCGCTACGACGTGGTCTTTCTCGACCCTCCGTATGCCGTCACCGACGACGATCTTCGCGAGATTCTGCTCACACTCCGCCGCGGGGGCTGGCTAGCCGACGATGCTCTCGCCACCGTGGAGCGCAGCACCAGAGGCGGAGAATTCATGTGGCCCAAGGGTTTTGAGCCGTTGCGGGCCCGTCGCTACGGCGAAGGGACGCTTTGGTACGGTCGCGCCGCCTCTACGTGCGAAGACGCACCATGACCGGACCGGAGAGCGAGGGACTTCAGTTGCGCCGCGCAGTCTGTCCGGGGTCGTTCGACCCCATCACCAATGGACACCTCGACATCATCGCCCGCGCCTCCAAGCTGTACGACGTCGTACATGTCGCGGTGATGATCAATCAGTCCAAGAAGGGACTGTTCACGGTCGAGGAGCGGATCGATCTGATCCGCCAGGTAACCAGCGAGTACGGGAACGTCGTGGTGGAGTCTCACCACGGTCTCCTCGTCGACTTCTGCAAGGAGCGCGACATCCCCGCGATCGTCAAGGGGCTGCGTGCCGTCAGCGACTTCGACTACGAACTGCAGATGGCCCAGATGAACAACGGCCTGACGGGTGTGGAGACCCTGTTCGTTCCCACCAACCCGACCTACAGCTTCCTCTCCTCCAGTCTGGTCAAGGAGGTCGCGGCCTGGGGCGGCGACGTCTCCCACCTCCTGCCCGAACCGGTCCACCGCGCCTTGGTCGAGCGCCTCGCGCACAAGGACTGACTCCGTCAGGACCGCACGTTCCCTGACGGTACGTCATCCGGTGTCGAGCAGGCGCCGACTGGCCTTACAGTCGTCCCGTCCGTCTCCGCCGCACTGCCCGGGGGCCGACCCCGGAACCCCGGCAAGAAGATTGGCGAAGCACAGTGGATGTGCAGCAGAAGCTCGACGAGATCGTCGAAGCGGTCACGAGCGCCCGGTCCATGCCCATGTCGGCTTCCTGCGTGATCAACAGGGCCGAGCTGCTCGCCCTCCTCGAAGAGGTCCGCGAGGCGCTGCCCGGCTCGCTCGCCCAGGCCCAGGAGCTGATCGGCGGCCGTGAACAGCTCGTCGAGCAGGCCCGCAAGGAGGCCGAGCGGATCATCGAGTCCGCCCACGCGGAGCGCGGTTCGCTGATCTCCGACACCCAAGTCGCGCGCGAGTCCCAGGAGCGGGCCGACCGGATCCTCGCCGAGGCCCGCCGGGAGGCCGAGGAGATCCGCGCCGAGGCCGACGACTACGTCGACTCCAAGCTCGCCAATTTCGAGGTCGTCCTCAACAAGACCATCGGCTCCGTCGACCGCGGACGCGAGAAGCTGCTCGGCCGCGGCCCCGGCCTCGACGAGCAGGGTTTCGCCGACGAGGACGCCCCCGAGCACAGCAGTGATCCACAGACGCTCATCCAGCGCGCCGACGAGTACGTCGACGCCAAGCTGGGCGCCTTCGAGGCCGTGCTCTCCAAGACCCTCGCCGCGGTCGGCCGCGGCCGGCAGAAGCTGCACGGCCGGATCGCCAGCGATGATCTCGGTGCCCACATGGCGGCCCAGGACGCCGCGGGCGGCGGTCACCAGCACACGAGCGACGCCGACTACCTGGCGGGCCTGGCCGAGCTGGCCGACCCGGCCCCGGAGCGCGAGCCGCAGCAGTCGTACGCCTCGTACCAGGCGCAGCCGCAGGTGCGGGCCGAGCCGCAGATCCCGGCCCAGCAGGCCCCGTACGACTACCAGGAACAGCAGACGTACGCCGCCGGCGGCGCGGGCGACGGCTTCGCCGGAGGCTACGGGGCCGGACAGCCCGACCCGTATGCCGCCTACCAGGACCAGGGCTGGGATCAGCAGCAGTACGGACAGCAGGACCCGTACGCCTACCAGCCGCCCCAGCCGCCCCAGCCGCCCGAGCCGCAGCACCAGCCGCACGCCCAGCAGGGTGCCGCGCTGGACGAGACCAGCCTCTTCGACACGAGCATGATCGACATGGAGCAGCTGCGCCGGTACGAACAGGGCCGCTAGGCCCGCAACGTCTCGCCCGGTCCGCGACTCCTGCTGCCCGACGGCCTGCGGCGGGGGAGGGACCCCAACCCGTAGCCCTGCCCGGGCGCGGAAGGGCCCCCACGCCGTGTCGGTCGAAGGCCCGACCAGCTCCGCCACGAGGGTTTCCGGCCGCCTGGCGGTCTCCCCTTGGCCCTTCGGGCATGGGTGGGACGCCCGCACCGGACGCCGTGGGCCCCACCCTGTGGCCGCAGGACGGCACTGTGCGGACACTCCCTCGCTCTCCAGGGCCGCCGACCGGCCCGGATTGGGTCTACGGCGGCCGTTCCAGTATCCTGGCTCTTCGGTCGCGCGTAGTTCCGCGATCCCGGCTGCCCGCTTCGCTCCACGAATCGGGACGGCCCCTCCCCACGATCCGAAAGCAGGAAGAGCCGTGAGCACGCGCCTCGACCACCGCAATCCCCTCGTGTTCGACACACACGAGCTGGGACGGCGGCCCGGTGCGCTCCAGCGGCTGTCCCGCACGGTGGACGCGCCGAAGGACTTCGGCATCGAAGGGGTCATCGGTGTGCCCGAGGGCAAGCCGGTGAAGCTGGACCTCCGCCTCGAGTCCGTCATGGAGGGGGTGCTTGTCACAGGCACCGCCCGTGCGAGCGCCGAGGGGGAGTGCGTAAGGTGTCTGGAGCCGCTGCGCCAAGAGGTCGCCGCGGACTTCCAGGAGATGTTCACGTACCCCGACACCGACGACCGGGGCCGCCACGCGGAGCCCGTCGACGATGCCGAGGACGAGGACACTCTTTTCCTCGAGGACGGCCTGTTCGACCTCGAGCCCGTGCTGCGTGATGCGGTGGTGCTCGCACTGCCGATGCAGCCGGTGTGCCGGGAGGACTGTGCCGGCCTGTGCCCCGACTGCGGGATCAGGCTGGACGACGACCCGGATCACCATCACGACGCCGTCGACATCCGTTGGGCGGCACTGCAGGGACTCACCGATTCACTCGGGACCGGTGAGAAGGACAACATGGGCGGCGCCGAAGCGGGCGTCGACGAGAAGCAGGAGAAGTAGCCGTGGCTGTTCCGAAGCGGAAGATGTCGCGCAGCAACACGCGCCACCGCCGGTCGCAGTGGAAGGCTGCGGTCCCCACCCTGGTTTCGTGTGAGCGTTGCCAGGAGCCGAAGCAGCAGCACATCGCGTGCCCGAGCTGCGGCACCTACAACAAGCGCCAGGTCCTCGAGGTCTGAGCGGCTGGTGAGAGGCCCGATGTCTGAGCTGTCCAATGCCAAGAAGCAGGCAGACGCAGTGAACACAGCCAACGCAGCCTCGTCCCACACGCTTCTGGAAGGGCGGCTCGGGTATCACCTCGAGTCCGCCCTTCTGGTGCGTGCGCTGACCCATCGCTCGTACGCGTACGAGAACGGCGGTCTGCCCACCAATGAGCGACTGGAGTTCCTCGGGGACTCGGTGCTCGGCCTGGTGGTCACGGACACGCTGTACCGGACCCACCCCGACCTGCCCGAAGGCCAGCTGGCCAAGTTGCGGGCCGCGGTGGTCAATTCGCGTGCGCTGGCGGAAGTCAGCCGCGGCCTCGAACTGGGCTCCTTCATCCGGCTGGGCCGGGGCGAAGAGGGCACGGGCGGCCGGGACAAGGCCTCCATTCTCGCCGACACCCTTGAAGCGGTGATCGGCGCCGTCTATCTCGACCAGGGTCTCGGGCCGGCGTCCGAGTTGGTGCACCGGCTCTTCGACCCGCTGATCGAGAAGTCCTCGAACCTGGGCGCGGGCCTGGACTGGAAGACCAGTCTCCAGGAACTCACCGCCGCCGAGGGGCTCGGCGTTCCGGAGTATCTCGTCACCGAGACCGGACCCGACCACGAGAAGACCTTCACTGCTGCCGCCCGCGTCGGTGGTGTCTCGTACGGCACCGGCACCGGCCGCAGCAAGAAGGAAGCGGAGCAGCAGGCGGCGGAGTCCGCGTGGCGGGAGATCCGTGCCGCCGCGGACGAGCGCGCCAAGGCGGCGGCCAATGCGGCGGCCAAGGCCGCGGCCGAGACGGACGCGGTCGGCGGCGAAAGGGTCGACGAGACCCCGGCTCCGCCGGACCGGGCCTCGGCCTGAGCCGCGTCTTCGCCTTCCAGAAGTTCGTGTGAGGCCCTTCGTCACTGCGGCGAGGGGCCTCACGGCTGCCCGGCCCCCGGTGCGCGATACGCTGCGGGCATCGCCCGACCACCGCGGAAGGAGACCCGTGCCCGAGCTGCCGGAGGTCGAAGTCGTACGCCGCGGCCTGGCCACCTGGGTCGCCGGGCGCACGATCGCCGAGGTGCAGGTGCTGCACCCGCGCGCGGTGCGCCGGCATATCGCGGGCGGAGAGGATTTCGCGGCCCGGCTGAAGGGCCAGGGCATCGCGGACGTCTGCCGGCGCGGCAAGTACCTGTGGCTGCCGCTCAGTGGGTTCGACACCTCGGTCCTCGGTCACCTCGGGATGAGCGGACAGTTGCTCGTGCAGCCGTACGACGCCCCTGACGAGAAACATCTGCGCATCAGGTTCCGCTTCGACGACTCCCTCGGCACCGAGCTGCGCTTCGTCGACCAGCGCACCTTCGGCGGTCTCTCCCTCCACGACAACACCCCCGACGGGCTGCCCGACGTCATCGCGCACATCGCCCGTGACCCGCTCGACCCGCTCTTCGACGACGCGGCCTTCCACACCGCGCTCCGCGCGCGCCGCACCACGATCAAGCGGGCGTTGCTCGACCAGTCGCTGATCAGCGGCGTCGGCAACATCTACGCGGACGAGGCGTTGTGGCGTTCCCGGCTGCACTACGACCGCCCGACGGCGACGCTCATCCGGCCCCGGTCGGTGGAACTGCTGGGGCATGTACGCGAGGTGATGACCGCCGCCCTCGCGGTCGGCGGCACGACCTTCGACAGCCTGTATGTGAACGTCAACGGCGAATCGGGGTACTTCGACCGTTCCCTGGACGCGTACGGACGTGAGGGGCTGCCCTGCAACCGCTGTGGCACGGCCATGCGGCGCCGTCCCTGGATGAACCGGTCCAGCTACTTCTGCCCCCGCTGCCAGCGCATCCCGCGCACCACGGCCTGAGCCCGCTGCCCGGCCATCCTGCCGAGGCCGTCCGGGACTTCCCTAGGGGGACGCCGACCGGTCGCCGGTCTCCTCGCGTGCCGCGTCGTACCGCTGCCGTGCCTCAAGCACCTCGGGCATCCGGCCCTCCACCAAGTGGATCAGGCCGAGCAACCGTTCGGCGACGGCCTGGCCCAGCGGGGTGAGTTCGTAGTCCACGCGCGGCGGATTGGTGGGCTGCGCCTCGCGGTGCACGAGCCCGTCGCGCTCCAGCGCGTGCAGCGTCTGGGACAGCATCTTCTCGCTCACGCCGTCGACGCGACGCCGCAGTTCGTTGAAGCGCAGCCTCTCCTCGTACAGAGCTCCCACGGTCAGGCTGCCCCAGCGCCCCGTCACGTGCTCCAGCGTGCCGCGCGACGCACAGTGCCGCGAGAACACGTCGAACGCCAGGTCGTCCATGTCGCCACCCTACTGCGCCGCAGCGCTCACCGATGGAGTGCGCTTCAGAGGGGACAGTGCACGGCATCGGCGCAGCGCAGTAATGGGCCGGGCCCCTGTACACCGAGGTGTCAGGGGCCCGGCCCATTACTGCGCCGACTGTCTAGAAGCCGAAGTTCTGCGTCCACCACGGGCCGCCGTCACCCAGGTACCCACCCACGCCCATGGTCGTGAAGTCGCAGTTCAGGATGTTGGCGCGGTGGCCCTCACTCTGCATCCAGGCGTTCATCACCGCACCGGCGTCGGCCTGGCCCCGTGCGATGTTCTCGCCGCCGAGGTCCGAGACACCCGCCTTGTCCGCGCGGTCCCACGGCGTCGCGCCGTCGGGGTTGGTGTGGTCGAAGAACCCGCGCACCGCCATGTCCTTGGAATGGGCGCGCGCCAGGTTCGCCAGCGCGGTGCTCGCCTTGACCGGGGCGCAGCCGACCTTCGCGCGCTCGTCGTTGACCAGGTCGAGCACGGTGGCCTCGTGCGCCGACGCATCCGAGGGGGCAGCGGCGGCCGTGGAGGGCGGGGGCGACTGGGGCCGGTCCGCTTCATGGGACTCCTCACGCGCAGGCGCGGAGGTGGTCTTCTTCGGCTCGGGAGTCCTGGTCTTCTCGGCGGTCTTCTCGACAGGCTTCTTGGAAGGCGTCGCCGACGGCTTGACGGGCTTGGCCGACTTGGAGGAAGACGGCTTCGCGGGAGGCTTGGACGGCTCCGCGGTCCGGCTCGGCGAGGCCGACGCACCGGCCGTCGGCTCGATGCTCCCCTCCCCCTGCGGGAGCAGCGCGGGCCCCCCGGTGCGTATCTCCGCGGGGCGGTCGCTGCTGGAGGAGCCGACCGTATACGTGTCACCCCCCGGCAGGATGCCGGAGGTGAAGGCCACGGCGCCTACCGCCATGGCAGCGGAGACGCCGAGAAGCCCGGTGCGTACGGGAAAACCCGTGCGCTTCTTCCGATGGCGACCCATGCGGTGTGCCTTCCTGGTCCCCGACGCCGTCGTGCTCGGCGTCGAACGTCAACGACTTCACCCGAACGAGTGACGCTCATTGCGTCCGGACTGTACGCCATGGCCCGGTGGGGGCGAGGTGATCTGTACGCATTCGGACGGTTACCGTGCACTCATGAACGACGATGCGCGACTCACCGCGTGGGTACGCGGCCGAGTACAGGGAGTGGGCTTCCGCTGGTTCACCAGGGCGAACGCACTGGAGATCGGAGACCTCAAAGGCTTCGCCCTCAACCTGGAGGACGGCAGGGTGCAGGTTGTCGCTGAGGGGCCACGTGAGAATTGCCACCGTCTGCTGGACTGGCTTCGCTCCGGCGACACACCCGGACGCGTCGACGGCGTCACCGAGATCTGGGACACCCCGCGCCACGTCTACGCGGACTTCGTCATCCGCTGAGCGCCCTCTCTCCAGCCGCCCGAGCCGCGCCGTCGACTCGCCTCGGCATGTGCCTCCGGCATCGGTCCCGGAGGAAAAGAGCCTGGTGGTTGCCAAGACGAGGCTTGCCGTGCCAGGCTGCGGAGAGAAGGATGATCGCCACGCCCCCAGGGCCCCGCAGGTCAGGCACGCCACTCGATGGAGAGGCCGTATGCCCCCGGGATGCCCGTCGATACGGGGCGTGATCGTGTTGACCGTCAAACTTTTTGGTGAGACTCTGGAAGCCGCGCGCACCTTAGCTGTTTGGCAGTAAAGAACCGCAGTAGGGCACCAGTAGTACGAGAGAAAACTGTCAGCACCGCGGGTGCGAATCCCTCACGACCCACACCGCATCGGTCGGTCACTCATTGTGGAGGACCATCCATCATGGCAAAGGCGCTTCTCGGTTACGTCGGCGGTTCCGACCCGCGACTCCTCGCCGAGATGCGACGGCTTCAGCAGCGCGTCCAGGATCTGGAGTCCGAGCTCGTACGGATCCAGTCCGAGAACGACGCGCTCACGGCTGCCGTCGCTCAGCACCCTGGCGAGCCGCTACTCAACGGCATCGACATCGACGTACACCAGGGGGAGCCAGCGCTCACCTGAGCACGGACTCCGTCGCGCACGAAGATATGCAAGGGACGCCCAGGCGTCCCTTCTTTCTTTTCCCCCGCCTCTCCCCGTCCCCGCCCTGTACATGCTTCCTTTACCGTCTGATGTGCCCTGCGCCTTCAGCGGCGAAACCGCGAGCGAAGGGTAGAGTCCGGCGGCGTGCACCTCAAGGCCATGACCCTCCGCGGGTTCAAATCCTTCGCGTCCGCCACGACGCTGCGCTTCGAGCCGGGGATCACCTGCGTCGTCGGCCCCAACGGCTCCGGAAAGTCCAATGTGGTGGACGCGCTCTCCTGGGTCATGGGGGAGCAGGGGGCCAAGTCGTTGCGCGGCGGCAAGATGGAGGACGTCATCTTCGCCGGGACGACCGGCAGGCCGCCGCTGGGCCGCGCCGAGGTCTCCCTCACCATCGACAACTCCGACGGCGCCCTGCCCATCGAGTACGCCGAGGTCACCATCACGCGGATCATGTTCCGCAACGGCGGCAGCGAGTACCAGATCAACGGGGACACCTGCCGGCTGCTCGACATCCAGGAGTTGCTGTCCGACTCCGGTATCGGCCGCGAAATGCATGTCATCGTGGGTCAGGGCCAGCTCGATTCGGTCCTGCACGCCGATCCCATGGGCCGTCGGGCCTTCATCGAGGAGGCTGCGGGAGTCCTCAAGCACCGCAAGCGCAAGGAGAAGGCGCTGCGGAAGCTCGATGCCATGCAGGCCAACCTCGCCCGGGTGCAGGACCTCACCGACGAACTGCGCCGCCAGCTCAAACCCCTCGGCCGCCAGGCCGCCGTCGCCCGCCGCGCCGCCGTCATCCAGGCCGACCTGCGCGACGCCCGCCTGCGTCTGCTCGCCGACGACCTCGTCAGCCTCCGCGAGGCCCTGCGCGCCGAGATCGCCGACGAGGCCGCCCTCAAGCAGCGCAAGGGGGAGGCCGAGGCGCGGCTGAAGGCAGCCGTCGCCCGCGAGGCCGAACTGGAGGACGAGGTGCGACGCCTCGCGCCCCGCCTCCAGCGTGCCCAGCAGACCTGGTACGAGCTCTCGCAGCTCGCCGAACGGGTGCGGGGCACGATCTCGCTGGCCGACGCCCGGGTCAAGAGCGCCACCGCCCAACCCGCGGAGGAGCGGCGTGGACGCGACCCGGAGGACATGGAGCGCGAGGCCGCCCGCATCCGAGAGCAGGAAGCGGAACTGGAAGCCGCGCTGGAGGCCGCCGAGCGGGCGCTGGAGGACACGGTCGCGCACCGCGCCGAGCTGGAGCGGCAGCTCATGCTCGAGGAACGCCGGCTCAAGGACGTCGCCCGCGCCATCGCCGACCGGCGCGAGGGGCTGGCCCGGCTGAGCGGACAGGTCAACGCGGCCCGGTCCCGAGCGGCATCGGCCCAGGCCGAGATCGACCGTCTCGCTGCCGCACGTGACGAGGCCCAGGAGCGGGCCGCTGCTGCCCAGGAGGAGTACGAGCAGCTCAAGGCCGAGGTCGACGGCCTGGACGCGGACGACTCGGTCCTCGCCGAACAGCACGACGCCGCCCGGCGTGAACTGTCCGACGCCGAGGCAGCACTGAGCGCAGCGCGCGAGGCCCTCACCGGCGCGGAGCGCAAGCGCGCGGCGGTCGCGGCCCGGCGCGAGGCGCTCGCGCTGGGCCTGCGCCGCAAGGACGGTACGGGCGCACTGCTCGCCGCGCGGGACCGCGTCGAAGGGCTTCTCGGACCGGCCGCACAGCTGCTCACCGTGACCCCCGGCCACGAGATCCCGGTGGCCGCGGCGCTGGGGGCCGCCGCCGACGCGGTGGCCGTGGCCGACCCCGCCACGGCCGCGGAGGCGATCCGGCTGCTGCGCAAGGAGGACGGAGGGCGCGCGGCACTGCTCCTGGCCGACGCGACGGGAGCAGGACAGGGTCCGGACCTGCGGGGCAACGGCCCGTCCGGGCATCCGTACGCCGCCGGTCTGGTGCGGGGCCCCGACGAACTGATGGGCGCCGTGCGGCGATTGCTGCGCGACGTCGTCGTCGTCGGGACGCTGGAGGACGCCGAGGACGTCGTATACACACACCCCGGCCTGATCGCCGTCACCGGCGAAGGCGACGTGCTCGGCGCGCACTTCGCGCAGGGCGGGTCGGCCGGCGCGCCGAGTCTGCTGGAGGTGCAGGCGTCCGTCGACGAGGCCGCCGCCGAGCTCGAACGACTCGACGCGCAGTGCGAGGAGCTGACCGCCACCCAGCAGCACGCCGCCGCACGCCGCGGCGCATGTGCCGCGGCCGTCGAGGAGCTGGGGGAGCGCAGGCGTGCCGCCGAGCGGGAGAAGTCGGCCGTGTCCGGGCAGCTGGGCCGCCTCGCCGGACAGGCCCGCGGCGCCGCGGGCGAGGCCGAGCGGGCCGGCGCGGCGGCCGCCCGGGCCCAGGAGGCGCTGGAGCGGGCGGCCGAGGAGGCCGAGGAGCTGGCCGAGCGGCTGCTCGTCGCGGAAGAGGCCCCCGTCGAAGATGAGCCCGACTCGCACGTGCGGGACCGGCTCGCCGCGGACGGGGCCAACGCGCGTCAGACCGAGATGGAGGCGCGCCTCCAGGTCCGTACGCACGAGGAGCGGGTCAAGAGCCTCGCGGGCCGGGCCGACGCCCTCGACCGGGGCGCGCGCGCCGAGCGGGAGGCGCGGGCACGGGCCGAGCAGCGGCGCGCCCGCCTGCGCCACGAGGCCGAGGTCGCCGCAGCCGTCGCGAGCGGTGCCCGGCAGCTGCTGGCGCACGTCGAGGTGTCGCTGGTGCGGGCCGAGGCGGAACGCGCGTCGGCGGAGGCGGCCAAGGCGGAGCGTGAGCGGGAGCTGGCGGCCGCCCGTAACGAAGGACGCGATCTCAAGGGCGAGCTGGACAAGCTGACCAACTCGGTGCACCGGGGGGAGGTGCTCGGCGCGGAGAAGCGGCTGCGGATGGAGCAGCTGGAGACCAGGGCCCTGGAAGAGCTCGGCGTGGAACCGGCGGGGCTCGTCGCCGAGTACGGCCCCGACCAGCTCGTGCCGCCCTCCCCGCCCGCCGAGGGCGAACAGCTGCCCGAGGACCCGGAGCATCCGCGCAACCAGCCGAAGCCGTTCGTGCGCGCGGAGCAGGAGAAACGGCTGAGGGCCGCCGAACGGGCCTACCAGCAGCTCGGAAAGGTGAACCCGCTGGCGCTGGAGGAGTTCTCGGCGTTGGAGGAGCGGCACAAGTTCCTCTCCGAGCAGCTCGAGGACCTGAAGAAGACGCGGGCCGACCTGCTCCAGGTCGTGAAGGAGGTCGACGAGCGGGTGGAGCAGGTCTTCACCGAGGCGTTCCGGGACACCGCCCGCGAGTTCGAGGGGGTTTTCTCCCGGCTCTTCCCCGGCGGCGAGGGACGGCTCGTGCTGACCGATCCCGACAACATGCTCACCACCGGCGTGGACGTCGAGGCCCGCCCGCCCGGCAAGAAGGTCAAGCGGCTGTCCCTGCTGTCCGGCGGCGAACGGTCACTGACGGCCGTGGCGATGCTGGTGTCGATCTTCAAGGCCCGGCCGAGCCCGTTCTACGTCATGGACGAGGTCGAGGCCGCGCTCGACGACACCAATCTGCAGCGGCTGATCCGCATCATGCAGGAACTCCAGGAGAGCTCCCAGCTGATCGTCATCACGCACCAGAAGCGGACCATGGAGGTCGCGGACGCGCTGTACGGCGTCTCCATGCAGGGCGACGGCGTCTCCAAGGTCATCAGTCAGCGGCTGCGCTGACGGGCCGTACGGGGAGGGCGTGCGTAGTACGAGCACCCGCCGTTGCAAAACCTTCAAAACTTGAACTCAAGACAACATTGTGACGTCACGAATCGATGCAGTCGAGCCTCTTGACTTCGAAACTTGAAGGCATAGTCTCTGCAACGTTGCTTTTATCTTCAAGTGGTGGGCGCGCAGAACCTGTGCGCCACTTGAAGGGCTCGCCCCACGTCCGGCGACGCCGCCGAACGGCCCCAGGAGTACACGTGACCAGCACAGCGCAGCCCCCGCCGCCATCGGGTGCCCGCGAGGCCCACCCCGAACACCTCGGGCATGTCGTCTTCATCGCGGCGGCCGCCGCGATGGGCGGTTTCCTCTTCGGCTACGACAGCTCCGTCATCAACGGTGCCGTCGAGGCGATCCGGGACCGCTACGACATCGGCTCGGGGACGCTCGCCCAGGTCATCGCCGTCGCCCTGATCGGGTGTGCCGTCGGCGCCGCGACCGCGGGCCGTATCGCCGACCGCATCGGGCGCATCCGCTGCATGCAGATCGCGGCCGCGCTCTTCACCGTCAGCGCCGTCGGCTCCGCCGTCCCGTTCACCCTGTGGGACCTCGCGCTGTGGCGCATCGTCGGCGGCTTCGCCATCGGCATGGCGTCCGTCATCGGCCCCGCCTACATCGCGGAGGTCTCCCCGCCCGCGTACCGTGGCCGGCTCGCCTCCTTCCAGCAGGCCGCGATCGTCATCGGCATCGCGGTCTCCCAGCTGGTCAACTACGGCGTCCTGCAGCTCGCCGACGGTGAGCAGCGCGGTGAGATCGGCGGGCTCGAGGCCTGGCAGTGGATGCTCGGCGTCATGGTCGTCCCGGCCGTGCTCTACGGCCTGCTCTCCTTCGCGATCCCCGAATCGCCGCGCTTTTTGATCTCCGTCGGCAGGACCGACAAGGCGAGGGCGGTCCTCGCCGAGGTGGAGGGCAAGAACGTCGACCTCGACGCCCGCGTCGAGGAGATCGACCTCGCGATGCGCCGCGAGCACAAGTCGACCTTCAAGGACCTGCTCGGCAGCCGCTTCGGCTTCCTGCCCATCGTCTGGATCGGCATCGGGCTCTCGGTGTTCCAGCAGCTCGTCGGCATCAACGTCGCCTTCTACTACTCCGCGACGCTGTGGCAGTCGGTGGGCGTCGACCCGTCCAGCTCGTTCTTCTACTCGTTCACCACGTCGATCATCAACATCGTCGGCACCGTGATCGCGATGGTCCTGGTCGACCGGATCGGCCGCCGACCGCTCGCACTCATCGGCTCCGCCGGTATGGCGATCGCGCTGGCCTTCGAGGCATGGGCCTTCTCCGCCGACCTCGTCGGGGGCAAGCTCCCGGAGACCCAGGGCGTCGTCGCGCTGATCGCCGCCCACGGCTTCGTGCTCTTCTTCGCCCTGTCCTGGGGCGTCGTGGTGTGGGTCTTCCTCGGCGAGATGTTCCCGAACAGGATCCGCGCCGCCGCGCTCGGCGTCGCCGCCTCGGCCCAGTGGATCGCCAACTGGGCCATCACCGCGAGCTTCCCGAGCCTCGCCGACTGGAACCTCTCCGGCACCTACATCATCTACACGGTCTTCGCCGTGCTCTCGATCCCGTTCGTGCTCAGGTACGTCAGGGAGACGAAGGGCAAGGCGTTGGAGGAGATGGGCTAATCCCCGCTGCCCCTCTCCTCACCACGGAAACTGCCCCGGCTCAGCGCGTGAGCCGGGGCAGTACGTCTTCACACATCAGCTGCAGGCTCCGCCAGCCCTCGTCCACCGGCAGGCCCCCGCACAGCGGGTGCAGCACCAGGCTGTCGGCGTCCGGGGCCACACACTCGTCCGGGGTGACGATCCGGTAGACGCCCTCCTCGCGCAGCCCCTCCACCGTGTCCGCGGTGGAGCGCACTGCGGAGCGGATGTCCTTGGACTGCCAGGACGCGTACGTGCGCGCCTCGTGCAGGAAGTGCTCCCCGTACAGCGCCCACGCCCGGTCCGGGTCCTCGGCTATGTGCAGCAGCGGCGTGCTCTTGGCAGGCATCATGCAGAAGCCCTCAGTGCCGTACTCGGCCCGCCGCTCGTGGTAGTACGCCTCCAGCTCCGGCAGATGCGCGCTCGGGAAGAACGGCAGCCCCAGGCGCGCCGCCCGGCGGGCGGCGGCCCGTGACGAACCGCCGACCAGCAGCAGCGGATGCGGCTGGGTGTACGGACGGGGCGTGACGCGCACCGTGCGGCCGCGGTACGCGAACTCCTCACCCGTCCACGCGGCGAGCAGCGTTTCGAGCAGCTCGTCCTGGAGCGCGCCGCGCCTACCCCACTCCACACCCGCCCGCTCGTACTCCTGCGGCCGGTAGCCGATCCCGGCGACCGTGACGAGCCTGCCCCTGCCGAGCAGGTCGAGCACGGCGATGTCCTCGGCCAGGCGCAGCGGATCGTGCAGCGGCCCGATGGCGGCGGAGACGGTGACGGCGATACGGCGGGTGGTGCCGAGGATCGCGCCGGCAAGGACGAAGGGCGAAGGCAGCCAGTTGTTCGCGGCCCCGTGGTGCTCCTCGGTCTGGATGGTGTCGATGCCGCGGTCGTCGGCGTACGCGGCCATCTCCAGGGCCGCGCGGTAGCGGGCGGCGAGCGTGTCGGGTGTCCCGTCGGGCTCCACCAGGTTGAACCGGACCACCGTGAAGGCCATGGGTCGTCCCCTCCGCCGGATGTGGGCATGGCGAAGGGGACGGTAGCTGACACAGCGTCAGATGAAAACCCGTGGCGTCGGCGGCGGTCGGCTCGGCCCACGACATGGGCTGAGCCGACCATGGGTGTACACGGGCACACGCGCCCATCGGACGCGACCGCCTACTGGACGCGTTGTGACTCCGCCCACGTGGGGCTTCTGGCCGACGCCGGGCCGGACGACGGACCAGCCCGGCCCTTAGGGGAAGAAACCCCCTAAGGGAACGAACCGACATGCGAGAGCTCACGCCATACTGGGTTGCGTTATGGAAATCGTCATCCTTGCTGTAGTCATCGCCCTGGTCGCCATCGGCGCCATCAGCGGGCTCGTGGTCAGCAGCCGCAAGAAGAAGCTGCCGCCCTCGGCACCGTCGAGCACGCCGACCATCACTGCTCCGCCCGCCGAACCGCACGTCGGCGACGAGGCGGAGGCACCGCGGGACGAAGCCCGCCGCACCATCGAGGAGGTCGACCTCCCGACGGCCGAGGAGGCCGTCGGGACGCCGGTCGCCGTCGAGGACCCGGTCGTCGCCGAGCCCGTCGCGCCCGCGATCGAGATCCCCGAGCCGACCGCCGGCCGGCTCGTCCGGCTGCGCGCGCGCCTCGCCCGCTCCCAGAACACCCTCGGCAAGGGGCTGCTCACGCTGCTGTCGCGTGAGCACCTCGACGAGGACACCTGGGAGGAGATCGAGGACACCCTCCTGACGGCGGACGTCGGCGTCGCCCCGACGCAGGAGCTCGTCGAGCGCCTGCGTGAGCGCGTGAAGGTGCTGGGCACCCGTACGCCCGAGGAACTGCGCAAACTCCTCCGCGAGGAGCTGCTCACGCTGGTCGGCACCGACATGGACCGCGCGGTGAGGACCGAGAGCGGTCTCGACACCCCCGGCATCGTCATGGTCGTCGGCGTCAACGGCACCGGAAAGACCACCACCACCGGCAAGCTCGCCCGCGTGCTCGTGGCCGACGGCCGCTCCGTGGTCCTCGGTGCCGCCGACACCTTCCGTGCCGCAGCCGCCGATCAGCTCCAGACCTGGGGCGAGCGCGTCGGCGCCCGCACCATCCGCGGCCCCGAGGCCGGCGACCCGGCCTCGATCGCTTTCGACGCGGTCAAGGAGGGGATCGCCGAGGGCGCGGACGTGGTGCTCATCGACACCGCAGGCCGGCTGCACACCAAGACCGGCCTGATGGACGAGCTCGGCAAGGTCAAGCGCGTCGTGGAGAAGCACGCTCCGCTGGACGAGATCCTGCTGGTGCTGGACGCCACGACCGGTCAGAACGGCCTGGTGCAGGCGCGCGTCTTCGCCGAGGTCGTGGACATCACCGGCATCGTGCTCACCAAGCTGGACGGCACGGCCAAGGGCGGCATCGTCGTCGCGGTCCAGCGGGAGCTGGGCGTACCGGTGAAGCTCATCGGTCTGGGCGAGGGGGCGGACGACCTGGCCCCGTTCGAGCCGGAGGCCTTCGTCGACGCACTCATCGGGGACTGATCCCGGCAGTCGCAGGGGCCCGGCCGCGTCGTCAGCGGTCGGGCCCCTGCGCGTGCGCCGGGCAAGAACGCACCGGCTGCGCCGGGCGGGAATTCAGCGGCTGCGGTGGCAGATGTACGCCAGTGTGCCGAGCAGCAGCCGGGCCTCGGGCGGTGCCGCCGCCGTGTCCAGGGACGGAGCGCGCAGCCACCGCACCGGGCCGAGACCGCCGCGGTCGGACGGCGGGGCGGTGATGTGGTCGCCGGGTCCCAGGCAGCGCAGGTCCAGATCGGCGTCGTCCCAGCCCATCCGGTAGAGCAGCCGGGGCAGTCCGGCGGCTGCGCCCGGCGCGACGAAGAACTGGCAGCGGCCCTCGGGCGTCTGCGACACCGGGCCGAGCCGCAGGCCCATGCGCTCCATGCGCACCAGCGCACGGCGGCCCGCCGGCGCGCCCACGTCGAGGACGTCGAAGGTACGGCCCACGGGCAGCATCAGCGCGGCGCCCGGCACCTCCGACCAGGCTTCGGCGGCCTCGTCGAGCGTGGCTCCGGGCGGGACCTCCAGCGCGAAGTCCAGGGGATGGGCGCCCGGTGCGGCACATCCCGTGTCGCCGCAGGAGCAGCGGCCGGCTGCGGCGCGTGCTCCTGGAATCACGGACCAGCCCCACAGCCCGGTGTACTCGGCCACCGCGGTGGCCTCCGTCGTGCGCCCGCGGCGCCGGGAGCCGGGCCGGATCTGACTGATCCCCCGGGTACCGCCGATCGTGAAGCCCATGCCCCCTCCAACGGGTCGAGCGCGCCGGTGGTTACGACCAGAAGCCCGTCGGTGACGCTCCGTCGCCGCCAGTCGGCGTCCGGCAGCGCGCGATGGCTCTGGGGGAGTGAGGCATGCGACGCGCGCCTGCCCGTGCGACACTGCGCCACCCCAAATCGTGCTGCGTCAAGTGAATCGCGCCTGACCGCAGGCGGCTTCACCCGGAGGGGTGGCGAATGGTGGCGTTTCTGCAATCCCACTTCGCTGACACGTGATCGTGGGATTACTTTCAGTGCACGAGCCTGCAATTGCAGCGCACGGGCGTGGGTATGCCAGGGGCAATGCGGCTTCCCGGATGACCGTGTGCTGGACAGCGGGCAGTCGTGACCCACGGCATTCTGGTAGGCGTTCGGGCGAGAGGGCACCGGCGGATGGGGGCAATCCAGTGAGCGGCAGCGGCGCAGACGGTACGAGCACCGGCAAGCGCCCGAACGAACAGCTCAGCTCATGGTTCGTGCGCAGCGGCTGGTCGAAGGGCGAACTCGCGCGCCAGGTGAACCGCAGGGCGCGCCAGATGGGCGCACACCACATCAGCACCGACACCTCCCGGGTGCGCCGCTGGCTGGACGGCGAGCAGCCCCGCGAGCCCATCCCGCGCATCCTGTCCGAGCTGTTCTCCGAGCGCTTCGGCAGCGTCGTCGCCATCGAGGACCTGGGACTGCGCACCGCTCACCAGGCACCCTCCGTTTCCGGGGTCGACCTGCCCTGGGCGGGTGAACAGACCGTTTCCCTGCTGAGCGAGTTCTCCCGCAGCGACCTGATGCTGGCCCGCCGTGGCTTCCTCGGCACCTCGCTCGCCCTCGCCGCCGGCCCCGCCCTCGTCGAACCGATGCAGCGCTGGCTCGTGCCCACCCCCGGGGACGGAGCGGCACGGCAGGAGCCGCCCACCCCGCTGCGCAGGCACGCCCGGCTGTCCGGCCCCGAGCTCGACCTGCTGGAGTCCACCACCGCCATGTTCCGCCAGTGGGACGCCCAGTGCGGCGGCGGGCTGCGGCGCAAGGCGGTCGTCGGCCAGCTCCACGAGGTCACCGACCTGCTCCAGGAGCCCCAGCCCGCCGCCACCGAGCGCCGGCTGTTCAAGGTCGCCGCCGAGCTCGCCGAGCTCGCCGGCTGGATGAGCTACGACGTCGGACTGCAGCCCACCGCCCAGAAGTACTTCGTCCTCGCCCTGCACGCCTCCAAGGAGGCCGGCGACAAGCCGCTCGGCTCGTACATCCTGTCCTCGATGAGCCGCCAGATGATCCACCTCGGCCGGCCCGACGACGCCCTGGAGCTCATCCACCTCGCGCAGTACGGCAGCCGCGACTGCGCCACCTCCCGCACCCAGGCCATGCTGTATGCGATGGAGGCCCGCGCCTACGCCGGCATGGGCCAGCCCAGCAAGTGCAAGCGGGCCGTCCGCATGGCCGAGGACACCTTCGCCGACGTCGGACTCGACGACGAGCCGGAGCCGGATTGGATCCGCTTCTTCACCGAGGCCGAGCTCAACGGCGAGAACGCCCACTCCTACCGTGACCTCGCCTACGTCGCGGGCCGCAGCCCCACCTACGCCTCGCTCAGCGAGCCGGTCATGCAGCGGGCCGTCGAACTCTTCGCGCGGGACGCCGAGCATCAGCGGTCGTACGCACTCAACCTCATCGGCATGGCCACCGTGCACCTGCTGAAGAAGGAGCCGGAGCAGGCCACCGCCTTCGCCGACCAGGCCCTCGTCGTCGCCAGGAAGGTGCGCTCCGAGCGGGTCAACACCCGGCTGCGCAAGACCGTCGACACGGCGGCCAGGGACTACGGCGACGTCCCCGAGGTCGTCCGTTTCACGGACCGCCTCACCGCCCAGCTGCCCGAGACCGCCGAAGCGGTCTGACCTGCGGGCCTCATACCCCGGCCGCGGCCCTCCCCCCGAACTGTCCGACTCGGCTCCCCCTGTGCCAGGTCTTCGGGTGAGTGTCGCGGCCGGTCCTGTGCCGGGCCGAGATGATACGACCGGCCCCGGCGGCGATCAGCCCGTTCATGGCGACGTAACATCCCGGGCCTCTTCGTCACGGCCGCGAAACATCGAGCGGCATTTGTCGAAACCGCGCTGCGCCAACCTCATGGCGCATAACCGGCCCGCCTTTACCGCACTGGCTTCGCCCGCACGCGGCCGCACGACGACGAGGAGACGCCGATGCCCCCAGGCATCTCGACCCTTGCCGCAGACGCTCCCGAGCTGTCTGCCGCCAACACAGGGTTCATGCTCATCTGTTCCGCCCTGGTGATGCTCATGACGCCTGGTCTTGCCTTCTTCTACGGAGGCATGGTCCGAGTCAAGAGCACCCTGAACATGCTGATGATGAGTTTCATCAGCCTCGGGATCGTCACCATCCTGTGGGTGCTCTACGGCTTCAGCATGGCCTTCGGTACCGACATCGGCTCGATCGTCGGCTGGAGCTCCGACTACGTCGGCCTCGGCAACATCGGCGTGACCGAGCTCTGGGACGGCTACACCATCCCGGTGTACGTCTTCGCCGTCTTCCAGCTGATGTTCGCGATCATTACACCGGCGCTGATCAGCGGCGCCCTCGCCGACCGCGTCAAGTTCACCGCTTGGGCGCTGTTCATCACGCTGTGGGTCACCGTCGTCTACTTCCCGGTCGCGCACTGGGTCTGGGGCGCGGGCGGCTGGCTGTTCGAGATGGGCGTCATTGACTTCGCCGGCGGCACGGCCGTCCACATCAACGCCGGTGCCGCGGCCCTCGGCGTCATCCTGGTCATCGGCAAGCGTGTCGGCTTCAAGAAGGACCCGATGCGTCCGCACAGCCTGCCGCTGGTGATGCTGGGCGCCGGGCTCCTGTGGTTCGGCTGGTTCGGCTTCAACGCGGGCTCCTGGCTCGGCAACGACGACGGCGTCGGCGCGGTGATGTTCGTCAACACCCAGGTCGCCACCGCCGCCGCGATGCTCGCCTGGCTCATCTACGAGAAGATCCGCCACGGCGCCTTCACCACCCTCGGTGCCGCGTCCGGCGCGGTCGCCGGCCTGGTCGCCATCACGCCGTCCGGCGGCGCCGTGTCCCCGCTCGGCGCGATCGCGGTCGGCGCCATCGCCGGTCTGCTGTGCGCCATGGCCGTCGGTCTGAAGTTCAGGTTCGGCTACGACGACTCCCTCGACGTCGTCGGCGTCCACCTCGTCGGCGGTGTCATCGGCTCCCTGCTCGTCGGCCTCTTCGCCACCGGCGGTGTCCAGTCCGACGTGAAGGGCCTCTTCTACGGCGGCGGCTTCGACCAGCTGGGCAAGCAGGCCATCGGTGTCTTCGCGGTCCTCGCCTACTCTCTGGTGGTCTCCGCGGTCCTCGCCTTCGTCCTCGACAAGACGATCGGCATGAGGGTCGACGAGGACGACGAGGTCTCCGGTATCGACCAGGTCGAGCACGCCGAGACCGCGTACGACTTCAGCGGCGCGGGCGGGGGTACCGGCTCCCGCAAGGCCGCCCCCGTACCGGCGGACTCCGTCGCAGCCGCAGCCGAGAACAAGAAGGTGGACGCATGAAGCTCATCACCGCAGTCGTGAAGCCGCACCGGCTGGACGAGATCAAGGAGGCCCTGCAGGCCTTCGGCGTCCAGGGGCTCACGGTCACGGAGGCCAGCGGCTACGGCCGGCAGCGCGGCCACACCGAGGTCTACCGGGGCGCCGAGTACACCGTCGACCTCGTCCCCAAGATCCGCATCGAGGTGCTGGTCGAGGACGACGACGCCGAACAGCTCGTGGATGTGATCGTCAAGGCCGCCCGTACCGGCAAGATCGGTGACGGCAAGGTCTGGAGCGTCCCGGTCGACACCGCGGTGCGGGTCCGCACGGGCGAACGCGGCCCCGACGCCCTCTGACCCCACGACGAACAGGAGCTGCTGGGTGAGCCTCGACGTGATCGGTGAATCGGAAGACTCGGGACCCAGCGGCTATGCGGCGGCCCGGCTGCGCCTTCTCGATGAGAAGGCGCGGTCCGGGCCGCCGCGCCGTGCGGCCCTCGCCAAGCTCACGGACGACTGGCTGGCCGCCCTCTTCGCCACCGCGGCCCTGGAGACAGGGGTGCGGGGCGCCGCACTCGTCGCCGTCGGCGGCTACGGCCGCGGCGAGCTCTCGCCGCGCAGCGATCTCGACCTGCTGCTCCTGCACGACGGCAGCGCGGACCCGGCGGCCGTCGCCGCTGTCGCGGACCGCATCTGGTACCCGATCTGGGACCTGGGCCTTGCCCTCGACCACTCCGTACGCACCCCCGCCGAGGCCCGCAGGACCGCAGGCGAGGATCTGAAGGTGCAGCTCGGCCTGCTCGACGCACGGGCCGTGGCCGGCGACCTGGGGCTCGTGGCCTCCCTGCGCACCGCCGTGCTCGCGGACTGGCGCAACCAGGCGCCGCGGCGCCTGCCCGAACTCGACGAGCTGTGCCGGGAACGGGCCGCCCGCCAGGGTGAGCTGCAGTACCTCCTGGAACCCGACCTCAAAGAGGCGCGCGGCGGCCTGCGGGACGTCACCGCGCTGCGCGCGGTCGCCGCGTCCTGGCTCGCCGACGCGCCCCGCGAGGGCCTCGCCGAGGCCCGCCGCACCCTGCTCGACGTCCGCGACGCCCTCCACCGGACCACCGGACGCGCCACCGACCGCCTCTCCCTCCAGGAACAGGACCAGGTCGCAGCCGAGCTGGGCCTGCTCGACGCCGACGCCCTGCTGCGCCTGGTGTACGAGGCCGCGCGGACCGTCTCGTACGCCACCGACGTCACCTGGCGCGAGGTTGGCCGCGTGCTCAGGTCCCGCGCCGTACGGCCCCGGCTGCGCGCGATGCTGAGCGGCGGGCGCAGCATCCAGCCCGAGCGCACCCCGCTCGCCGAGGGCGTCGTCGTGCAGGACGGCGAGGTCGTGCTCGCCCGTACCGCACGGCCCGACCGCGACCCGGTCCTGACACTGCGCGCCGCCGCCGCGGCCGCCCAGTCCGGCCTGCCGGTCTCCCGGCACGCCGTGCGCCGCCTCGCCCAGGCGGCGGGCCCGCTGTCGGTGCCCTGGCCCGCGGACGCACGCGAGGAGCTCGTCACCCTGCTGGGCGCCGGGGAGTCGACCGTCCCCGTGTGGGAGGCACTGGAGGCCGAAGGACTGATCACCAGGCTCATCCCCGACTGGGAACGGGTGCGCTGCCGGCCGCAGCGCAACGCCGTGCACACCTGGACCGTCGACCGCCATCTCGTCGAGACAGCGGTCAAGGCGTCCGCCCTGACCCGCCGCGTCGGCCGTCCCGACCTGCTCCTGGCCGCCGCACTCCTGCACGACATCGGCAAGGGCTGGCCGGGCGACCACTCCGTGGCCGGCGAGACCATCGCGCGCGACGTCGCCATCAGGATCGGCTTCGACCGCGCCGATGTGGAGGTTGTCGCCACCCTCGTACGCCACCATCTGCTGCTCGTCGAGACCGCGACCAGGCGGGACCTGGACGATCCGGCCACCGTCGCGTCCGTCGCCTCCGTCGTCGGCTCCACCGGCACCCTGGAACTGCTGCACGCCCTCACCGAGGCCGACGCCCTCGCGACCGGGCCGGCGGCCTGGTCCTCCTGGCGCGGCTCTCTCGTCGCGGACCTCGTGCGGCGCGTCGCCGCGGTACTCGCCGGCGACCCCCCACCCGAGCCGGACGACGCCGCGCCCACCGCCGAACAGGAACGCCTCGCCGTCGAGGCCCTGCGCACCAGGGAGCCCGCCCTCGCCCTGCACGCCCAGGCCACGACGCCGCAGGAGGAGGGCGGGACCGAACCGGTCGGCGTCGAGCTGCTCATCGCCCTGCCCGACCAGCCCGGCGTCCTGCCCGCTGTGGCCGGCGTCCTCGCGCTGCACCGCCTCACCGTCCGCGCGGCCGACCTACGCGCCATCGAGCTGCCGACCGAACTGGGCGACGGCTCGGTCCTCGTCCTCGACTGGCGCGTGGCCGCCGAGTACGGTTCGCTGCCGCAGGCCACCCGGCTGCGTGCCGACCTCGTCCGCGCTCTGGACGGCTCCCTGGACATCCGAAGCCGCCTGGCCGAACGAGAGGCCGCCTACCCCCGGCGGCGCGGCGTCACGGCACCGCCGCCGCGGGTCACGCTCGCACCGGCCGGTTCACGCCGTGCGACGGTCATCGAGGTCCGCGCCCAGGACGCCCCGGGACTGCTGCACCGCATCGGCCGCGCCCTGGAGACCGCCGCGGTACGGGTGCGCAGTGCACACGTCTCGACGCTGGGTGCGAACGCGGTGGACGCCTTCTACGTCACCGATCCGAAGGGCGCTCCGCTGTCCCCGTCCGAGGCTGCCCAGGTGGCGCAGGCACTGGAGAGCGCGTTGCGCGCCTAGCGGGTCTGCGGCCGGGCGGTGCCCGTGTCTGCTGCGTACTTGCCCGGCCGGATACCCTGGTGGGCGACCGACCGCCCGCTTCCGACCTTTGAGGACCCGCGACCGCCGTGTTCGATACCCTCTCCGACCGCCTTGCAGCGACATTCAAGAACCTCCGGGGCAAGGGCCGCCTCAGCGAGGCCGACATCGACGCCACGGCACGTGAGATCCGTATCGCGCTGCTCGAGGCGGATGTCGCGCTCCCCGTGGTCCGTTCCTTCATCAAGCAGGTCAAGGAGCGCGCGACCGGCGCCGAGGTCTCCCAGGCGCTGAACCCCGCCCAGCAGGTCATCAAGATCGTCAACGAGGAGCTCATCGGCATCCTCGGCGGCGAGACCCGGCGCCTGCGGTTCGCCAAGACCTCCCCGACCGTGATCATGCTCGCGGGTCTGCAGGGTGCCGGTAAGACCACCCTGGCCGGAAAGCTCGGTGTCTGGCTCAAGGGGCAGGGGCACTCCCCGCTCCTCGTCGCCTGCGACCTCCAGCGCCCCAACGCCGTCAACCAGCTCGCGGTCGTCGCCGAGCGCGCCGGTGTCGGCGTGTACGCGCCGCAGCCGGGCAACGGGACCGGCGACCCGGTCCAGGTCGCAAAGGACTCGATCGAGTACGCGCGCACCAAGCAGTACGACATCGTCATCGTCGACACCGCCGGCCGTCTCGGTATCGACGAGGAGATGATGCGGCAGGCCGCGGACATCCGCGACGCCGTCAGCCCCGACGAGATCCTCTTCGTCGTCGACGCGATGATCGGTCAGGACGCCGTCAACACCGCGGAGGCGTTCCGCGACGGTGTCGGCTTCGACGGGGTGGTGCTGTCCAAGCTGGACGGAGATGCCCGAGGCGGTGCCGCGCTCTCCATCGCGCAGGTCACCGGCAAGCAGATCATGTTCGCCTCCAACGGCGAGAAGCTGGACGACTTCGACGCGTTCCACCCCGACCGCATGGCGTCCCGCATCCTCGGCATGGGCGACATGCTCTCGCTGATCGAGAAGGCCGAGCAGACCTTCAGCCAGGAAGAGGCCGCCAAGATGGCCTCCAAGCTGGCGAGCAGCAAGGGCAAGGAGTTCACTCTCGACGACTTCCTGGCCCAGATGGAGCAGGTCCGCAAGATGGGCTCCATCTCCAAGCTGCTCGGCATGCTGCCCGGCATGGCGCAGATGAAGGACCAGATCAACAACATCGACGAGCGCGACGTGGACCGCACGGCCGCGATCATCAAGTCGATGACCCCGGGCGAACGCCACGACCCGACGATCATCAACGGCTCGCGCCGCGCCCGTATCGCCAAGGGCTCGGGTGTCGAGGTCAGCGCGGTCAAGTCACTGGTCGAGCGGTTCTTCGAGGCTCGCAAGATGATGTCGCGCATGGCCCAGGGCGGCGGGATGCCCGGCATGCCCGGTATCCCGGGCATGGGCGGCGGTACCGGCCGGCAGAAGAAGCAGCAGAAGCAGGCCAAGGGCAAGCGCAAGAGCGGCAACCCGATGAAGCGCAAGGCCGAGGAGGCAGCGGCCGCGGCCCGCCGCGAGCAGGCCCAGCAGGGCGGCGCGTTCGGTCTGCCCGCCGGGCAGCCGGGCGAGGACTTCGAACTGCCGGACGAGTTCAAGAAGTTCATGGGCTGACGCCTGACTACGCGCAGGGGCCGGCGACCGATCCGGTCGCGGGCCCCTGCGCGTCCGCGGGGGGTGGGTATCCGGGTCAGGGTGTGCGGGCGATCAGATAGCGGAAGACGTTCGGCATCCAGACCGTCCCGTCGGGACGCACATGCGGGTGCAGCGCCTCGGCGATCTCCTTCTCCACCCGGGCCCGGTCGCTCTCCGCCACCGCTTCGTCGTACAGGCGCGTCGACAGCAGGCCGCGTACGGCGCTGTCCACGTCCGCGTAGCCGAAGGGGCACGCCACCCGCCCCGATCCGTCCGGCCGCAGCCCGGCACGCGCGGCGACGTCCTCCAGGTCGTCACGCAGGGCCGGCCGCCAGCGCTCGCCCTCGGCGCGAGTCCGCCCGGCATGTCCCTCCGCCACGCGGAGCACCCCGGAGGTGGCGCACCGCTCCGGCGGGCCCCAGCCGGTGAGTACCACGGCGCTGCCGCGCTCCGCGAGCCCGACGGCGCTCCGCAGGGCCGGGCCGAGGCCGTCCGCGTCGCCGGCGCGGCAGCCGATCGGCTGGAAGACCGTGATCAGGTTGTACGCGGGCCGCCCGGGATCCGCCGCCGCGCCCGCCTCGCCGTCGTACAGGCGCGCACCTGACACGGCGGACCCGGGGGCACTCATCCGCTCCCGCGCGAGGGCCAGCCGCTCGCTGTCCGTGTCGGTCCCGCTCACCGCGGCGCCCCGCGCGGCGGCGATCAGCAGCGCCAGACCTGATCCGCAGCCGAGGCCCAGCACCCTGGAGCCCGCGCCGACCTCCAGGCGCTCGTACACGGCTTCGTACAGCGGGACCAGCATCCGTTCCTGGATCTCGGCCCAGTCACGGGCCCGTTCGCACGCCTGAGCAGAGGACGCCGACGCCGCGTGGGGTCGGTGCTGGACGAGCGTGGAAGTCATCTGTACGCCCCATTCCGCCGAGAGAGTCGGTTGTGCCCTGAAGGACTGCCCCCGTGTGCGTTCGCCGCGCCCCCCGTATGTCAGGGAACTGCGCGTGCGCCCCCACGTCCAGGGGTTGTGCGGCACTGCTTGTGCGCCCGAGGCGTGCGCCCTGGCCGGCCTGGCCGATTCCCGCTCAGGTCCCGTGCCGCCGTACCATGCGCGCCATGGCCAAGACACCTGTCCTGACGCCCCAGGCGGAGGACTTCCCACGCTGGTACCAGGACCTGATCAACAAGGCCGAACTGGCGGACAACGGCCCGGTGCGCGGCACCATGGTCATCCGGCCGTACGGCTACAGCCTGTGGGAGCGGATGCAGCAGGAGATGGACGCCCGCATCAAGAACGCGGGCGCTCAGAACGCCTACTTTCCGCTCTTCATCCCCCAGTCTTACCTGACTCGCGAGGCTGAGCACGTCGAGGGCTTCGCCCCCGAGCTCGCGGTGGTGACCCACGGCGGCGGCAAGGAGCTCGAAGAACCCGTCGTGGTGCGGCCGACGTCCGAGACCATCATCAACGACTACTTCTCCAAGTGGGTCCAGAGCTACCGGGACCTGCCGCTGCTGATCAACCAGTGGGCCAATGTCGTCCGTTGGGAGATGCGGCCGCGGGTGTTCCTGCGCACCACGGAGTTCCTCTGGCAGGAGGGCCACACCGCGCACGCCACCTACGAGGACGCCCGCGACTACGCCGCGTACATCCACCGGGAGGTCTACGCGGACTTCATGGTCAAGGTGCTCGGCATCGACGTCGTGCTCGGCCGCAAGACGCCCAGGGAGCGGTTCGCCGGGGCCATCAACACCCTGACCCTGGAAGGGATGATGGGGGACGGCAAGGCGCTCCAGATGGGCACGAGCCATGAGCTCGGCACCAACTTCGCCACCGCCTTCAACACCCGCTACCTCTCCAGGGAGGGCCACCAGGAGCTGGTCTGGCAGACCTCCTGGGGCACTTCGACCCGGATGGTCGGCGGGCTGATCATGTCGCATGGCGACGACAACGGGTTGCGCGTGCCACCGAGCCTCGCGGCGGTCCAGATCGTCGTCATGGCGATCAAGGGTGACGAGGCGGTCGCGAAGGTCCGCGAGATCGGCGAGACGCTCACGGCGGCCGGCCTGCGGGTGCATGTCGACGACCGCGTGGACACGCCCTTCGGCCGCCGGGCGGTGGACTGGGAGCTCAAGGGCGTGCCCGTACGGATCGAGATCGGCCCGCGCGACCTCCAGGCGGGTACCGCGATGCTGGCCCGCCGCATCCCCGGAGGGAAGGAGCCGGTGCGGATCGAGTCGCTCCCCGCTCTCCTGCCCAAGGTCCTCGACGACGACCAGGCGCTCCTGCTGGAGCAGTCCCGCAGGCGCCGCGAGGATCGCACCAGCGAGGTGACGACGCTGAAGGAGGCTGCCGAGGCCGCGGCGGCGGGCGGCTGGGCCCGCATCCCGTGGGCCACGCTGGGCCAGGAGGGCGAGGCCGCGCTCGCGGAACAGGGCGTGTCCGTGCGCTGCCTGGTCGCGGAGGACGGGTCGGTGCCCGACTCCGACGACGCGCCCGGTACTGTCGCGATCGTGGCCCGCGCCTACTGACCGTGCCGCCGCCGCTGCGGGAGCACGCTCCCGGCGCGAAACAACTCCCGCGCGCCGGGGGCGTACGCCTTTGGTGGCACGGCCGCCACGTGCGCTACGTACCACCTTGGTGTGAGCTGTGAGACTTCTCCGCAGATCAGCGCACCCGCCCTCGTCCGGATGCATCAACGGCAACTGACGGGTACGTGCAAATTATTTGGGATGCCCCGGAATGGAACCCGGCGGGCTCCCGGCTCGTTATCACGACGTGAGCACGACACCACCTGTTCTCGCCGCAGAGCTGGCACAGGCGTGGGCCGACATTCAGCGGCACCACCCCGAACTGCCGGATCTTGCCGCGCCCGAGTCCCTGATCGGAGAGTCCTCGTCCGCCTGCGGCGCCGAGCTCTCCTTCGAGCGACTGCTCCACGAGGCAGTCCACGGCATCGCCGCCGCGCGAGGCGTCCGCGACACCTCCCGCGCCGGCCGCTATCACAACCGCCGGTTCCTCGCGATCGCCGAGGAGATGGGCCTTGACCACGTGGATGAGCCGCACCCGAGCAGCGGCTTCTCCTTGGTCGTGCTCAACCCCGAGGCCAAGCGGCGCTACCGCCCCACCATCGAGCGGCTGCAGCGTGCCCTCAAGGCGCACACGGCAGCGACGACCTCCGACACCAAGCGCACCTTCCGAGGACCGGCCGCCCGGCACGGCTCCTCGGGTGGAGGGGTGCGGGTGAAGGCCGTCTGCGAATGCGGCCGCAATGTGAGAGTGGTTCCGTCGGTCCTCGCCCAGGCGCCCATCGTCTGCGGGGGCTGCGGAAAGCCGTTCCGTATCCCGGAAGTGGTCGGCGCGGCCGGCTGACCGCCCCGGAGCCCCGACCACCGAGCCCGCGCCGCGGGCGCCGTGGGCAGACGGGCGGGCAGGCCCGCCCGCCGGCTTGCGCTTCCTGCTGCCCTCGACGGGGGCGGCCGGCGGGGAGGGCCGGCAAAGAGGCTTCGGTGTGCCGGCGGGTGAGACCAGCCCCCGGCTGTATGGCACAATGGCTAGCTGTACTCGACAGCCGCACAGGAACCCTCTCGCCTCCGGCTGACGCGTCCATCGGGCACCCCGAGTACCGCAACCCCACGTGGCATCTCGTTGTGCCCAACCACGTCAAGACCAGGAGACACCACACCCGTGGCAGTCAAGATCAAGCTGAAGCGTCTGGGCAAGATCCGTTCGCCTCACTACCGCATCGTCGTCGCCGACTCCCGTACCCGCCGTGACGGCCGGGCCATCGAGGAGATCGGCCTGTACCACCCGGTGCAGAACCCGTCGCGCATCGAGGTCGACTCGGAGCGTGCGCAGTACTGGCTGTCCGTCGGCGCCCAGCCGACCGAGCCGGTTCTGGCCATCCTGAAGCTCACCGGTGACTGGCAGAAGGTCAAGGGCCTGCCCGCCCCGGAGAAGCCGCTGCTGGCCCCGGCGACCAAGGAAGACAAGCGCGCCTCCTTCGACGCCTTCGCCAAGGCTCTCGAGGGCGACGACGCCAAGGGTGAGGCCATCACCCCGAAGGCGAAGAAGGCCGACAAGAAGGCGGACGAGGCCGAGGCCGCTCCCGCCGAGTCGACCGAGGCCTGAGCATGCTCGAGGAGGCTCTCGAGCACCTCGTGAAGGGCATCGTCGACAACCCGGACGAGGTACAGGTCGCCTCGCGCAACCTGCGCCGCGGCCGCGTGCTGGAGGTCCGGGTCCACCCCGACGACCTCGGTAAGGTGATCGGCCGCAACGGCCGCACCGCGCGCGCACTGCGTACCGTCGTGGGCGCCATCGGTGGCCGTGGCATCCGCGTCGACCTCGTCGATGTGGACCAGGTCCGCTGATCGAAGGTGAAAGTGGATCCGGGGGCACCCGGATCCACGCAGCACCGGCTCGGGCCGGGGAGGGCTTTCGGGCCCGCCCCGGCCCGTCGTCGTATCACAGGCCCGTCGTCGTATCGAAGGAGAGACAAGCGTGCAGCTGGTAGTGGGACGGATCGGCCGCGCCCATGGCATCAAGGGCGAGGTCACCGTCGAGGTGCGCACGGACGAGCCGGAGCTGCGGCTCGGCCCCGGCGCGGTGCTCGCCACCGACCCTGCCGCCGCGGGGCCGCTGACGATCGAGTCGGGCCGGGTGCACAGTGGCCGACTGCTGCTGCGCTTCGAGGGCGTACGCGACCGCAACGCCGCCGAGGCGCTGCGCAACACGCTGCTCATCGCCGAGGTGGACCCTCAGGAGCTTCCCGAGGACCCCGACGAGTACTACGACCACCAGCTGATGGACCTGGACGTGGTCCTCGCCGACGGCACGGAGATCGGGCGGATCACCGAGATCAGCCACCTGCCCTCGCAGGACCTCTTCATCGTCGAGCGGCCCGACGGCAGCGAGGTGATGATCCCGTTCGTCGAGGAAATCGTCACCGAGATCGACCTGAGCGAGCAGAAGGCCGTCATCGACCCGCCGCCCGGCCTGATCGACGACAGCGAGGCCGAGGTCGCCTCCAGCCGCGAAGTGTCGGAGGACGAGTCCTGATGCGGCTGGACGTCGTCACGATCTTCCCGGAGTACCTCGAACCGCTGAACGTGTCCCTCGTCGGCAAGGCCCGCGCCCGCGGACAGCTCGGCGTCCACGTGCACGACCTGCGCCTGTGGACCTACGACCGCCACAGCACGGTCGACGACACCCCGTACGGCGGCGGCCCCGGCATGGTCATGAAGACCGAGCCCTGGGGAGCGGCCCTGGACGAGATCCTCGCCGGCGGCTACGAGTCGGGCGCCCACGGCCCCGTCCTGGTCGTGCCCACCCCCAGCGGCCGCCCCTTCACCCAGGAGCTGGCCGTAGAGCTCGCCGAACGACCCTGGCTCGTCTTCGCCCCTGCCCGCTACGAGGGCATCGACCGCCGGGTCGTCGACGAGTACGCGACCCGTATGCCGGTGTACGAGGTCTCCATCGGCGACTACGTGCTGGCCGGCGGCGAAGCGGCCGTCCTGGTCATCACGGAGGCCGTGGCCCGGTTGCTGCCCGGTGTCCTCGGCAACGCGGAATCGCACCGGGACGACTCCTTCGCGCCCGGAGCCATGGCCAATCTGCTGGAGGGGCCCGTCTATACCAAGCCTCCTGTCTGGCGCGGACGCGCGATCCCGGACGTGCTCGTCAGCGGCCACCACGGGAAGGTCGCGCGGTGGCGGCGGGACGAGGCATTCCGCCGTACGGCCCTCAACAGGCCCGATCTGATCGAGCGTTGCGACCCCGCGGCCTTCGACAGGAAGGACAAGGAGATCCTTTCCCTGCTCGGCTGGGCCCCCGAGCCCGGCGGCCGATTTTGGCGCAGGCCCGAGGCCATGGAAGAATGAGCCGCTGCTGTACGTCCGGCCGGCGCCCCTGCCACAGGGGGAACGACGCCCGCCCGGCGGAGGCACCCCATCTCATCACGACATTCCGTCGATGACCTGTGGCATCGGCGAGGAAGCAGACCACCATGGCTCACCTGCTCGACAGCGTCAACGCGGCTTCGCTGCGCACCGACGTCCCGGCCTTCCGCCCCGGCGACACCGTGAACGTCCACGTTCGCGTCATCGAGGGCAACCGCTCCCGTATCCAGCAGTTCAAGGGCGTCGTCATCCGCCGCCAGGGCGCGGGCGTGAGCGAGACCTTCACGGTCCGCAAGGTCTCCTTCTCCGTCGGCGTCGAGCGCACCTTCCCGGTGCACAGCCCGATCTTCGAGAAGATCGAGCTCGTCACCCGCGGTGACGTCCGCCGCGCCAAGCTGTACTACCTGCGCGAGCTGCGCGGCAAGGCCGCCAAGATCAAGGAGAAGCGCGACAACTGAGCTCCGGCTCATACGCGCGCCCGGCGTCTACGGGGGGCCGGATAGGCTCTGCCACAGATGGACACCGAAGCACAGCACACGGAGCGCGACCCCTCTTCCGAACCCGCCGACGGGACTCAGGAAGAGGGGTCGCGCTCCGCGCGTCGTTGCGGCCGCTCCCCGATGTCCCTGCGCGCCGCGGCACTGACCGGTGTCGCCTGCACCGTCTTCGTGCTGCTGCTCAGCCACTTCGTGGTGCAGCCCTTCCAGATCCCGAGCAGCTCCATGGAGCCCGCCCTCCAGGTCGGCGACCGGGTACTGGTGAACAAACTGGCGTACCGGTTCGGCTCACGGCCCGCACGGGGGGATGTCGTCGTCTTCGACGGCAGGGGCTCCTTCGTCCAGGAGGAACTGACGGAAAACCCCGTCAGTTCCGTAGTACGAGAGGGGCTCGCTGTGCTCGGGCTCGCCGAGCCGGCCGAGACGGATTTCGTCAAACGCGTGGTGGGGACGGGCGGGGACCGGGTGGTCTGCTGCGACACGGAGGGGAGGGTCGAGGTGAACGGTGTACCGGTCGACGAGAGATATCTGCACCCCGACGGCGTGCCCTCGGAGGTCGCCTTCGACATCGTCGTCCCCGAGGGGGCGCTCTGGGTCATGGGCGACCACCGCAGCGCCTCACGTGACTCCCGGGACCATCTCGGGGAGCCCGGCGGCGGCATGGTGCCCGTGGACAAGGTGATCGGCCGGGCCGACTGGATCGGCTGGCCCATGAAGCGCTGGTCCGGACTGGAGGCCACCGACGCCTTCGCCGGCGTCCCGGAGCCCGGCCGGGTTCCCGGCGGTGCCCATGGGTAACCGCGGACGCCGGGCGAGCCACCGGGCCGACACCCGGCTGCCCACCGGGACGCGGCCGACCGACGGCGGCCGGCCCCTGCCGGGGCGGGCGGAGCGGCGCAGGCTGGCACAGAAGGTCAAGCGCAAACGCCGCCGCTCGGCCGTCAAGGAGATACCCCTCCTGATCACCGTGGCGCTGGTCATCGCCCTGGTGCTGAAGACGTTCCTGGTGCAGGCCTTCGTCATCCCCTCCGGCTCGATGGAGCAGACGATCCGTATCCAGGACCGCGTCCTGGTCGACAAACTCACCCCCTGGTTCGGCTCGAAGCCGCAGCGCGGTGACGTCGTCGTCTTCAAGGACCCCGGCGGCTGGCTGCCGCAGCAGGAGAAGCCGCAGACCGATGATCCGGTCGTGATCAAGCAGGTCAAGCAGATGCTGACCTTCATCGGACTGCTGCCGTCGGACGACGAGCGCGACCTGATCAAGAGGGTCGTGGCGGTCGGCGGGGACACCGTGAAGTGCTGCGACGCGAACGGCCGCGTCACTGTCAACGGCGTGGCGCTCAACGAGCCCTATCTGCATCCGGGAAACGTTCCGTCGACCATGAAGTTCGATGTGCAGGTGCCCGCCGGGCGGCTCTTCGTGATGGGCGACCACCGCTCCGACTCCGCCGACTCCCGGTTCCACCTCGACGAGGAGGGCCAGGGCACCGTCGCGGAGGACCGGGTCGTGGGCAGAGCCGTCTTCATCGCCTGGCCGCTGGACCATTGGCGCAGACTGGAGGAGCCGGAGACCTACGCATCCGTGCCCAACGCGCGTGCCGGGGCGAGTGCGGCGGCACCGCAGTCGAATAGTGTGTCGTCCAAGGATCTGAACGGAATGGTCCTGCTCCCGACCCCTGCGGAACTCCCGCTCGTTATGGGAGTGGTGGGCCTGTTCCTTGTACGGGGCAGGCGGTTCGCGCGGAGTGAGGAGTGGATGTGGGGGACGTGGCGGTCGGCGCTCGGTCCGGACACGACGATCCAGAGGAGAGGCCGGGGCGACCTCCCGAGCAGCCCTCGGACGTGACGGACGGGGAAGTGCCGATGAGCGGGGACGACGACGGAGCGCCGGAAGGCGGCGGTACGGGACAGAAGAAGCAGCGATCCTTCTGGAAGGAACTGCCGCTCCTGATCGGTATCGCGCTGCTGCTCGCGCTCCTGATCAAGACTTTCCTGGTCCAGGCCTTCTCCATCCCGTCCGAATCGATGATGAACACCCTCCAGCGCGGCGACCGGGTGCTCGTGGACAAGCTCACCCCCTGGTTCGGCTCGGAGCCCGAGCGCGGCGAGGTCGTCGTCTTCCACGACCCCGGCGGCTGGCTCGAGGGCGAGCCCACCCCGGAGCCGAACGCGCTGCAGGAGGTCCTCAGCTTCATCGGGCTCATGCCGTCCGCCGAGGAGAAGGACCTCATCAAGCGGACGATCGCGGTCGAGGGCGACACCGTGGAGTGCAAGAAGGACGGCCCGCTGAAGGTCAACGGCAAGGCGCTGGACGAGCCGTACATCGCCCCGGGCAGCACTCCGTGCGACGAGCGGTCCTCCTTCGGGCCGCTGACCGTGCCCAAGGACCGGATCTGGGTCATGGGCGACAACCGCCAGAACTCGCAGGACTCCCGGTACCACATGGAGGACGTCAACGGCGGCTTCGTCCCCGTCGGCAAGGTGGTCGGACGAGCCGTCGTCGTCGCCTGGCCGCTGAACCGCTGGTCCATGCTTCCTGTGCCGGACGCCTTTGATCAGCCGGGAGCGGCCGCGGCACTCTCCTCGGCGCCCACGGCGCTCGGCCTGGCCGGTGCCGTGCCGATCGTGCTGTGGCGCAGGAGGAGGCTGACCGACGGGTATACCGCCGGGTAGTGTGCCGTCCCGGAAGCAATCCCGGGACCCGCATCCGGGGGACCGGATCTCCGAGGTGGGGAGCGCTGGAATGAGCGGTGCACGACGTGAGGGCGACGGCCGGGGCAGGCTCGGAGCCGCCTTGTCCGGTATGGCCGTGGCCGTCGGCTGTGTGCTCTTCCTCGGCGGATTCGTCTGGGGCGCACTCGTCTACCAGCCGTACACGGTGCCGACCGACTCCATGTCCCCGACAGTGCAGGCGGGCGACCGGGTGCTCGCCGAGCGGATATCCGGCGACGAGGTCCGCCGCGGCGACGTGGTCGTCTTCCGCGACAGGCAATGGGGCGACATGCCCATGGTCAAGCGGGTGGTCGGCGTCGGGGGCGACGAGATCGCCTGCTGCGACGGCGACGGGCGTCTGACGATCAACGGCAAGTCCGTCGACGAACCGTATCTGCGCACCGAGGGGCCGGCCGCCGAGCAGTTCACCGCCGAGGTTCCCGAGGGGCAGCTGTTCCTGCTCGGCGACGAGCGCAAGGGATCCCTGGACTCCCGCTCCCACCTCCAGGACGTCGGGCAGGGTTCGGTCCCCCGCTCGGCCGTGGAGGCACGGCTGGACGCCGTGGCCTGGCCGCTGAGCGGCGGAGCCGTGGCGCGGCCGGAAGGATTCGCCGCACTGCCCGGCGGGGTGTCGCAGCCGGGGCCGGTGGGCCTCATGGTGGCGGCCGTCGTGGCCGGAGCCGTGCTCATCGTCGGCGGCGCCGCGTACGGGCCGGTGGCCGGCCGGCTCGGCGGGGCGCGGCGCAGGAAGGCGGTGACCGCGGGTGCTGCATGAGGCATCGGACGCGCAGACCGGACTGCGCAGGGTCGCCCGGGTCGTCCTGCTCGACCCCGAGAACCGGATCCTGCTGATGCACGGCTTCGAGCCGGACGATCCTGACGTCACCTGGTGGTTCACCCCCGGCGGCGGCCTGGAGGGCGACGAGAGCCACGAGGAGGCCGCGCTGCGTGAGCTGGCCGAGGAGACCGGGATCACGGAAGTGGAACTGGGCCCCGTGCTGTGGCAGCGGCACTGCTCCTTCCCGTTCGCCGGGCGGCGCTGGGACCAGGACGAGTGGTACTTCCTGGCGCGTACCACCCGGACCGACGCGGTGCCGCACTCCCTCACGGAGTTGGAGCGCCGCAGCGTCGCGGGCCTGAGGTGGTGGACCTCCGCCGAACTGTCGGCGGCCCGTGAGACGGTGTACCCGACCAGGCTCGCCGAGCTGCTGCATACGCTGCTCGACGAAGGACCTCCGCTTGTTCCAGTGGTGCTCGCCCCGGAAATCGTCTAGGGATGCAGGACGCTGGCGCACAATAGGGGGACGCAAGGCTGAAGGGGAACATGCCATGAGCGCCGAGGACCTCGAGAAGTACGAGACCGAGATGGAGCTGAAGCTCTACCGGGAGTACCGAGATGTCGTCGGGCTGTTCAAATTCGTGATCGAGACCGAGCGTCGCTTCTACCTCACCAACGACTACGAGATGCAGGTGCACTCGGTCCAGGGTGAGGTCTTCTTCGAGGTCTCGATGGCGGACGCCTGGGTCTGGGACATGTACCGCCCGGCCAGGTTCGTGAAGCAGGTGCGGGTGCTCACCTTCAAGGACGTGAACATCGAGGAGCTCAACAAGAGCGACCTGGAGCTGCCCAGCAGCTGAACGCAGCCCGTCCGAGTGGCGGAGTTTTCCACAATCGGGCAGTTGTCCACGGTTTTCCACCAAGATCCAAAAGTCCGGCGCCGGTGCATCAGAGTCGGTGCCGGAGGTGGTGCCGAAATGAATGCGACGGGGGCACTGGGACGGTACGGCGAGGATCTGGCGGCACGGCTGCTGGTCGGGTCCGGAATGCGCCTGCTGGCGAGGAACTGGCGGTGCGGACGCGCCGGTGAGATCGACATCGTCGCCCGCGACGGCGACACGGTGGTCGTCTGCGAGGTGAAGACCCGAAGAGCGGGCTCCTACGAGCATCCGATGGCCGCAGTCACACCGGCCAAGGCGAGACGGCTCAGGCGCCTTGCAGACTGCTGGCTGGAGCGGCACGGAGGCCCGCCGCCGGGCGGGGTCCGCATCGACCTGGTGGGCGTGCTGCTGCCCAGGCGCGGAGCAGCCGTCGTCGAGCATGCCCGGGGGGTGGCCTGATGGGGTTCGCCCGTGCGTGTTCGGTGGCGCTCGTGGGCGTCGAAGGCGTGGTCGTCGAGGTCCAGGCGGACCTGGAGCCGGGGGTCGCGGCGTTCACTCTCGTCGGCCTGCCGGACAAGAGCCTTGTGGAGAGCCGCGACAGGGTGCGCGCGGCCGTGGTCAACTCCGGCTGCGAATGGCCGCAGAGGAAGCTCACCGTGGGGCTCAGCCCGGCCTCCGTGCCCAAGGGCGGGAGCGGCTTCGATCTCGCTGTGGCATGCGCCGTCCTCGGTGCCGCCGAGCGCATCGACCCGCGCCAGATCGCCGATCTCGTCCTGATCGGCGAGCTCGGACTCGACGGGCGGGTGCGGCCCGTGCGCGGGGTGCTTCCCGCGGTGCTCGCCGCTGCCGAGGCGGGGTACGAGCACGTGGTCGTCCCCGAGCAGACCGCCGGGGAGGCCGCGCTCGTGCCGGGGGTCTCGGTGCTCGGGGTGCGCAGCCTGCGCCAGCTCATCGCCGTCCTGGCCGACGAGCCGGTCCCGGACGAGGAGCCCGTCGAGGCGGGCCGCCCGGACGCCATGCTCGCGGGACTGCTGGTCCCGGGCGCGGGCGTCGGCACCGGACTGGCCGTCGACCGGCCGCAGGGCGACGGGCCCGACCTGGCGGATGTGGCGGGCCAGCACGCGGCGCGCACCGGGCTGGAGGTCGCGGCGGCGGGCGGACACCACCTCCTCCTCTCCGGGCCGCCCGGCGCGGGCAAGACGATGCTCGCCGAGCGGCTGCCCGCCGTCCTGCCGCCGCTGACCCGACGAGAGTCCCTCGAGGTCACGGCGGTCCACTCGGTGGCCGGCATCCTGCCGCCCGGCGAGCCGCTCGTGCGCACCGCGCCGTACTGCGCCCCGCACCACTCGGCGACGATGCAGGCCCTGGTGGGCGGCGGCAACGGGCTGCCCAAGCCCGGCGCGGTGTCCTTGGCGCACCGCGGGGTGCTGTTCTTGGACGAAGCCCCCGAATTCTCGGCCAAGGCCCTGGACGCACTGCGCCAGCCCCTGGAATCAGGACACGTGGTGGTCGCCAGGAGCGGGGGAGTGGTGCGGCTGCCCGCCCGGTTCCTGATGGTGCTCGCGGCCAACCCCTGTCCGTGCGGGCGGCACACGCTGCTCGGAGTGGGCTGCGAATGCCCCTCCTCCGTGATCCGGCGGTATCAGGCCCGGCTGTCCGGGCCGCTGCTGGACCGCGTCGACCTGCGGATCGAGGTCGAGCCGGTGAGCCGCTCCGACCTGCTCGGCCACGGGCCGGGCGGTGAGTCCACGGCGACCGTGGCCGACCGTGTCCTGGAAGCCAGGCAGCGAGCCGCGGCCCGTCTGGAGGGCACGCCGTGGACGGTGAACAGCGAGGTGCCCGGCCATGAACTGCGCACCAGATGGACCGTGGCGCCCGGGGCGCTGAGGGCGGCAGAGCGGGACGTGGAGCGCGGGCTGTTGACGGCACGCGGCCTCGACCGGGTGCTGCGCATCGCGTGGACGATCGCCGACCTCGGGGGCCGGGACCGGCCCGAGGCCCAGGACGTCGCCCTCGCCCTCGAACTGCGCACCGGGATCGCCAGAGGCGTCCCAGCGGCTGCGGGGGCGGTGCGGTGACGGGTGTGGGGAACGGGGACGGTTGCGGGGGCGGTGCGGTGACGGGCGAGGGAAAGAGCGATGGCCGCGGGGGCGGTGCGGTGACGGGTGTGGGGGGCCGGGACGGCATCCGCGGCATCGGGGGTGACGACGCTCCTCCGGCCGGGCGGCACGCCTGCAACGAGGCGGAGCGGGTGGCGCGTTCGGCGCTGACGCAGATCCTGGAGCCCGGTGACGAGAAGGGCGGCCGCTGGCTACGGGAGTTCGGCGCCCACGGGCTGCTGAGCCTGCTGACGGCGGGCGCGTACGAGAAGGGGGCGCTGCCGGGTGCCACCGAGCGCCGGGTCACCGGGCTGCGGGCCCGCGCCGCCGGGGTCGTGCCGGGGGAGCGGCTGGACGCGATCCGCGCGCTCGGGGGCAGATTCGTCATACCGGGCGACACGGAGTGGCCGACCCAGCTCGACGACCTCGGCGACGCCCGCCCGGTCGGCCTGTGGGTGCGCGGCCGGCCCGACCTGCGTGCCTGGGCTTTGCGCTCGGTGGCCGTGGTCGGGGCCCGGGCCTGCACTCCGTACGGGGCACACGTCTCGGGCTCGCTGGCGACGGGGCTCGCCGAGCGGGGCTGGGTCGTGGTGTCCGGGGCGGCCTTCGGGGTCGACGGCGCTGCGCATCGGGGCGCGCTTGCCGCCGACGGAGCCACCGTCGCCGTACTGGCCTGCGGCGTCGACGTGGCATACCCACCCGGTCACCTGGAGTTGATCAAGCGCATTGCGCAGCAGGGGCTCGTCATCGGGGAGTTGCCGCCGGGCGACCATCCCACCCCCAGCAGGTTCGTCCTCCGGAACAGGGTGATCGCCGCGCTCACCCGGGGCACTGTCGTCATCGAGGCGGAACACCGCAGCGGTTCCCTGGTCACCGCCCGCAGGGCGCAGCAGCTCGGGCGCTTCACCATGGGCGTCCCCGGCCCCGTGACCAGCGGCCTCTCGACGGGAGTGCATGAACTGCTGCGCGGCGATGCCGTGCTCGTCACCGACGCCGCCGAAGTGATCGAGCTGGTGGGTGACATGGGGGATCTCGCGCCCGAGCGCACCGGCCCGGTCCTGCCCAGGGACCTGCTCGACCCCGGCAGCAGGCAGGTGCTGGAGGCGCTGCCCGCGCAGCGCGTCGCGATCACCGGCAGCGAGGTGGCCCGCCGCGCCGCCGTCCCGGGCGACGATGCGCTCGGCAGGCTGTACGAACTGCACTCTCTGGGCTTCGTCGAACGGTGCGGCGAGGGATGGAAGTTGACGACCGGCGCGATCCGCGGTTCGAACGCGCGGCGAGGCGGTGCTTGACCTGGCGCATTCGGGTGAAAAGGTGAAGGCGATGACCTTCGGAGTCCCGTGCGTGATGCCTGAGGGGCCGGTGCGCAGGGCATCGGCCCCGAATCGAAGGTGTGGGCGAGGGCGAATACCCGGGCAGGTTCCTTCCGCTTCCCTCGCCCACCGCGACGGCGTAGTCACGCTACGCTCACCAGGTTCCGGCCTCGGCCGCCCCTCCCCGCCCCCTCACAGCAGAACGGCTCAAGGCAACGCATGCCCCAGCACACCTCCGGGTCTGACCGCGCGGCAGTGCCACCCGCTGCCCGTGGCACAGCGCGGCCCTCGGCTCCCTCGTCGCTCGAGGAGCTGTGGCGGTCGTACAAGGCCACGGGTGACGAGCGGCTGCGGGAGCAGTTGATCCTGCACTACTCGCCGCTGGTCAAATACGTCGCGGGCCGGGTCAGCGTGGGGCTGCCGTCCAATGTCGAGCAGGCGGATTTCGTCTCCTCCGGCGTCTTCGGGCTCATCGACGCCATTGAGAAGTTCGACGTGGACCGGTCGATCAAGTTCGAGACGTACGCGATCACTCGCATCCGGGGCGCGATGATCGACGAACTGCGGGCGCTGGACTGGATCCCGCGCTCGGTGCGGCAGAAGGCCCGTGCCGTCGAACGCGCCTACGCCACGCTCGAGGCCCAGTTGCGCCGTACGCCCTCGGAGGCGGAGGTCGCCGACGAGATGGGCGTCACGGTCGAGGAACTGCACTCGGTTTTCAGCCAGTTGTCCCTGGCCAACGTCGTGGCGCTCGAAGAGCTGCTGCACGTGGGCGGCGAGGGCGGCGACCGGCTCAGCCTCATGGACACCCTGGAGGACACGGCCGCGGACAACCCGGTCGAGGTCGCCGAGGACCGGGAACTGCGCCGGCTGCTCGCCCGGGCCATCAACACCCTGCCCGAGCGTGAGAAGACCGTCGTCACGCTCTACTACTACGAGGGGCTCACCCTGGCCGAGATCGGCCATGTGCTCGGGGTCACCGAGAGCCGTGTCAGCCAGATCCACACCAAGTCCGTGCTGCAGTTGCGGGCGAAGCTGGCCGACGTCGGACGTTGACGCCGAATCGCCGGGGCCACATCCGTAGAGTGGTGACGTGCCCAGGATTCGAGCGGCCTCCGTGGCCGAGCACCGGACGATGCAGCGAGGCGCCCTGCTGGACGCCGCGCGCTCCCTCCTGTCCGAAGGCGGTACGGAGGCGCTGACCTTCCCCGCACTCGCCGAGCGCACAGGGCTCGCGAGGTCCTCCGTCTACGAGTACTTCCGCTCGCGCGCCGCGGTCGTCGAGGAGCTCTGCGCGGTGGACTTCCCCGTGTGGGCCGCAGAGGTCGAGGCCGCGATGGACCGCGCTGACACGCCCGAAGGCAAGGTCGAGGCCTATGTGCGCCGGCAGCTCGACCTGGTCGGCGACCGGCGGCACCGGGCCGTCGTCGCGATCTCAGCCAGCGAGCTGGACGCCGGGGCCCGCGAGAAGATCCGGGCCGCGCACGGGGGGCTGATCGCGATGATCGTCGAGGCGCTCGGGGAGCTGGGCCAGGAGCAGCCGCGGCTCGGCGCGATGCTGTTGCAGGGCGTCGTGGACGCCGCGGTACGCCGGATCGAGCTCGGTGCGGCCGAGGACCCGGCCACCGTCGCGGACGCGGCGGTGGCGATGGCGCTGCGCGGCGTGCGGGGCTGACACCGGGGGAGGCGCTGGTTGCTCCGAGCACGGGCCTGTGCCGCCAGGGCGCGCTGGGCCCAGGCCCCGCAGACCATGAGCGGCACCGCGTGGGCCGCCCCCAGCAGGCCATGGCCGATGGACCATCCATGACCGGTGGCAAGGACGACGGCGCTCACGGGCCGGCCCCCGCCGCCGGAGCGGACCGCGGCAACGGCACGCCGAAGACCGGGAGCAGCCTGGACGGCGGGCGGCGGAGCAGCCAGGGCGGCAACAGGGACAGCGGATCGAGGTACTCCGAGCCCCGCAGCAGGCCCCAGTGCAGACACCCTCCAGCGCAGTGCGACGGCCCTCCCTCGACCGTTGCCACGAGCTCGCCCGCGGTGACCGTCGCGCCTACGTCCACCAGCGGCCGGACCGGTTCGTACGTGGTCCGCAACGGCGGGTCACCCGTATCGGTGAGGCTGATGGTCAGCACGCCGCGGCCCGCGACCCGGCCGGCGAACGAGACCCGGCCGGCCGCCGCGGCCCGGACGGCAGTACCCGGCGGGGCGGCGATATCGACGCCGCGATGCCCGGCACCGTACGGCGACGCGGGCGGGGCCCAGCCCCGGACGACGGTGGGCCGTGGCGGCCCGACCGGCCAGCTCCGTCCCCCCGAGCGCCCGCCGGGTCCGGCTGCATCGGATGCCGGCAGCAGAGGTTGCACGGGGCCGATGCCTGCCCGGCCGTCTCCGTCGACCGTGGGTCCGATCAACGGCCGGTTGCCTTCGTTGGCCGCGTGTTCGACGCCCGCCCGGTTGCCTTCGTTGGCCGCGGGTCCGATCACCGACCGGTTGCCTCCGCTCGCCGTCGGTTCGACCGGGCCCGGTGGCAGCGTCGCCGTCCGCCCGTACGCAGCCGTGCCCGATCCGGTCGCCGCAGGGACCCCCGCCGGCCTGGACGCCGGCACACCGGTCAGACGAGACCCCGGCCCTGCCCCAGGCGGCGCCACCGCCCCCGGTACCGCCCCCGACCCGCTCAGCAGCAGTGTCAGCAGCAGTACGGGGAGCACGCGGCGCAGCCGGTCCACCCAAAGTGCCCAGTTCATGGGGGACACCGTCCCGCGACTCCGCCCGCCCGCGGTGATCATGGCCCGGATCTGTGGAAAACCGGGTGGTTGTGGACAGCTCCGTCACCCGGCACGTCACGGGTCCCGTACACTTCTTCTGGCGATCCGGGTCACCGGGTCGACTTCGCACGCCCCGCCACCTCACCCTCAGCGGTCGGTGGCCGCGCTCCTCGGTCCCTTGTGGCACGGCGCGTCGGGGCGTCAGGACACAACCGAGAACCCAAGGAGATACGGCCATGGCCGTTGTCACGATGCGGGAGCTGCTGGAGAGCGGCGTCCACTTCGGTCACCAGACCCGTCGTTGGAACCCGAAGATGAAGCGCTTCATCTTCACGGAGCGCAACGGCATCTACATCATCGACCTGCTCCAGTCGCTGTCGTACATCGACCGCGCCTACGAGTTCGTCAAGGAGACCGTCGCGCACGGCGGCTCCATCATGTTCGTCGGTACGAAGAAGCAGGCCCAGGAGGCCATCGCCGAGCAGGCGACGCGTGTCGGCATGCCGTACGTCAACCAGCGCTGGCTGGGTGGCATGCTCACCAACTTCTCCACCGTCTACAAGCGTCTGCAGCGCCTCAAGGAGCTCGAGCAGATCGACTTCGAGGACGTGGCCGCCTCCGGCCTCACCAAGAAGGAGCTCCTGGTCCTCTCCCGCGAGAAGGCCAAGCTGGAGAAGACCCTCGGTGGTATCCGCGAGATGCAGAAGGTGCCGAGCGCCGTCTGGATCGTCGACACCAAGAAGGAGCACATCGCCGTCGGTGAGGCGCGCAAGCTCCACATCCCGGTCGTCGCGATCCTCGACACCAACTGCGACCCCGACGAGGTCGACTACAAGATCCCGGGCAACGACGACGCGATCCGCTCCGTCACCCTGCTCACCCGTGTGATCGCCGACGCCGTCGCCGAGGGCCTCATCGCCCGTTCCGGCGCCGCGACCGGCGACCAGAAGCCGGGCGACAAGGCCGCCGGCGAGCCGCTGGCCGAGTGGGAGCGCGACCTGCTCGAGGGCGAGAAGAAGGCTGACGCCGAGAAGGCGGACGAGGCCAAGCCGGCTGAGGCTCCGGCCACCGAAGCTCCGGCCACCGAGGCTCCGGCCGAGGCCGCTGCCGACGCTCCGGCCGCGGAGGCCGCCGAGGCCGCCGAGGCAGAGCAGGCCTGACCTACGGCCTGACCTTCACAGGTTCGGTTGACGACGGCGGGGGCGCGCTTGCCCCCGCCGTCCACCCGTAGATCTTCCAGATCTTCGTAGATCTTTCAGACTTCGAGAGAGAAACTCAGACTCATGGCGAACTACACCGCCGCTGACGTCAAGAAGCTCCGCGAGCTCACCGGCGCCGGCATGATGGACTGCAAGAAGGCGCTGGACGAGTCCGACGGCAACGTCGACAAGGCCGTCGAGGCCCTGCGTATCAAGGGCCAGAAGGGCGTCGCCAAGCGCGAGGGCCGCTCCGCCGAGAACGGCGCCGTCGTCTCCCTGATCGCGGACGACAACACCTCCGGTGTCATCGTCGAGCTGAAGTGCGAGACGGACTTCGTCGCCAAGGGCGAGAAGTTCCAGGCCGTCGCCAACGCCCTCGCCGCCCACGTCGCCGCCACCTCCCCGGCCGACATCGAGGCGCTGCTCGCCTCTGAGATCGAGCCCGGCAAGACCGTGCAGGCGTACGTCGACGAGGCCAACGCCAACCTCGGCGAGAAGATCGTCCTGGACCGCTTCGCGCAGTTCTCCGGTGGCTACGTCACGGCGTACATGCACCGCACCATGCCCGACCTGCCCCCGCAGATCGGCGTTCTCGTCGAGCTCGACAAGGAGAACGCCGAGATCGCCAAGGGTGTCGCGCAGCACATCGCCGCGTTCGCTCCGAAGTACCTCTCGCGCGAGGACGTCCCGGCCGAGCTCGTCGAGGCCGAGCGCCGCGTCGCCGAGGAGACCACGCGCGCCGAGGGCAAGCCCGAGGCCGCTCTCCCGAAGATCGTCGAGGGCCGCGTCAACGGCTTCTTCAAGGAGGCCACCCTCCTGGGCCAGCCGTACGCGCTCGACAACAAGAAGTCGGTCCAGAAGATTCTTGACGAGGCCGGTGTCACCCTGAAGCGCTTCGCGCGCATCAAGGTCGGCATCTGAGTCCGTACGCGACGGACCCCGGACCCCGGTAGGGTCTGAAGCAGTCGGCCGCGTTCGCGCCGGACGACCGCAGATCTGACGAGGAGGCCATTGCCGGCAGGGACAGCAAGACCCCACGGCAATGGCCTTCTTCGTATGTGCACGAGGAGATCTTCATGAACCAGGGCGCCGCACAAGGCGACGACAACCACGACAAAAAGGCCGGCCGCTTCATGCTGAAGCTGTCCGGAGAGGCCTTCTCCGGCGGCACCGGTCTCGGCGTCGACCCCGACGTCGTACACGCCATCGCACGGGAGGTCGCAGCGGTCGTCCGTGACGGCGCCGAGATCGCCATCGTGATCGGCGGCGGAAACTTCTTCCGCGGAGCCGAACTCCAGCAGCGCGGCATGGACCGGGCGCGCTCCGACTACATGGGCATGCTCGGCACGGTCATGAACTGCCTCGCTCTCCAGGACTTCCTGGAGAAGGAGGGCATCGACTCCCGTGTGCAGACAGCCATCACGATGGGGCAGGTCGCGGAGCCGTACATCCCGCTGCGCGCCGTACGGCATCTGGAGAAGGGCCGCGTCGTCATCTTCGGCGCCGGTATGGGAATGCCCTACTTCTCCACCGACACCACCGCCGCTCAGCGGGCTCTGGAGATCGACGCCGAAGCACTGCTGATGGGCAAGAACGGTGTCGACGGCGTCTACGACTCCGACCCCAAGGCCAATCCGGACGCGGTGAAGTTCGACGCGCTGGAGTACGGCGAGGTACTGTCCCGCAACCTCAAGGTCGCTGACGCCACCGCCATCACCCTCTGCCGCGACAACGCCCTTCCGATCCTTGTCTTCGAACTCCTCACGGAGGGCAATATCGCTCGGGCCGTCCGGGGTGAGAAGATCGGCACGCTCGTGAGCGACCGGGACACCCGGGCCTGACCCGAGGGCCTCGGGGAGTCTTCGGGGATGGACAAAGCCCTGCCGGTCGGACACCGTGCAGGGCAACACGCGACGCAGGTTCCGCCGGCCCAGTCCGATGCCGGGCCCAACTCAAGACACGCAGGAGCAAGTGGTGATCGAAGAGACCCTCCTCGAGGCCGAGGAGAAGATGGAGAAGGCCGTCCTGGTCGCCAAGGATGACTTCGCCGCGATCCGCACCGGACGTGCGCACCCGGCGATGTTCAACAAGATCGTGGCGGATTACTACGGTGCCCTGACCCCGATCAACCAGCTGGCGTCGTTCTCGGTTCCGGAGCCGCGGATGGCCGTCGTGACGCCGTTCGACAAGACCGCTCTGCGCAACATCGAGCAGGCGATCCGCGACTCGGACCTCGGCGTCAACCCGAGCAACGACGGCAACATCATCCGCGTGGTCTTCCCGGAGCTCACGCAGGACCGCCGTAAGGAGTACATCAAGGTCGCCAAGTCGAAGGCCGAGGACTCCAAGATCTCGATCCGCTCCGTGCGCCGCAAGGCCAAGGAGACCATCGACAAGTTCATCAAGGACGGCGAGGTCGGCGAGGACGAGGGCCGGCGTGCGGAGAAGGAGCTGGACGACACCACCGCGAAGTATGTCGCGCAGGTGGACGAGCTGCTCAAGCACAAGGAAGCCGAGCTGCTCGAGGTCTGATGAACGACTCTTCCTGGGGGGCCTCGCACGGCGCCGGATACGCCGGTGCATGGCCGCCGCCCGACCAGGGGCCCCTCCCGGCGGGTCCCGCCTACGATGGGCACGAGGCACGGTATACATCAGAGACGCAGCCCATGCCCATCGTGCCGGATCCCGACGCAGGTAGAGACGCCGAACGCCCCGAGGAACCCGGCGGCCGGTCCGGCCGCGAGGACCGTGACCGGGGGGCCGCACGGCTCGGTGGCCCCCTGTTCCGCGACGAGAACACGCAGGAGCCCATGCCCAGCCCGCCGCCGGCCGCACCTCAGCCGCCGCAGAAGAAGCGGGCCGGTCGCGATCTGCGGTCGGCCATAGGGGTCGGTGTGGGGCTCGGCGCGGTCATCGTCGCGTCGCTCTTCATCGTCAAGGCCGTGTTCGTCGGCGTCATCGCGGTCGCCGTCGTCGTCGGCCTGTGGGAGCTGACCACCCGCCTCCAGGAGCGCAAGCAGATCAAGGCGCCGCTGGTGCCGCTGGCGGTCGGCGGCGCTGCCATGGTCGTGGCCGGTTACGTACGCGGGGCCGAAGGCGCCTGGGTGGCCGTGGCGCTGACCGCGCTCGCGGTGCTGGTCTGGCGTATGACCGAGCCGCCCGACGGCTACCTCAGGGATGTCACGGCCGGTGTCTTCGCTGCCTTCTACGTGCCGTTCCTGGCGACCTTCGTCGCGTTGATGCTCAGTGCGGACGACGGACCGGAACGGGTGATCACCTTCCTGGTCCTCACGGTCGTCAGCGACACCGGGGCATACGCGGTCGGCTGGCGATTCGGGAAGCACAAGCTCGCGCCGCGCATCAGCCCCGGCAAGACCCGGGAAGGGCTGCTGGGCGCGGTGGGCTTCGCGATGACGGCGGGCGCGCTGTGCATGCAGTTCCTCGTCGACGACGGCACCTGGTGGCAGGGCCTGCTGCTTGGCCTCGCGGTCGCGGCGAGCGCGACGCTCGGCGACCTCGGCGAGTCGATGATCAAGCGGGACCTCGGCATCAAGGACATGGGCACCCTGCTCCCCGGCCACGGCGGCATCATGGACCGGCTGGACTCGCTCCTGCCGACGGCCCCGGTGGTATGGCTGCTGCTGGTGCTGTTCGTGGGGTCCGGCTGACCCGGCGGGGCGGCACGCGCCGGGGCCGTCGGGCAGCGAGCGGCTGAACGGCTCCGGTCGGCTACGGTCCGCAGCCCGAGGCCGTCTGACCTGCGGTCTTCTTCGTGAGGGCTCGTCGTCCACAGGGCGGCGGGCCCTCCGTCGCATCTCTGCGACACTGGTAGCACCATGCCCAAGCCCGGAGAACTCACTTTCGTCGCGCCCCGCGGAGCCAAGAAGCCCCCGCGGCACCTCGCCGACCTCTCGCCCGCCGAGCGCAAGGACGCCGTCGCCGCGATCGGCGAGAAGCCGTTCCGCGCCAAGCAGCTGTCCCAGCACTACTTCGCGCGGTACGCGCACGACCCCGCGCAGTGGACCGACATCCCCGCTGCCGCACGCGAGAAGCTCGCCACGGAGCTGCTGCCCGATCTGATGTCGGTCGTGCGGCACATCTCCTGCGACAACGACACCACCCGCAAGACGCTGTGGCGCCTCCACGACGGCACGCTCGTCGAGTCCGTCCTGATGCGCTACCCGGACCGGGTCACGATGTGCATCTCCTCGCAGGCGGGCTGCGGGATGAACTGCCCGTTCTGCGCGACGGGTCAGGCCGGTCTCGACCGTAATCTGTCCACCGCCGAGATCGTGCACCAGATCGTGGACGGCATGCGCGCCCTGCGCGACGGCGAGGTGCCCGGAGGCCCCGCCCGGCTGTCCAACATCGTCTTCATGGGCATGGGCGAGCCGCTCGCCAACTACAAGCGCGTCGTCGGCGCCGTCCGCCGGCTGACCGACCCCGAGCCGGACGGCCTCGGCCTCTCGCAGCGCGGCATCACCGTCTCCACGGTGGGCCTGGTGCCCGCGATGCTCCGCTTCGCCGACGAGGGCTTCAAGTGCCGTCTCGCCGTCTCGCTGCACGCGCCGGACGACGAGCTGCGCGACACCCTGGTCCCGGTCAACACCCGCTGGAAGGTCCGGGAGGTCCTCGACGCCGCCTGGGAGTACGCGGAGAAGTCCGGCCGCCGTATCTCCATCGAGTACGCGCTGATCCGCGACATCAACGACCAGGCGTGGCGCGGCGATCTGCTCGGCCGGCTCCTCAAGGGTGGGGGTCCCACCGGCGGAGCCAGGGGGAGGGTCCATGTCAACCTGATCCCGCTGAACCCGACCCCCGGCTCGCAGTGGACCGCGTCGCGGCCGGAGGACGAGAAGGCCTTCGTCGAGGCCATCGCGGCTCATGGTGTGCCGGTCACCGTCCGGGACACCCGTGGGCAGGAGATCGACGGGGCGTGCGGGCAGCTGGCGGCGCAGGAGCGGTGACCAGGGGGCGGTGTCGGCCACGGCTGATACTGTGCCCTGTGCGTTCGCACAAATGAACAACGAAACATTCCGACAGGGGAGCGCACGACAGCGCTGAGAGTGCGGCGGGACATGTCCCAACAGGCCGCAGACCCTCGGACCTGATCCGGGTCATACCGGCGTAGGGAGTCAGCACCATCATGAACAGCCAGCTTCGGCGTGCCACCGGCACCGCGCTCGCTGCCGCCCTCGGCGTCACCGCCCTGGCGGCCTGCGGCGGCGAATCCAAGGAGTCCGGCTCCTCCGCGGACGGCGCGTCCAAGACCGTCACCCTCGTCAGCCACGACTCCTTCGCGGCGTCCGACGCCGTCCTGAAGGACTTCACCCGGCAGACCGGCTACACGGTCAAGGTCCTCAAGAGCGGGGACGCCGGCGCGGCGCTCAACAAGGAGATCCTGACCAAGGGCTCCCCGCAGGGCGACGTCTTCTTCGGCGTCGACAACACCCTGCTCTCCCGCGCCCTCGACAACGACCTGTTCACCCCGTACGAGGCCGCGGGGCTCGACCAGGTCGCGGACGAGGCGCAGCTCGACGCGGACAAGCACCGCGTCACGCCCGTCGACACCGGCGACATCTGCGTGAACTACGACAAGAAGTTCTTCGCCGACAAGAAGCTCGCGCCGCCGAAGACCTTCGCCGACCTCGCGGAGCCCGCGTACAAGAACCTGCTCGTCGTCGAGAACCCGGCGACGTCCTCGCCCGGCCTCGGCTTCCTGCTCGGCAGCGTCGGCGCGTTCGGCGAGTCGGGCTGGCAGGACTACTGGAAGAAGCTCAAGGCCAACGGCGTCAAGGTCGTCGACGGCTGGGAGCAGGCGTACAACGAGGAGTTCTCCGGCTCCGCCGGCGGCCGGAAGGCCAAGGCCGACCGTCCCCTCGTCGTCTCGTACGCCTCCAGCCCGCCGGTCGAGGTGCTCTACGCCGACCCCCAGCCGGCCGAGGCGCCGACCGGTGTCGCGACCGGCACCTGCTTCCGCCAGATCGAGTTCGCCGGACTCCTCAAGGGCGCGAAGAACGAGGCGGGAGGCAAGGCGCTGCTGGACTTCCTGATCACCAAGAAGTTCCAGGAGGACATGCCGCTCACCATGTTCGTGAACCCGGTGGTCGACGGCGCGAAGCTGCCCGAGCTGTACACCGAGCACGGCGTGGTCGTCGACAAGCCCGAGACCGTCGCTCCCGGCACGATCGCCGAGAACCGTGAGCAGTGGGTCCGGTCGTGGTCCTCGCTCGTGCTGAAGTAAGGCAGTCCCTCAAGGGGAACGCGGCGCGGCTCGCCCTGATGGCCGGGCCCGTCGCGTTCTTCGCCGTCTTCTTCGCCTACCCGGTCACCGCGATCGTCGGCCGCGGCCTGCGCGTCGACGGCGCGTGGGAGTTCGGGCGGTTCGGCGAGGTCCTCGGGCGCCCGGACATCCTGCACGTCCTGTGGTTCACCACCTGGCAGGCGCTCGCGTCCACCGCGCTCACCCTGCTCGCCGCACTGCCCGCCGCCTATGTGTTCGCCCGCCTCGACTTTCCGGGCAAGCGGCTGCTGCGCGCCGTGGTCACCGTGCCGTTCGTGCTGCCGACGGTCGTCGTCGGTACGGCCTTCCTCGCGCTGCTCGGCCGCGGCGGACTGCTCGACGAACTGTGGGGCGTACGCCTGGACACCACGGTCTGGGCGATCCTGCTCGCGCACGTCTTCTTCAACTACGCCGTCGTCGTCCGCATCGTCGGCGGCCTGTGGTCGCAGCTCGACCCACGTCAGGAGGAGGCCGCGCGCGTGCTGGGCGTCGGTCGCCTCACCGCCTGGCGGCGGGTGACGCTGCCCGCGCTGGCCCCGTCCGTCGCGGCGGCGGCGCTGATGGTCTTCCTGTTCACCTTCAGCTCCTTCGGTGTGGTGCAGATCCTCGGCGGACCCACGTTCTCCACCCTTGAGGTGGAGATCTACCGGCAGACGGCGGAGATGCTCGACCTGCCGACCGCGGCCGTGCTCACGATGCTGCAGTTCGCGGCCGTCGCCGTCGTTCTCACCGTGCATGCCCGGACCGTACGCCGCGGGGAGAGCGCACTCAGGCTCGTCGACCCCTCCCGTACCGCACGCCGCCCGCGCGGAGCGGCCCAGTGGGCCGTGCTCGGCGGCGTCCTCGTCACCGTCGCCCTGCTCCTGCTCGTACCGCTCGGCGTGCTGGTCGAGCGGTCCTTCGACACCCCCGGCGGATACGGCCTCGACTACTACCGCGCGCTCACCGTGCTCGACGAGCGAGGCGGTGCATTCCTCGTCCCACCGATCGAAGCCGTGGCCAACTCGCTGGAGTACGCGCTCGTCGCGACCGCCGTCTCGTTGCTGATCGGCGGGCTCGCGGCAGCCGCGCTCACCCTCCCCCGGACTTCGTCCGGGGGGACCCCCAGGGCAGGCCGCATTGTCCGGGGGTTCGACGCCCTGCTGATGCTGCCGCTCGGGGTCTCAGCCGTGACCGTCGGCTTCGGCTTCCTGATCACGCTCGACGAGCCGCCGCTCGACCTGCGCGGCGCATGGATGCTGGTACCGCTCGCCCAGGCGCTGGTCGGCGTGCCCTTCGTCGTACGGACCATGCTCCCCGTGCTGCGCGCCGTGGACGTCCGGCTGCGGGAGGCCGCGGCCGTGCTCGGCGCGTCGCCGCTGCGGGCCTGGTGCGAGGTCGATCTGCCGCTGGTGAGCAGGGCGCTGCTGGTGGCCGCGGGATTCGCGTTCGCCGTCTCGCTGGGCGAGTTCGGGGCGACCGTCTTCATCGCACGGCCCGACAACCCGACCCTGCCGGTCGCCGTCGCCCGGCTCCTGGGCCGGCCCGGCGAGCTCAACTACGGGCAGGCGATGGCGCTGGGCACGATCCTGATGGTGGTGTGCGCCGCCGCGTTGCTGCTCCTCGAACGCATCCGTACCGACACCACCTCCGAGGAGTTCTGATGGCGCTGCTGGAACTGGAGGGCGTCACCGTACGGTTCGGGGCGCGGACCGCGCTCGACGCGGTGGACCTGAAGGTCGCCGAGCACGAGATCGTCTGTGTGCTGGGGCCGAGCGGCAGCGGGAAGTCGACGCTGCTCAGGGTGGTTGCCGGGCTCCAGCGCGCCGACGCGGGGCGGGTGCTGCTCGCGGGTGCCGACCAGGCCGGGGTGCCGGTGCACCGCCGCGGAGTGGGGCTGATGTTCCAGGACCATCAGCTCTTCCCTCAGCGCGACGTGGGGGGCAACGTGGCCTTCGGGCTGCGCATGCGTCCCCTCGGCCCCGGGAAGTCGCCGAGCGCTGGCGGGGCGGCACAACGGGCAGGCAGGGTAGAGGAGTTGCTGGAGCTCGTCGGACTGCCGGAGGCGCAGCGGCGGGCCGTGGCCGCGCTGTCCGGCGGCGAGCAGCAGCGCGTGGCGCTGGCCAGGGCCCTGGCGCCGGAGCCCAAGCTGCTGATGCTCGACGAGCCACTCGGGCAACTGGACCGTGGGCTGCGGGAGCGGCTCGTCGTCGAACTGCGCGGACTCTTCGGTCAGTTGGGCACCACGGTCCTCGCCGTCACCCATGACCAGGGCGAGGCCTTCGCGCTCGCCGACCGCGTCGTTGTCATGCAGGACGGGCGCATCGCCCAGGCGGGTACGCCGCTGGAGGTGTGGCAGCGTCCGGCCTCGCCGTTCGTCGCCCGCTTCCTCGGCTTCGACAACGTCGTCCCCGCTGCGGTCAGCGGCGCGGTCGCCGACACCGCCTGGGGCAAGGTCCCCGTCCCGGACGGCTCACCGCAGGGCGACCGCACCCTGCTCGTACGGCCGTCCGGTGTGCACCTCGCCGACCCGGGCCAGGGCCTCGCCGCCACGGTGCTCTCGCGCACCTTCCGCGGCAGTCATGTCGCCCTGCGCCTGCGGCCCGCCGACGGGCCGGTGCTGGAGGCCGAGTGCTCGCTGCGGGACGCGCCCGGGGAAGGGGCGCGGGTCGGCATCCTCTTCGCCGCGGACGACGTGGTGGTCCTGGACTGCGGGACCTGACGCGTCGCACCGCGTGGTGTTTCGGCCTACGCGTCCCGCCGCCCCGGTCCGCGCGGGCGCGGAGTGCCCTCGCTGCGTCCTGCTGCCCCGGTCCGCGCGGCCCCGGAGTGCCCTCCCTGCGTCCCGCCGCCCCGGTCCGCGCGGGCCCCGAACGTCCTCCTCCCTACGCGCCCGCCCCGAGCCGCAGCAGTGCCTCCGGCGCCTCGTCGACCGAGTCCACCAGGGCGATACAGGACTCCATCGCCCTGCCCCGGGCGAGCGAGCGCAGCAGGGGCCACGCGGGCAGGTGGTCGGTCCAGTGGATGCGGTCGACCAGCACCATGGGGGTCGGTTCGCCGCGCGAGGCGTAGTAGTTCGGGGTCGCGTTGTCGAAGATCTCCTGCACCGTCCCCGCCGCTCCCGGCAGGAAGATCACTCCCGCCTCGCAGCGGGCCAGCAGACCGTCCTCGCGTGTGGCGTTGGCGAAATACTTGGCGATGTGCCCCGCGAACGCGTTCGGCGGCTCGTGCCCGTAGAACCAGGTGGGGATGCCGACCGAGTCCGCGCCCTGCGGCCAGCGCGAGCGGACCTCGAAGGCGGCCTGCGCCCAGTCGGTCACCGAGGGCATGAACGAGGGTGCCTTGGCCAGCAGTCGGAGGGCGTCGTCCAGCATCTGTGCCGGGTGCGGCGCGGCGTACGCGCCGAGGTTGGCGGCCTCCATCGCACCCGGCCCGCCCCCGGTCGCCACCGTGAACCCGGCCCGGGTCAGGGACCGGCCGAGCCGCGCCGCGCCGGCGTAGGACTCGGTACCCCGGCCCATCGCGTGGCCGCCCATCACGCCCACCACCCGTGCGCCGGCGAGACGCTCGTCGAGGGCGTCGGAGATGGTGTCGTCGTGGATCGCGCGCAGCATCGACGCGAAGATGTCGCCGTCGGTCATGGTCCGCTGGAACCATTCGTACGTCAGGGCGTCCGGGGTTGCCGCGTATCCCCCGTCGAGCCCGGCGTAGAGGACGTCGGCGGTGTAGAGACGACTGCGGTACGGGTCGAACGGCAGGTCCGGTACGGGCGGGAAGACAAGCGCCCCATCGGCTCGGACCTTGGCCGCCGCCGCGGGTTCCATCGGGCAACCGAGGAACACCGTGCCGCCGGTGTCGGTGCCGAGCAGCACGGACGTGCGCCCTGTGAGATCGACGGACTGGACGCGGAATCCGCCGAGGGCCCTCTCGGACACCACCCGGTCGAACTCACCGAGTGACTCGATCTCGCGGCGCGTGTGCGGCTCGTGGAGCGTCATGCGCCCACGATAGGCACGCATGGTGCGCCTCATGAGTCGGGCGGGATCCGACCGCGAGGCCCTAGCCCTTCAGCGGGGCCGCGGCCAGCACGGCGACCGTCAGGGTCAGCGGCCCGAACAGCGCCAGCAGGGCCCCCGCGCGCAGCGCGGCGGCCTGGCGCAGCACCGCCGCATGTGCCCCCAGGCGCAGCAGTGCCTCGGTGGTGGCGGCGCGCGACTGCCGCGCCTGAAGCGCCGCCGTCACCAGCGTGGCCGTCGTGCAGGCGACGACGACCGCCGTGCCCAGGGCGCTCATCGGGCCCCAGGGTCGTGCCGCGTCGCCGTGCAGCGTGCTCATCGCGAGTGCTCCGGAGGCCACCGCGCACACCACGCCGAGCGGGCGGCCGATGCGGCGGGCCTCCGCCATGAGGATGCGCCCCGCGAGCAGCCGGGTCGAGCCGGGGCGGAGGGCCTGCACGAGACGGCCGCACAGATGCGTGAGGGCCGGGCCGACGAGCCATAGGCCGACCGCGGTCAGAGCCCAGCCCGCCACGACCCCGGCCGGGTGGCCGGCGGTATGGCCAAGCAGGGCAAGCGGCTGCCCGGAGGGCCGTCCGCTCGCGTACGTCTCGACGGCGAGGCCGCCGGCGATCAGGGCGACGCCCCACGGGAGCCCGGCGGGTGCCGACGCCGGCTCGCGTACGTCCTCGACCACGGCCCGGTGGCGCAGCGCGATCGCCGTGGCAGCCGACGAGGCCACGGGAACCAGCGCCAGCAGCAGCAGCGCTGCTCCCAGGGGCAACGATTCATCAGCCGCGAGCAGCTCGGACGCCGCCCCGTCGAACGGCAGCCCGGACAGGTCGCCCCGCAGATGCAGGAAGATCAGCAGCGCGACCGTGCTCCCCAGTGTCGTGGCGAGAGCGGTCGTCGCCGCGGCGACGACCGCGAGCCCGGCCGGCCCCAACCCGACGGCGGACAGGGCGGACCGCGGCCGGGTGCTCGGGTCGGTGCGGGCGACGGCGACGGCGAAGTACACGGCCGCGAGGAGCGGGAACAGGCACCACAGCAGCCGCTGGGTGGCTGCCGCGGAGTCGCCGGGGTGGGACAGCGCGTACGTCAGGGTGCACAGCAGCAGGAAGCCGACGCCGGCGGACGCCGCGGCGACCAGCAGACGCCGCAGCTGTACGAGGGCGTGGCCGCGGCGGGCTAGACGGAGAGCGAGCACGCCGCCCGGCCTTCCGGCTCGGCCGTCTGAGAGGAGCCCGCCCGGCGGCCGTCGGCGAGCATGATCGCGCGGTCCGCGAGGGCGGCCACGTCGGCGTCGTGCGTGGCCAGCACCATGGTGATGCGGTGGGACCTGGCGGCGGTCGCGACCGTGCGCAGCACATGGGTCCGGTCGGTGCTGTGCAGCGCTGCGGTCGGCTCGTCGGCGAACAGCACGGACGGTGTGGTGACAAGCGCGCGGGCGACGGCGACGCGCTGCTGTTCGGCCCGGACGAGCGCGTACGGCCGCTTGCCCGCGGCGGAGCTGACGTCCAGGCGCTCCAGCCACTCCAGGGCGGTGGTCTTGGCCGCCCGGCGGGAGACGCCGCGCAGCAGCAGCGGCAGGGCCGCGTTCTCCCATGCCTTGAGCTCGGGAACCAGGGCCGGTTCCGGGCCGATCCAGCCGAAGCGGTCGCGGCGCAGCCGTTCGCGCTGCAGCGGGGACATCTTGTGCACGGGGGCGCTGTTGAACCACACCTCGCCCTGCTGGGGCACGAGTTGCCCGGACAGGCACTGCAGGAGTGTGGTCTTTCCGCTGCCGCGCGCTCCGTGCACGGCGAGGATCTCGCCCTCCCGCACTCCGAGCGACACCCCGACGAGCGCCGGTGAGCCGCGGTGGGAGTGGTGCAGGGAACGAGCCCAGATCACGTCGTTGTCCGGCGGCGCCACCATCGCGTACACCTCGGTTCTGATCAGATTTCCGGCCCCCCGTACGGGGGAACGAAAACGTGGCCGATCGGTCACTGGGCACGCTAAGGAGTCACCGCCGGGCTCCGGGGAAGCACGCGGCCCGGGCGCCGCCCATCTCACTCGGATGGGGGTACCCGGGCCGTTCGCGCTTGGGCCGGAGCGGGGAGGCCCGGTCGTCTCGGCAAGCCTCGCCCGGCCCGCCCCATGGGCGGCCGACGATGCGTTGCGGACACTTCCTAGAGCTTCGTCCAGGCCTCCGTGAGCACCGAGCGAAGGATCTGCTCGATCTCGTCGAACGTCGACTGGTCGGCGATCAGCGGCGGTGCCAGCTGGACGACCGGGTCGCCGCGGTCGTCGGCCCGGCAGTACAGACCGTTGTCGAAGAGCGCCTTGGACAGGAAGCCGTACAGGACGCGCTCGGTCTCCTCGTCGTTGAAGGACTCCTTCGTGACCTTGTCCTTGACGAGCTCGATGCCGTAGAAGTAGCCGTTGCCACGGACGTCGCCGACGATCGGCAGGTCGTGCAGCTTCTCCAGCGTGGCGCGGAAGGCACCCTCGTTGTCGAGCACGTGCTGGTTGAGGTTCTCGCGCTCGAAGATGTCGAGGTTGGCGATGCCCACGGCCGCGGAGACCGGGTGGCCGCCGAAGGTGTAGCCGTGCAGGAAGGTGTTGCCGCCCTTGTAGAACGGCTCGGCGACCCTGTCGGAGACGATGCAGGCGCCGATCGGGGAGTAGCCCGAGGTCATGCCCTTGGCGCAGGTGATCATGTCCGGCACGTAGCCGAACTTGTCACAGGCGAACATGGTGCCGAGACGGCCGAAGGCGCAGATGACCTCGTCGGAGACGAGCAGCACGTCGTACTGGTCGCAGATCTCGCGGACCCGCTGGAAGTACCCGGGCGGTGGCGGGAAGCAGCCGCCCGCGTTCTGCACGGGCTCCAGGAAGACCGCGGCGACGGTCTCGGGGCCCTCGAAGAGGATCTGCTGCTCGATCTGGTCGGCGGCCCAGCGGCCGAAGGCCTCGGGGTCGTCGCCGTGGATCGGGGCGCGGTAGATGTTGGTGTTCGGCACCTTGTGCGCGCCGGGGACCAGCGGCTCGAAGGGAGCCTTCAGCGCGGGCAGGCCCGTGATGGACAGGGCGCCCTGCGGGGTGCCGTGGTAGGCGACCGCACGCGAGATGACCTTGTACTTGGTGGGCTTGCCCTGGAGCTTGAAGTACTGCTTGGCCAGCTTCCAGGCGGTCTCGACGGCCTCGCCGCCGCCGGTGGTGAAGAAGACCTTGTTGAGGTCGCCCGGGGCGTGGTGCGCGAGGCGCTCGGCGAGCTCGACGGCCTTGGGGTGGGCGTAGGACCACACCGGGAAGAAGGCGAGCTCCTGGGCCTGCTTGTAGGCGGTCTCGGCGAGCTCGTGCCGGCCGTGACCGGCGTTGACCACGAACAGGCCGGCGAGGCCGTCGAGGTAGCGCTTGCCCTTGTCGTCGAAGATGTAGGCGCCCTCGCCACGCACGATGGTGGGCACGGGTGCGTTCTCGTACGACGACATGCGGGTGAAGTGCATCCACAGGTGGTCGTAGGCGGTCTTGGAGAGGTCCTGGCTCACGGCTATCGGGTTCCCCACATATAGGTCTGCTTCTTGAGCTTGAGGTAGACGAAGCTCTCGGTGGAGCGCACGCCGGGGAGCGTACGGATCCGCTTGTTGATCACTTCGAGAAGGTGGTCGTCGTCCTCGCAGACGATCTCCACCATCAGGTCGAAGGAGCCCGCGGTCATCACCACGTACTCGCACTCGGCCATGGCCGTGAGCGCTTCCGCCACGGGGTCGACATCACCCTCGACCTTGATGCCGACCATCGCCTGGCGTCGCAGGCCCACGGTGAGCGGGTCGGTGACGGCGACGATCTGCATCACGCCTTGATCGAGCAGTTTCTGGACGCGCTGTCGCACGGCCGCTTCGGAAAGGCCCACGGCCTTGCCGATCGCCGCGTAGGGACGGCGTCCGTCTTCCTGAAGCTGTTCGATGATCGCGAGGGAGACAGCGTCGATCGTCGGGGACGACGAACCGCTGCCGACCTGGTTCCTGGAGTCTGCGCTACGACTGGCCACGACCTCACTGTGCACCGGTACCGTTGATTTGGCAAGCCCCGAGCGATGAAATCCGTTGTTGAGGCGGCCGAAATTCACTGAATCCGAAGTTGCTGGACGTCGGGCCTATTGAAAACGTCGGAGAAGACATTAGGGTGGGTTGTCTCACCCATCGGGACATCTGACAGGAGGGGTGGCAACAGTGACCACCGAGCTGCGTCGTCTGCGCAACTACATCAACGGGGAGTTCAGGGACGCCGCCGACGGCCGGACCATCGACGTCGTCAACCCCGTCACCGGCGAGGTGTACGCCACGTCGCCGCTCTCCGGCCAGGCCGACGTGGACGCCGCCATGGAGGCCGCCGCGGCCGCCTTCCCCGCCTGGCGTGACACCACGCCCGCCGAGCGCCAGAAGGTACTGCTGAAGATCGCCGACGCCTTCGAGGAGCGTGCCGAGGACCTGATCGCGGCCGAGTCGGAGAACACGGGCAAGCCGCTGGGGCTCACCCGCACCGAAGAGATCCCGCCGATGGTGGACCAGATCCGCTTTTTCGCGGGCGCGGCCCGCATGCTCGAAGGCCGCTCGGCCGGCGAGTACATGGAGGGCATGACCTCCATCGTCCGCCGTGAGCCGGTCGGTGTCTGCGCGCAGGTCGCGCCGTGGAACTACCCGATGATGATGGCCGTGTGGAAGTTCGCGCCGGCGCTCGCCGCGGGCAACACCGTGGTGCTGAAGCCTTCGGACACCACGCCCGCGTCGACCGTGCTGATCGCGGAGATCATCGGCGCCATCGCGCCCAAGGGCGTCTTCAACGTCGTCTGCGGCGACCGCGAGACCGGCCGGGCCATGGTCGAGCACCCGACGCCGGCGATGGCGTCCATCACCGGCTCCGTACGTGCCGGTATGCAGGTCGCGGCCTCCGCAGCCAAGGACGTCAAGCGTGTCCACCTGGAGCTCGGCGGCAAGGCGCCGGTCGTGGTCTTCCAGGACACCGACATCGCGAAGGCCGTCGAGGACATCTCGGTCGCCGGCTTCTTCAACGCCGGCCAGGACTGTACGGCGGCCACCCGCGTGCTCGTCCAGGACTCCATCCACGACGAGTTCGTGGCGGCACTGGCGAAGGCGGCGGCGGAGACCAAGACGGGCGCGCCGGATGACGATGACGTGCTCTTCGGCCCGCTCAACAACGCCAACCAGCTCGAGCAGGTCACCGGCTTCATCGACCGTCTGCCGGCGCACGCCAAGGTCGAGGCGGGCGGTCACCGCGTGGGCGACAAGGGCTTCTTCTACGCCCCGACGGTCGTCTCCGGCCTCAAGCAGGACGACGAGATCGTCCAGAACGAGGTCTTCGGCCCGGTGATCACCGTCCAGTCCTTCTCGGACGAGGCGCAGGCGCTGGAGTGGGCCAACGGCGTCGAGTACGCGCTGGCGTCGTCGGTGTGGACCAAGGACCACGCGCGCGCCATGCGGATGTCGAAGGCACTGGACTTCGGCTGCGTGTGGATCAACACGCACATCCCGCTGGTGGCGGAGATGCCGCACGGCGGCTTCAAGAAGTCGGGCTACGGAAAGGACCTGTCGGCGTACGGGTTCGACGACTACACGCGCATCAAGCACGTGATGACGTCGCTCGACGGCTGATCCGGGTTCCGTCCCGTACAAGAACATCGCGCGCCCGGTGCACCTGTGCACCGGGCGCGCGGCGCGTGGGGGACACCGACGTCAAGCGCGCCCCACGGCCATGACTCCGGGAGCAGACTGGGGATCATGAGCGATGACCGCATGAACGCCACTGTCACATATGGTCTGTTGGCCGCCTGGGCACTGCACGACCTGGAGGAGCTGGCCACCGGGCCTCGCTGGATACGCCGGAACGTGCCCGTGCTCCGCGAGCGGTTCCCGCAGGTCCCCGAGCGGCTCTGGCGGGTGATGGGAACGGTGGACCAGCGGGAGTTCACCACGGCTGTGGGCGTGATGGCTGCGATCGTCGGCGCGGCCGCCGTCGCCGGACACCGCACCGGCGGCCGGTCGGCCTTCTACCAGGGCGCCGTCGACGGGTTCGGGCTGCACGGCCTGGTCCACATCGCCCAGGCGGCTGCTGTGCGGGGCTACACCCCCGGCTCGGTCACCTCGCCCCTGATCGTGGTGCCGTTCGCGCTCTGGGCCAGGGGGCGGCTCCGGCGCGCCGGAGTGCTGCGGCCCGCCAGGGTGCGGGATGCGGCGGCCGGTCTGGCGGTGGCCGCCGGCGCCACCGTCGTCGCCCACCTCGTCGCACGGAGGATCAGCGGCCCTCAGTAGTTTTGAACACGTTCACTTCTGTCGTAGGGTGCCCGTATGAGCGAGCGGCAAGCCCTCCTGCGGGGCATACGCGTGTGGCTGGTCTTCTTCATCGTGTGCCTGGTGCTGAGCGGCGCGACCGCCTTCCCCCTGATCACCGAACTCCACTGGCTGGAAAGGCTGCTGGGCGCCGCCGCCTCGCCCGTACCCGAGCATCTGCCCGGCCTGATGGAGTGGATCGAGCGGGTGCGCGAGGGGCTCGACGCCACGGACGCGGCGTACCCGTTCATGCTGTACGGCACGGACTGGCTGGCCTTCGCCCACCTGGTGATCGCGGTCGCCTTCTACGGGCCCTACCGTGACCCCGTACGCAACATCTGGGTGATCGAGTTCGGCATGATCGCGTGCGCCGGGATCATCCCGCTCGCGCTGATCTGCGGGCCCATCCGCCAGATCCCCTTCTGGTGGTCCGTCATCGACATGTCCTTCGGGGTCTTCGGCGTCATCCCGCTGTACGCCGTGCGCCGCAGGATCAAGCGTCTTGAGGCCCTGGCGGTGCCGGAGCGCGGGTCGGCCCCGGCCCCGGCAGCCGCGTGACGGGCGGCGCTCGCCGATACCCCGTGTGGCAAGCACCAGCGTCCGTCCCTACGCTCGTTACGGCTTGCGGCCCACCGCTCCGAGCCGAGGGACCGCCGGCTGTTTACCGTCCGCGCGCCGGCGGGCGCGCGAGACGATGCCTGGCTCCAGGATCTTCATGCCCTCCAGGATCGACGCGAACTCCGCTCGCGTGCGCGCCGTGATCGCGGGGTCGCGTTCTCGTTCCAGAACGCCATCGCCTCGGCGTTCCCCTCGCCGCACAGCTCCAGCGTCGGATGCGTCGGGACGAGACGGCTGCCGGACGGCACGGCGTCCATCAGCGTCCGTACGATCGCCCTCGTCCGGCCCGTGTCCAGGACGAAGTTGAGGATGCCGAGCATCATCACGGCGACCGGCTGCTTCAGATCCAGCGTCGCCGAGACGGAGTCGAGGATGTCCTCCGGCTGGTGGGCGTCCGCCTCCACGTACCCCGTGGCCCCCTGCGCGGATCCGGTCAGCAGCGCACGGGCGTGGGCCGGCACGATCGGGTCGTCGTCGACGTACACCACGCGCGCGTCCGGCGCGATGCGCTGCGCCACCTCGTACGTGTTGTCCGCGGTCGGCAGGCCCGTGCCGATGTCCAGGAACTGCCGCACGCCCGCCTCACCGGCCGGCAACGACACCGCGCGGCCGAGGAACGCCCTGTCCGTGCGGGCGACTTCGCCGATGCTCGGATACATCCCGGTGATCTGGTCGCCCACCGCCCGGTCCACCGGATAGTTGTCCTTGCCGCCCAGTCAGTAGTTCCAGACCCGGGCGTCGTGCGCGATGTCGGTGCGAAGCCTTCCGCTCATGCACGAGGTCACTTCGGATGCCGCGCCCTGTCCAGTACGGCGCCGAGTGCGTCGACGCGGTTGGTGGTGATCGAGTCCACACCGCAGGCGAGAAGCCGGCGCCAGGTGCGCCGGGTGTCGGCGGTCCATGCCGACACCAGCATGCCCTGCCGGTGGACCCGATCGGTCAACTCCCGCCCGATCAGCCCGAACCGGTAGTTCAGCCAGCGCGGCGCGACCGCGTCCAGCAGCACCGGGCGCGGCGGGGCGAGCGTCGTCCATGTCAGGGCGATCTCGGCGGACGGGTCGGCGGAGCGGACGGCGAGCATGGTCGCCGGGCCCGCGCAGTAGTACACCCGCTCACCAGCACCGCAGTCGCGGACGGTGCCGACCACGGTGCGCACCGACTCCGCGGTCGCGCCGGGCAGATCGATCATCAGACGGTGCGGGCCCGCAGCGTCCAGTGCCTGACGCAGCGTCGGCACACCGCCGCCGGTCAGTGACGCGACCTCGGCGTACGTGAGCCGCGCGAGCGCCACCTCCCGCCCCCACAGGCGCTTCAGCGAGTCGTCGTGCAGCAGGACGGGCACGCCGTCACGGGTCAGCCGGACGTCGATCTCGACCGCGTCCGCCCCGTGCGCGAACGCCGACCGGAGCGACGGAAGGGTGTTCTCCCGGGCCCGGTAGGGGTCGCCGCGGTGGGCGACGATGGTCACGGGGCGCCGGTCCCCGTCGCCCACCGGGCCGCCCTCGTTGCCCACCGGGCCGCCGTCGCCGTTCAGCGGGCGGGCCACGCGGCCGTGTACGCGTCGATCTCGGCGGCGATACGGGACTTGCCGGCCGCGTCGAGGAACGAGGCCGCCACGGCGTTCTTCGCCAGGTCGGCCAGCCCGCGCTCGTCCAGGTCGAGCAGGCGGGCGGCGACCGCGTACTCGTTGTTGAGGTCGGTGCCGAACATCGGCGGGTCGTCGCTGTTGATCGTCACCAGCACACCGGCCGCGACCATCTCCGTTATCGGGTGCTCGTCGAGGTCGGCGACCGCGCGGGTTGCGATGTTGGAGGTGGGGCAGACCTCCAGCGGGATGCGCCGCTCGGCGAGGTGAGCGAGCAGCCTCCGGTCCTGCACCGAGCTCGTGCCGTGGCCGATGCGCTCGGCACGCAGGTCGGTCAGGGCGTCCCAGACGGTCTGCGGTCCGGTCGTCTCGCCGGCGTGCGGCACGGAGTGCAGCCCCGCGGCGATCGCGCGGTCGAAGTACGGCTTGAACTGGGGGCGGGGCACACCGATCTCGGGGCCGCCGAGCCCGAACGACACCAGTCCCTCGGGGCGCAGGTCCACCGCGAGCCGGGTGGTCTCCTCGGCCGCCTCGAGACCGGCCTCGCCGGGGATGTCGAAGCACCAACGGAGCACGACCCCCAACTCCCTCTCGGCTGCCGCGCGGGCGTCCTCGATCGCCGCCATGAACGCCTTCTCCTCGATGCCCCGGCGGGTCGAGCTGAACGGCGTGATCGTCAGCTCCGCATAGCGGATGTTCTGCCGCGCCATGTCCCGGGCCACCTCGAAGGTGAGCAGCCGTACGTCCTCCGGGGTGCGGATCAGGTCGACGACCGAGAGATAGACCTCGACGAAGTGCGCGAAGTCGGTGAAGGTGAAGTAGTCGGCCAGGGCCTCGGGGTCGGTCGGCACCTTGGAGTCGGGGTGGTGCGCGGCCAGTTCGGCGACGATGCGCGGGGAGGCCGATCCGACGTGGTGCACGTGCAGTTCGGCCTTGGGCAGCCCTGCGATGAAGGGGTGCAGATCGGTCATCGTGGTACCTCCGTGTGCCATGCGCCGCTCCTGGTCGGGGGATCATCGTAGGCGGCCGGTCCGGCCGGGGAGCGAGGTCGTAGCATGACCGGACCACCTATGGGGGAGATCCATGTCTGACAACCAGGGCAACCACGGCGGGCCGGCGGGCGCGCCCCAGCCGAACGACCCGTGGGCCCCGCCGGCCGGCGGGGCTCCGCAGGACAAGGTGCCGCTGGACAAACCGCAGTCCGCGCCCACGCCGCCGAGCGTGCACGAGCAGCAGACGGTCATCGGGATGCCCATTGCCGGACCCGGCGACACCGGCTCCGCGCCGCCGCCCCCGGTCGCGCCCGGCGGCCCCGCGCCCGCAGCGGGCGCCTACGGCTACCCGGCCGCCCCAAGCCTGCCCCAGCCCCCCGCCTCCGGCGGCTTCGGGGCCCCTTCGGAAGGCTTCGGCGCCCCCTCGGATCCGTACGGCGCCGCCTACCCGGGCTACGCCCCCTACGCCGGACCGACCCCCGGCTGGACGCAGACCCCGGCCAACGGCATGGGCATCACCGCGATGGTGCTCGGCATCCTGTCCGTGTGCCTGTTCTGCCTGTACGGGATCGTCGGCATCATCCTCGGCGTACTCGCGCTGATCTTCGGCATCCTCGGGCGCAAGCGTGCGCAGCGCGGCGAGGCCACCAACGGCGGCATGGCCCTGTCCGGCATCATCCTCGGCTCCATCGGCATCGCGCTCGGCCTGATCTTCATCGCCCTCCTCGCCTGGGGCATCACCACGGCGATCAACGAGGACAGGAAGAACAAGGACGACTACGACTACGACTACGACAGCTACTCCAACCACCTGGTCGTCGACGACACCCGCCGGTGACTCGGGCGGGCCCCGGTTCCCCGGGGCCCGCCATCGCGCCGGTCTCCGGCTGCACCGCGCCGGTCCCCGGCTCCACCGGCCCCGCCCCTGGCCCTACCCCCGGCCCCGCAGCTCCGCACGCGCCTCCATCAGCGCGAATCCGAGCAGATTGAGCCCGCGCCAGCGCGCGGGATCCTGCGCCCGTTCGTCGTCCGCGGCCAGCCCGATGCCCCAGATGCGGTCGACCGGACTCGTCTCCACGAGCACCCGCTCGCCGGTGCCCAGCAGGAAGTCGCGCAGTTCGGCGTCCTGGCCGAACTTGTGCACACTGCCGGTGCGCACGACATCGAAGCGCTCGCGCTTCCATATCGCCTCGTCGAAACCGCGCACCAGCCGCCCCGCCTTCTTCGCCTCGGCGGGGCTCTTCGCGTCAAGCGCCTTCCGCTCGGCCTCGGCGTCCCCGAACAGACGGGCCTTGTGCGCCATCATCCAGTGCTCCGCGGTCGCGTACCGCACGCCGTCGACCTCGAACGGCGAAGGCCACCACTGACTGAGGCAGCCCGCTCCGATGCGGCCGTCGCGGCGCGGCGAGTGGCCCCAGAAGTGCAGGTACTTGATTCGCTGTCCCTCGGCGGCAAGCTTGATCAGTTCTTCCGTCCCCATGCACGCGAGTCTGCCAGCCGCCACGGACAGTCCGTCGCGGGACAGGAGGGGTGACGCGACACAAGGTCGACCGATTCCGTCGCGTAACCAAAAGGCAACAACGGAATCCCTTGTTGCGCAGGTCACCCTCTGCCAGGATCAGCACTCAATTCACGCTGGGACAACGGAGAGCGTCATGGGCGACGATTACCGGATGCAGGACCGTTTCGCGGCCGGCACGCAGTACATCGGTGGACGACTTCGATCCGGCACCTCGGGCCGTACGCAGGATGTGATCGACCCGGCGACCGGCGAGAGAGTCCACAGCTACGAACTCGCGTCGGCCGCGGACGTCGACGACGCCGTGGCCGCCGCGCGCGAGGCACAGCCCGGCTGGGCGGGCGCCACCCCGGGCGAACGGTCCGACGCACTGCACCGGTTCGCGGGCGTGCTCGCCGAACGGGCCGAGGAACTGGCGCACACGGAGACCGTCCAGTGCGGCAAGCCGATCAAGCTCACCACCGAGTTCGACGTCCCGGGAACGGTGGACAACACCGCCTTCTTCGCCGGGGCCGCGCGCCACCTCCAGGGACAGTCGGCCGGCGAGTACAGCGGCGACCACACCTCCTACGTACGGCGCGAGCCCATCGGCACGGTCGGCTCGATCGCCCCCTGGAACTACCCGCTCCAGATGGCGGCCTGGAAGATCCTCCCGGCAATCGCCGCGGGGAACACCATCGTTCTCAAACCCGCCGAGATCACGCCGCTCACCTCGCTGCTGTTCGCCGAGGCGGCCGCTGAGGCCGGGATCCCCGCCGGCGTCGTCAACATCGTCAACGGCGCGGGCAAGGACGCGGGCGAGCACCTGGTCGGCCACCCGGACATCGCCATGACCTCGTTCACCGGCTCCACCGCCGTCGGCAGGCGTGTCGCGGAGATCGCCACCGCGAGCGTCAAGCGGCTGCACCTCGAACTCGGCGGCAAGGCCCCCTTCGTGGTCTTCGACGACGCCGACATCGAGGCCGCCGCCCACGGCGCGGTCGCCGGCTCCCTCATCAACTCCGGCCAGGACTGCACGGCCGCCACCCGCGCCTATGTGCAGCGGCCGGTGTACGACGCCTTCGTCGCGGCCGTCGCCGATCTGATGGCCACGGTCCGGCTCGGCGACCCCCTCGATCCCGCGACCGACCTCGGCCCGCTCGTCTCGCATCTCCAGCGCGACCGCGTGGCCGGTTTCGTCGAGCGGGCACGTGCCTACGCCACCGTCGTCACCGGCGGCGAGGCGCCCCAGGGAGACCTCGAACGGGGCGCGTACTACCGGCCCACCCTGATCACGGGCGCCGACCAGGACAGCGAGATCGTCCAGTCCGAGATCTTCGGACCGGTCCTGGTCGTGCTCCCCTTCGACACCGACGACGAAGCAATCGCCCTCGCCAACGACACCCCCTACGGGCTCGCCGCCTCCGCCTGGAGCCGCGACGTCTACCGGGCCGGCCGGGCGACCCGCGAGATCAAGGCGGGCTGTGTCTGGGTCAACGACCACATTCCGATCATCAGCGAGATGCCGCACGGCGGATACAAGGCATCCGGCTTCGGCAAGGACATGTCGGTGTACTCCTTCGAGGAGTACACGCAGGTCAAGCACGTCATGTACGACAACACCGCGATTGCCGGAAAGGACTGGCACCGCACGATCTTCGGGGACCGACCGTAACGACACGCGGCTACCGCCGCGTGGTGTCAGGCCGCGCGACCGGCGGCCGAACCCACCCGAAAGGGCAGAGCGTCATGGAGCAGTACGAATCCGAGCGCCTCTCGGCGGCGCAGATCGCCGCGATGCGTCGCAGCATGACCAACGGGCGGGGTGCCCTCTCCCGCCGTTCGCTGCTGCGCGCTTCCGGCATCGGCGCACTCACGGTCGGCGGCACCGGCCTGCTGAGCGCCTGCGGCATCCCGCCCGCCAGGCGCGAGGCCGGAGCCGAGGGTTCAACGGACTACTCGGACAAGGAGAAGCGGCTCACCTTCTCCAACTGGACCGAGTACATGGACATCAGCGAGGACGAGAAGAGCCGTCCGACCCTTCAGGAGTTCACCCGGCGGACCGGGATCACGGTCAAGTACACCGAGGACATCAACGACAACGTCGAGTTCTTCGGCAAGATCCAGCCGCAGCTCGCGGCCGGGCAGGACACCGGGCGCGACCTGATCAACGTCACCGACTGGCTGGCCGCCCGGATCATCCGGCTGGGCTGGGCGCAGAAACTCGACGCGTCGCTGCTGCCGAACGCCTACGCCAACCTCTCCCAGCAGTTCCGCAGCCCCGACTGGGACCCGGGCCGCGCCTACAGCTACCCGTGGACCGGCATCCCGACCGTCATCGCCTACAACATCAAGGCGACCGGCGGCCGCAAGGTCGACTCCGTCACCCAACTGCTCGACGACCCCCGGCTCAAGGGCCGGGTCAGCTTCCTCACCGAGATGCGCGACACGGTCGGCATGACCCTTCTCGACATGGGCAAGGACCCCGTCAAGGTCACCGACGCCGACTACGACGCCGCCCTCGGCAGGCTCCAGAAGGCCGTCGACAGGAAGCAGATCCGCCGCTTCACCGGCAACGACTACACCTCGGACCTGGACAAGGGCGACATCGCCGCCTGCATCGCCTGGGCAGGCGACCTCATCCAGCTCCAGGTCGACAACCCCGACATCCGCTACACGATCCCCGCCGCGGGCTACATGACGGCCACCGACAACCTCCTGGTCCCGGCTCACGCACGGCACCGGAAGAACGCCACCCGGCTGATCGACTACTACTACGAACTCCCGGTCGCGGCGAAGCTCGCCGCGTACATCAACTACGTGACGCCGGTCGCCGGAGTCGCCCCCGAACTGGCGAAGATCGACCCCGAGCTGGCCAAGAACCCGCTGATCATCCCGGACGAGGCCATGGCGGCCAAGTCCCACTCCTTCCGCTCGCTCGACAGCGCGGAAGAGACGGCGTACGAGGAGAAGTTCGCCAAGCTCATCGGTGCCTGACCTACACGTCCTGACGACCCGACACCACCTGGGACCGCGACCCATGACTGAAAAGACAGAGGGCGGCGACGTCCGCCTCTCCGGGATCAGCAAGACCTACGGCTCCTTCACCGCCGTCCACCCGCTCGATCTGACCGTCCCGCAGGGCTCCTTCTTCGCGCTGCTCGGCGCGTCCGGCTGCGGCAAGACGACCACGCTGCGCATGATCGCCGGCCTGGAGGAGCCCTCCACCGGCACCGTCTCGCTCGGCACCCGCGACGTCACCGGCCTGCCGCCCCACAAGCGCCCGGTCAACACGGTCTTCCAGAGCTATGCGCTCTTCCCGCACCTGAGCATCTACGAGAACATCGCCTTCGGCCTGCGCCGCCGCGGCGTGAAATCCGTGCAGCAGCAGGTCGGTGACATGCTCGACCTCGTCCAGCTCGGCGACTTCGCCCAGCGCAAGCCGCACCAGCTCTCCGGCGGCCAGCAGCAGCGCGTCGCCGTCGCCCGCGCGCTGATCAACCACCCTCAGGTCCTCCTGCTCGACGAGCCGCTCGGCGCGCTCGACCTGAAGCTGCGCCGCCAGATGCAGCTGGAGCTCAAGCGCATCCAGACCGAGGTCGGCATCACCTTCGTCCACGTCACCCACGACCAGGAGGAGGCCATGACCATGGCCGACACGGTCGCGGTCATGAACCGCGGCCGGGTCGAGCAGCTGGGCGCACCCGCCGAGCTCTACGAGAACCCGCGCACCACCTTCGTCGCCAACTTCCTCGGCACCTCCAACCTCATCCAGGCCGAAGTCGTCGACAGCAGTGGCGGCGAGGTCGTCGTCACCGCGGGCGGGGGCAAGCTGCGGCTGCCCGCCGGACGCTGCCCCGACGCCGTGCGCTCCGGTGGCAGGCTGCTCGTCGGCGTCCGCCCCGAGAAGATCTCGCTCACCCCCGCCGAAGGGGCGGACTCCGTCGCCGCCGGCCGGAACGCCGTCACCGGCCGGATCGTGGACTCCTCCTTCATCGGCGTGTCCACGCAGTACGTGGTGGAGAGCCCGGCCGGCAAGGCACTCGAGGTCTACGCGCAGAACGTGGAGCACCGGGCAGGACTCGTACCCGGCGCGGAGGTCGTCCTGCACTGGAACCCCGAGCACACCTTCGGGCTGGACGCCGCCCAGGACATCGCGGCGGGCGTCGAGACGGTGGAGGAGACGCCATGACCGTCACCGAGGCGTCGCCGCCCGCCGCCCCGGCACCCGCCGAACCACCCGTCCACAAGACCTCCCTTCGCCGCCGGCTGATCCCGTACTGGCTGCTGCTGCCGGGCCTCGTGTGGCTGTTGGTCTTCTTCGCGCTGCCGCTCGTCTACCAGGCCTCGACCTCCGTGCAGACCGGCTCCCTGGAGGAGGGCTTCGAGGTCACCTGGCACTTCGCGACCTACTGGGACGCGCTGACCGAGTACTACCCGCAGTTCCTTCGGTCGCTGCTGTACGCGGGCACGGCCACGGCCCTGTGTCTGCTGCTCGGCTATCCGCTCGCCTACCTGATCGCGTTCAAGGCGGGCCGCTGGCGGAACCTGCTGCTGGTGCTGGTCATCGCTCCCTTCTTCACCAGTTTCCTGATCCGTACGCTCGCCTGGAAGACGATCCTGGCCGACGGCGGACCGGTGGTGGAGGTCCTGAACGCCGTCGGGTTCCTCGACGTCACCAGCTGGTTCGGGATGACCGAGGGCGACCGCGTCCTCGCCACACCGCTCGCCGTCGTCACCGGTCTGACGTACAACTTCCTTCCCTTCATGATCCTTCCGCTGTACACGTCGCTGGAGCGGATCGACCCGCGGCTGCACGAGGCGGCCGGGGACCTGTACGCGAGGCCCGCCAAGGTCTTCCGCAAGGTGACGTTCCCGCTGTCCATGCCGGGCGTCGTCTCCGGAACGCTGCTGACGTTCATCCCCGCGAGCGGCGACTACGTCAACGCCGAACTTCTGGGGTCCACCGACACCCGCATGATCGGAAACGTCATCCAGTCGCAGTTCCTGCGGGTGCTCGACTACCCGACGGCGGCGGCGCTGTCGTTCATCCTGATGGCGGTCGTGCTGGTCACGGTCACCGTCTACATCCGCCGGGCCGGAACGGAGGACCTGGTCTGATGCGTTGGATAAGGCGCAACCTCGTGGTGGTGGCGGGCCTGCTCACGCTCGCGTACCTGATCGTGCCGAACATCGTCGTGATGGTGTTCTCGTTCAACAAGCCGGCCGGCCGGTTCAACTACTCCTGGCAGGAGTTCTCCACGGACGCCTGGAAGGACCCGTGCGGTGTCGCCGACATGTGCGAATCGCTCACACTGTCCCTCCAGATCGCCCTGTGGGCGACGGTCGGGGCGACCGTCCTGGGCGCGATGATCGCCTTCGCGCTCGTGCGCTACCGCTTCCGGGCCCGGGGCACGGTCAACTCGCTGATCTTCCTGCCCATGGCGATGCCCGAGGTGGTCATGGCCGCCTCACTGCTCACGCTCTTCCTCAACCTCGGTGTGCAGCTGGGCTTCTGGACCATCCTCATCGCCCACACCATGTTCTGCCTCAGCTTCGTGGTGGTCGCCGTCAAGGCACGCGTGATGTCGATGGACCCGCGTCTGGAGGAGGCGGCCCGTGACCTGTACGCGGGACCGGCCCAGACCTTCCTGCGGGTCACCCTGCCGATCGCCGCGCCCGGGATCGCGGCCGGCGCGATGCTCGCCTTCGCGCTGTCCTTCGACGACTTCATCATCACCAACTTCAACTCCGGAAACACCGTCACCTTCCCCATGTTCGTGTGGGGTTCGGCCCAGCGCGGTACACCGGTGCAGATCAACGTCATCGGTACGGCCATGTTCGCCGTCGCCGTACTGATCGTCCTCACCGGCCAGATCGTCAGCACGCGGCGCAGGAAGGCCGCGCTGCCCCAATAGGCCCCCGGGCCCGAAGAAGGAGTGGAAACCATGGCCCCGGCCGCCATGCCCTTCGCCCCGTCCCTCGCCGACGCCCGGCCCGTCCCCTTCTGGCTGGACGACCCCGGCAGGCCCGGCGCCCGGCCCGCCCTCACCGGCACCGAACGCTGCGACCTCCTCGTCGTCGGCGGCGGCTACAGCGGACTGTGGACCGCGCTGCTCGCCAAGGAGCGCGACCCCGGGCGGGACGTGGTCCTGATCGAGGGCCGCGAAGCGGGCTGGGCCGCCTCGGGCCGCAACGGCGGCTTCTGTGCCGCCTCCCTCACCCACGGCCTCGGCAACGGACTCGCCCGCTGGCCGCGGGAGCTCGGGCGGCTGGAGGAGCTCGGGGCACGCAACCTGGACGCGATCGAGGACGCCGTCGCCCGCTACGGGATCGACTGCGACTTCGAGCGCACCGGCGAGATCGACGTGGCCACCGAGCCACACCAGCTCGCCGAACTGCACGAGCTGCACCAGGAGGCGACCCGGCTCGGCTTCGGCGGGCTGCAGATGCTCGACCGGGACGCCGTGCGCGCCGAGGTGGACTCGCCGACCTTCCTCGGCGGTCTGTGGGACCGCGACGGCGTCGCCATGCTGCACCCGGCCAAGCTGGCCTGGGGGCTCAAGCAGGCTTGCCTCGGCCTCGGCGTCCGCATCTACGAGAACACCCGGGGACTTCAACTCGCTCCGTCCGGGCCGGGCATGGCCGTACGCACCCCGTACGGCCGTGTCCTGGCCCGGCACGTCGCACTCGGCACCAATGTGTTCCCGTCGCTGGTCAAACGGGTTCGCCCGTACACCGTCCCGGTCTACGACTACGCGCTGACGACCGAACCGCTGAGCAGCGAGCAGCTCGCCTCCGTGGGCTGGAAGCGCAGGCAGGGACTCGGCGACAGCGCCAACCAGTTCCACTACTTCCGCATCACCGCCGACCACCGCATTCTGTGGGGCGGTTACGACGCGGTCTATCCGTTCGGCGGACGGCTCGACCCGGAGTTGGACCACCGGCCCGAGACCTACCTCAGGCTCGCCGGCCACTTCTTCCACTGCTTCCCGCAATTGGAGGGCATCCGGTTCAGCCACGCCTGGGGCGGTGCCATCGACACCTGCTCGCGGTTCGCCGCGTTCTTCGGCACCGCGCACGGCGGAAGGGTCGCCTACGCCGCCGGGTACACCGGTCTCGGCGTCGGCGCGACCCGGTTCGGCGCCGACGTGATGCTCGATCTGCTGGCCGGCGCGCGCACCGAGCGCACCGAGCTGAAGATGGTGCGCAGCAAGCCGCTGCCGTTCCCGCCCGAGCCGGTCGCCTGGGCCGGTATCGGGCTCACCAAGTGGTCGCTGGCCAGGGCAGATGCCAACGGTGGCCGGCGCAACGCGTGGCTGCGGACGCTGGACCGGCTCGGGCTCGGCTTCGACAGCTGAATCCCCATGGCCCACGGACGGCTCCGGAACTCTCGACAACGCTCGCTGCCGGCGCTCGCGATACCAGGTGGCGGCAGGCATTCCGCGTGGCGAAAGGGAACGGGACGGACGAGGACAGTGAGGGCGGAACGTGCCACAGGTCTTGACAACCGTATTGGTCTGGACCATGTTGTGCGCGCCGCCCCACTCCGAATCCCCCATGCCCGGAGGCAGTTGTGGACCGTACCGGATTCAAGGCTGCCCTCGTGGCAGTCGCGCTCGCCGCCTCAGGACTCCTCGCCACGGCCCACTCCGCGACCGCGGCCGACACCGAACTCGCCCGCAACGGGGGCTTCGAGGCCGGCCTGACCGGCTGGAGCTGCACCGCCGGCAGCGGGGCTGCGGTCACCTCGCCCACCCACAGCGGCACGTCCGCCCTCAAGGCCACCCCGGCCGGCAACGACAACGCCAGGTGCTCGCAGACCGTTTCCGTCAAACCGAACTCCGACTACTCGCTCAGCGGTTGGGTGCAGGGCGGTTACGTCTACCTCGGCGCGTCCGGCACCGGTACCACCGACGTCTCCACCTGGACCGGATCGGCGACCAGCTGGCAGCAGCTCTCGACCTCGTTCCGCACCGGCCCCTCGACGACACAGGTGACCGTCTACACCCATGGCTGGTACGGCACCTCCGCCTACCACGCGGACGACATCTCGCTCGTCGGCCCCGGCGGCGACCCCGCCACCGTCCCCGCGGCACCCACCGGCCTGCGCGCCGGAGCTCCGGGGACGACGTCGGTACCGCTTGACTGGACGGCGTCGTCGGGTGCGACCGGCTACCACGTCTACCGCGACGGCACCCGGGTCGCCACCGTCACCGGCACCTCGGCCACCGTCGGCGGGCTCACGGCGTCCACCACGTACAGCTTCCGGGTCTCCGCGGTCAACGAGGCCGGGGAGTCGCCGAGATCCGCCGCCGCGAGCGCGACCACGGCCCCCGGTGGCAGTGGCGGCGGCGCGGACCTGCCCGCCCACGCCCTCGTCGGCTACCTCCACGCGAGCTTCGCGAACGGCTCCGGCTACACCCGCATGTCCGACGTCCCCGACTCCTGGGACGTCATCAACCTCGCCTTCGGCGAACCGACCTCCGCCACCTCCGGCGACATCCGCTTCGGCCTCTGCCCGGTCGCGGAGTGCCCGAACGCCGAGTCCGCCGCCGACTTCAAGGCCGCGATCAAGGCCAAGCAGGCCGCCGGCAAGAAGGTCCTCATCTCCATCGGCGGGGCGAACGGCCAGGTCCAGCTGGCCACCACGGCCGCGCGTGACGCCTTCGTCTCCTCCGTTTCGAAGATCATCGACGAGTACGGGCTCGACGGCCTGGACATCGACTTCGAGGGCCACTCCCTGTCCCTGAACACCGGCGACACCGACTTCCGCAGCCCGACCACGCCCGTCATCGTCAACCTCATCTCGGCGATCAGGAACCTCAAGGCCAAGTACGGCTCCGACTTCGTCCTGACCATGGCGCCGGAGACGTTCTTCGTCCAACTCGGGTACCAGTACTACGGCTCAGGCCCGTGGGGCGGCCAGGACCCCCGCGCCGGCGCGTACCTCCCGGTCATCCACGCCCTGCGCGACGACCTCACACTGCTGCACGTGCAGGACTACAACTCCGGCCCCATCATGGGACTGGACAACCAGTACCACTCCATGGGCGGCGCCGACTTCCACATCGCCATGACCGACATGCTGCTCACCGGCTTCCCCGTCGCGGGCGACCAGAGCAAGGTCTTCCCGGCGCTGCGCCCCGAGCAGGTCGCCATCGGCCTCCCGGCCTCCACCCAGGCCGGCAACGGCCACACCGTCCCGGCCGAGGTGAACAAGGCGCTGGACTGCCTGACGAAGAAGACCAACTGCGGCTCCTACACCACCCACGGCACCTGGCCCGCGCTGCGCGGCCTGATGACCTGGTCGATCAACTGGGACCGCTTCAACCAGTGGGAATTCTCCCGGAACTTCGATGCCTACCGGTGGAGTTGAGCACCAGCAGCACCACGCCGAACAGGCACCAGCTGCCGAGGACGTCCAGCGGCCAGTGGTAGCCGCGCAGCACGAGCCCGATGCCCGTCGCCACCGTGAGCACCACGGCGACGGGCATCGCCCATCGCCGGCGCAGATACGGGGTGACCAGCAGCGCGGCACCGCAGTAGGCGACCGTCGCGGTCGCGGTGTGCCCCGACGGATACCAGCCCGTGCCCGGCTCCAGCGGTCCCGGACGGGCGATCCACACCTTGAGCGGAATGACCAGCGCGGGTACCGCCGCCATGGCGAGCACGGTGGCCAGTGCGGGCCGCCACCGCCTGCCGCGCCACAGCGTCCATGCGACGGCGGCGGCGAGCACGGGAAGGGCGACGGCCATGCTGCCGAGATCGGCGAGCGGTTGGGTCAGCGCGTCGGGCACATCCCGGAAGACGGCACGCCCCAGGCGTTCGTCCGCCCTGCGCAGCGGTCCGTGCGCGGCGACCTGCCAGGTGATCAGCGCGAAGAGCGTGCCGCACAGCGCGAGCGCGGCGGCCCGGGAACGCCGAGAGGCCGACCGCATCGGAACAGGGGGGGTGGTCCCGATGCGGTCGGCCGGACCGGTTTGCCGCACGCCCCGGGGGGTTTGGGGCGAGCGGCCATCCGATCGGTGAGGAGTTCCGGAGCGTGAGGCTCCAGCGGTGTGCGCGGTGGCACGACCCGGTCGGGGCTGGGGAGGCTCCGGTCCGGGGTCGCCCGCGGTCGCCCGCGAGCTGGATGTTTCTTCCATCTGCGGAAACCGTACGGCAGAGGCAGGGGGGACCGACAGACGGATTCCCATCCCGCCATCGGCCCCCCACAGCTTCTTCACAGAGCCGCTCCGTCCTTCCGGATCGGTCCTGGTCAGATGCCTGCGAACGCCTGCTCGATGATGTCCAGACCCTCGTTCAGCAGGTCCTCGCCGATCACCAGCGGGGGCAGGAAGCGCAGCACGTTGCCGTACGTGCCACAGGTGAGGACGATCAGGCCCTCGGCGTGGCAGGCCTTGGCGAGCGCGCCGACGGCCTCGGCGTTCGGCTCCTTCGTCGCCGGGTCCTTCACCAGCTCGATCGCGATCATGGCGCCGCGGCCGCGGATGTCGCCGATGATCTCGTACTTCTCCTGCATCGCGGCGAGGCGGCCCTTCATGACCTCCTCGATGCGCTTGGCCCTGGCGTTGAGGTCGAGCTCCTTCATCGTCTCGATCGAGCCGAGGGCACCGGCACAGGCCACCGGGTTGCCGCCGTACGTGCCGCCGAGGCCGCCCGCGTGCGGGGCGTCCATGATCTCGGCACGGCCGGTGACGGCGGCGAGCGGCAGACCGCCCGCGATGCCCTTGGCGGTGGTGATCAGGTCCGGGACGATGCCCTCGTCCTCGCAGGCGAACCACTGGCCGGTGCGGCAGAAGCCGGACTGGATCTCGTCGGCGACGAAGACGATGCCGTTGTCCTTGGCGAACTGCGAGATCGCGGGCAGGAAGCCCTTGGCCGGCTCGATGAAGCCGCCCTCGCCGAGGACCGGCTCGATGATGATCGCGGCGACGTTCTCGGCGCCTACCTGCTTGGAGATCTGGTCGATGGCCTGGGCGGCGGCCTCGGGACCGCAGTTCTCCGGGCCGGTGGGCCAGCGGTAGCCGTAGGCGACCGGGACGCGGTAGACCTCGGGCGCGAACGGGCCGAAGCCGTGCTTGTACGGCATGTTCTTGGCGGTGAGCGCCATGGTGAGGTTCGTCCGGCCGTGGTAGCCGTGGTCGAACACGACGACGGCCTGGCGCTTGGTGTACGCGCGGGCGATCTTGACGGCGTTCTCGACGGCCTCGGCGCCGCTGTTGAACAGCGCGGACTTCTTGGCGTGGTCGCCCGGGGTCAGCTCGGCGAGCGCCTCGCAGACCTCCACGTAGCCCTCGTACGGGGTGACCATGAAACAGGTGTGGGTGAAGTCCTGCAGCTGGGCGCTCGCCCGGCGCACGACGGCCTCGGCGGAGGCGCCGACCGAGGTCACGGCGATGCCGGAACCGAAGTCGATGAGGCGGTTGCCGTCGATGTCCTCGATGATCCCGCCGCCCGCACGGGCCGTGAAGACGGGCAGCACGGAACCCACACCGCCGGCGACCGTGGCCGTACGGCGGGCCTGAAGCTCCTGCGACTTCGGGCCGGGGATGGCGGTGACGACGCGGCGCTCCTGCGGGATTGCGGTCATGCGGGGCTCCTGGGGGTGTATCCGGACGCTTGTTGTCTTTCTCCGCAGGCTAGGGGCCGGGGAGGGATGGCGGCATGCGCCGTTCGGGAGTATTGGGGGTGTGTCGTTGTCCTCGACGGCCATAGTCGCGCCTCCGCGCGGGCCCGCGGGGCGCGGGCGCGAGGCGGTGGGGTGTGGTCCCCGGGCGTTGCGGGGGCCGGTGGCCGCTGCGCGGGGTCTCCCCCACCCCGCCCCTTCCCGAAACGGGGCTCCGCCCCGGACCCGGTTTCAGCTGGCTCCTCCCGTGCCCCCGCGCCTCGATCACCTACGGGGCTGGACTGGCCCACCACCGATTGAGTACACCGCCCGGCGAGCGGCACCCGGTCCGGAGGGAGCCCGCACTCGGCGGACCGCACATCGGTACAGCGGCGAGGGCCCCACCCGCGCCCGCCCCATCGGCGGAAGCGAAGGTGAGGCTTTGGGGCAAGGGGACGCCATACGGAACAACCGGGCCCACGCCAGGAAGCGTGGACCCGGTCCGCCGCCCGCCCAACGGCTTACGCACTAGATTGGTCGTGCACAGAACGGGCCTGGCTGGTCAGGGGGCAGCGGTTTCGTGACTCCACCCACGACTGAAGTCGCGGGCTTCCTGCGTCGCTGGCTGAGCAGCGTCGCAGAGGGCCAGCCCGGCCCTGCTGAGTACGTTGAGCGCGCCGACGTGGTCGGCGTTGGCGACGCGGCCGCACTTGACGCACTCGAACTTCGTTTGGGTGACGCGGTTCTCCTTGGCGACGTGCCCGCATGCGGGGCAGGTACGGGAGGTGTTGCGGGCTTCCACCGGGATCACACGGCGACCGGCACTCTCAGCCTTGTTCGCCAGGATTCCCAGGAACAGCCCCCAACCCGCGTCAAGGACGTCGTCGCAGGCAAGGACGGCGTACGAGCGGTGGCCCTCCCGCTTCACCGAGACGGTCTTCACCCGGCCCTTGACGTGCCGGTGCCGGTGCACCCGCACGTGTCCAACACCTTGCAGCCGGACGCGGGTCACCACCGCATCGTGTGGGGTGGAATCCCACCGACAACCGTCCCCGTCCCTCGGGAAGACGACGGTGTCGAAGTGCCCGACCCCCTTGAACCTGGGGTACCCCGGGGTCTGCCCGGACTTCACACGGCGGAAGAACGCGGCGAACGCCGTATCCAACCGCCGCAAGGTGGCCTGCTGCGAGGAAAACGACCACTGCCCCTGACGCTCCGGATCGAACGCCCGGATCTCCTTGAGCTGCGCGGACTGGTCACCGTACTTGATGCTCGTCTTCGTCACGTGCCGGTAGGCATCCCGGCGTTCCTGCAGCGCCCCGTTGTAGAGCGAGCGGTGATCCCGCAGCATCTCGCCGAGTGCCTGGGACTGCCGGGCGGTGGGCCGCAGCAGGAATTCGTACGCGCGCAACACCGCGGCCCACCCCTGATTTCATCCTCTCAAAGCTGATGCCGTCACTCTATTGGCGGCCACTGACAATGCAGCGGACCCTGCCGCTTCCAAAAAACGGCCCGCTCCAAGGATTCGATTTCCCTACCGGTCAAAATCCGGTGGCCGCCTCGAAAGAAGGTCTGATGGAATCCGAAGGCACATTCGACGCACGCGGCACACGAGCCAATCCCGTGCCCCGTCCGGCCGGTCCGCCGCCCGAGGCACCTGCCGGAGCGTCGCCGGAGCCGGCCCGCGCCGAGTGGCCCGACGCTCCGTCGTCCCACACCCCGTCCATGCCGCCGGGCACGCCGGCCCTGCCGGGACACGCGCCCACGACCCGCCCCGCCGTGCTGGAGTGGCTGCGCACACCGCGGCCCCAGGCCGAGCCCGGCATCTGGCGTCTCGGCCACCGCCGGCGCCCCGACGAGGAGCCCGAACTCGTCCCGGCCAGGCGCCTGTTCTCCGGCGCGCTCATCTCCCTGCTCACCGGCTGGCTCCTGTGGTCCCTGCTGTGGAACGGCTACCTCGGCCGCTACTGGCTGTGGCCCCTCCTCGCACTCACCCCCGACTCGTGGCGCGCCGACGCCACCACCTGGGCCAACGCCAGTTACGTGTACTACGCGATCGTCGGCGGCGGCATGCTGGTGTTCTTCGCCCGCATCGGCCATGTGCCCGAGATCTGGCACCGCTACGTCGTCCGCCGCCACAAGCCCGCCCCCTCCGTGCCCGCGCCCGCGGCCGACCCCGCCGACTGGCCCGAGCTGCGCAGCGCCGGCCTCGACGACGCGGCCGCGCGGCTGGGCGAAGCCGCCCGGTCCGGGGCCCTCGGTGACGTCGACTACGCCCGTATCCGGCGCGCCTGGCAGGGCGTCCACGCCCGGCCCGAACGGCTCGCCGCCTTCGCCGACACCGTGCGCAGGCACGGGCCCGCCGCCTGCGCCCACCCCTCCGGCCTGCGGGACCTGCCCGTGCGCACGGCCACCCACGATCTCGTCACCGGGCAGGTCAAGATCGGCACCGTCGTCGACGACAGCCGCAACCCCTACGCCCGGCGTACCACCGGCGTGGCCCTGGAGCCCGCGTTGCTCGGGACCTCGCTGCTCGCCGTCGGGCCCTCCGGTTCCGGCAAGAGCGTGCGGCTCGTGCGGCCCGTCGTCGAGTCGCTGTGCCTGCTCGCGCTCGCCAACCGGGCCGCCGTCGTCGCGGTCACCGCCTACGGCGCCGCCGTCGCACCGGACGGCGACTTCGACCTCGTCATCTCCGTGGGCCGGGCGGGGACCACCCACGATCTCGACCTGTACGGCGGGGCCGACGACCCCGACGAGGCCGCCCGGATGCTCGCGGAAGCGCTCGTCGGCGACCTCGCGGCCGGTCTCCCCGGCGGCGACAGCCGCCGCGCCGCGACCGCGCTCGCCCAGCTCATCGGCCCCTACCAGTGCGTCCACGGCCACTTCCCCGCCGTCCCGGAGCTGCGTGAACTCCTCGGTGGCGCGCCCTCGGCCCTGGACGAGCTGCGCTCCGCGCTCCGGGCCGCGGGCGAGGCCTCCCAGCTCCGCGAACTCGACGCACGCGAACGGCAGTCGGCGCGGGGCGACGACATCGGCGTCCTGCTCGCCGAGCGGATCGCGTTCCTGGACCGGCCCGCCTTCGCGGACTTCTTCCGCACCGACGGCGGTGCCCGGCAGTTCTCGCTGCGTTCCATCGAGCACCCGCTGCGGGTCCGTATCGACCTTCCGGAGCGCGGCCACGCCGAGGCGTCCCGGATCATCGCGCGGCTGGTGCTGGCCCAGTTCACCGAGGCCGCGCTCGCCCGCACCGACCGCTCGCTGTTCGCCTGCCTGGTACTCGACGACGCCTCGTACACGGTCACCGCCGACTCGGTGCGCGCGGTGCAACGCCTGCGTACCGCCAACGCGGGCGTCGTTTTCGCGCTGCGGACGCTGGAGGACGTGCCGGAAGCGCTGCGCGGCCCGCTGCTCGGCGCGGTCGGCTGCCGTATGGCGTTCGCCGGGCTCGCGCCCTGGGACGGCGGGCACTTCGCCGAGACCTGGGGCACCGAGTGGGTCCAGACCCGGGACGTCACCAACCGGCAGATCATCTCCGACGAACCGTTCACCAAGGCCCTGCACATGATGCGCCGCCTGGTCACCGGCCGGGCGGTCACCGCGGAGGCGGTGACCGTGCGCGAGGTCGAGCGGGCCCGCTGGTCGGCGTCCGACCTGGCGCACGGGCTGCCCGCCGGACACGCGGTCCTGTCGCTGACCAGCGTCCGCGGCGAGCACGCGCCGCCCCTCCTGGTCGATCTGCGGACCTGAGCGGCTCCCCGGACTGCTACGACCTGGCAGAATCGAGGTAGGTCGTTCATACGGGACGGCGAAATCCCGCACCTCTGCTCGAAGGGCCCCAGGTCCATGCCGCCCACCCTCGCCTCGCTCGTCCAGCACTCGGCGCTCAAGCTCACCGTGCGCGCCGGTGAGGACCGGCTCGAGACCCCCGTGCGCTGGGCCCACGTCAGCGAACTCGCCGACCCCGTGCCGTACCTGGAGGGCGGCGAGCTGCTGCTCGTCACCGCCATGACCCTGGACGCCGAGGACCCCGAGGCGATGCGGCGCTATGTGCGCAGGCTGGTCGCGGCGGGCGTGGTCGGCCTCGGCTTCGCGGTCGGGGTCAACTACGAGGACGTGCCCGACGCCCTCGTCGACGCGGCGAAGGAAGAGCGGCTTCCGCTGCTCGCGGTGCCGCGCCGTACACCGTTCATCGCCATATCCAAGGCCGTGTCCGCGGCGATCGCCGCCGATCAGTACCGGGCCGTGACCGCCGGTTTCGAGGCGCAGCGCGAGATGACTCGCGCTGCGCTCGCCGAGGGCCCGGCGGCGGTCGTCGCACGGCTCGCCGCGCACGTCGAGGGCTGGGCCGCCCTGTACGACGCCTCCGGCGCGGTCGTGGCCGCCGCGCCCGAGTGGGCGGCCCGCCGGGCTGCCCGCTTCACGGCCGACGTGGAACGGCTGCGGGAGCGGCCCGCGCCCGCGAGCGCGGTCGTAGGCGGCGCGGAGGACGACGACCGGGTCGAACTCCAGTCGCTCGGCTCCGGCCGCCGGGTGCGCGGCGCGCTCGCCGTCGGCACCGGGGCGCCCCTCGGCACCGCCGAGCGGTACGCGGTCCACTCGGCCGTCGCCCTGCTCACGCTCTCCACGGAACGCTCCCGCTCGTTCCAGGCCGCGGAACAGCGCCTGGGCGCCGCCGTGCTGCGGATGCTGCTGGCCGGCCAGCCGGACCACGCGCGTGCGGTCGCCGGCGACCTGTACGGCGGGCTGCTCGACGCGCCCTTCCGGTTGCTGATCGCCGAGGCCTCGGGGGAGACGGACGGCGACGCCGGGGGTGGCCCGCTCGCCGAGTTCGCCGAATCGCTGGAGTCGGCGGCGGCGCGGGCCGGTGAGGCGGTGCTGGTCGTTCCGGACACCGACGGCCGCCTGGTGGTGCTCGCGGCGGACGGCGGCGCGGTCGTCGCCTCGTGCACGGCCGCGTACGCGGACAAGGCGGCCGAGGACGCGGAGACCGTCGTCGGGCTCTCCGCGCCGACGGGACCGATAGCGGCGGCTGGGGCGTACAAGCAGGCGGAACAGGCCATGTCGGTGGCCCGGCGGCGCGGCCGCGCGCTGGTCGAGCACGAGGAGCTCGCGACGGGTTCGATCCTGCCGCTCCTCGCGGACGACGCGGTGCGCGCCTTCGCCGACGGCATGCTGCGCGCGCTCCACGAGCACGACGCCACGGGCCGGGGCGATCTCGTGGCATCACTGCGCGCCTGGCTGTCCCGCCACGGCCAGTGGGACGCGGCGGCGGCGGACCTCGGCGTGCACCGCCACACGCTGCGCTACCGGATGCGCCGCGTGGAAGAGATACTGGGCCGTTCCCTGGATGACCCGGACGTCCGGATGGAGCTCTGGCTGTCCCTGAAGACGACGTCGACGCCCTCGACGACCTGACAGTCCGCAGGGACTACGCCGGTCCGGCGGCCCCCGGCCGGGCAAGAAGCCTCCGGCACGCGACCGGTGGGCCGCATTCGGCGGCAGCCGAGCGCGGCCCGGCTGGCATGAAGCGGTGCAGCCGGCTCGTGGCCGGACCGGCATGAAGCGGTGCAGCCGGCCTGCGGCCCGACCGGCATGAAGCGGTCCAACCGGCCTGCGGCCCGACCGGCACGAAGCGGTCCAACCGGCCTGCCGCCCGACCGGCACGAAGCGGTCCACCGTCCCGCCGCCCGGTCGTGGCGCGGCCCCGCCGGACGCCGTGCGCGGCCCGTGCCGCGACCGTAGCCACCGTCCCGAGTCAGACGGAGTCGCCTGCGGCGCCGGCGACGCGGCGTTCCGGCCACGTCACCCGAAAACCTCGCCTACGGCGAAGAATTTCCCGCTTCCCTGCCCGATCCCGGGCAGAATCGTTGCAGTTCACCCCGTGACTTCTTATCTTCCTCGCTTGTGATGGCGCGCCCCGGCACACGTCGTGGGGTGCGTCGCCGTGGAGGCGAGGAGCACCGATGGGCGCACGGGTTGCCGGCGAGGACGCGACCTTCGAGGGTGTCGTGCCCGGTGGGGGCGGAAGGCGGCGCATCAGCGGGGCCGTATGGGCAGCCCTCGCCATCGTGTACGTCGTCTGGGGGTCCACGTATCTCGGTATCCGCGTCGTCGTCGAGACCATGCCGCCCTTCCTGTCCGCGGGCGCCCGGTTCGTCGTCGCCGGCGTCGTCCTCGGCGCGCTCGTCGCCTGGCGCTACGGGCCCTCGGCGCTCAAGGTCACCCGCGCCCAGCTCGGCTCCGCCGCTCTCGTCGGCCTGCTGCTGCTCCTCGGCGGAAACGGTCTCGTCGTCCTCGCCGAGACCTCCGTCCCGTCCGGCCTGACCGCTCTGATGATCGCCGTCGTTCCCGCCTGGGTGGTCGTCCTGCGCAGGTCCTTCGGCGAACGTCCCGGCCCCGACGCCTACCTCGGCGTCCTGCTGGGTCTCGCCGGACTCGCCGTGCTGACCCTGCCCGGTCTCAGCGGCGACGTGCGGATCGGCGGCGTCCTCACGGTGATCGTGGCGACCGTTCTTTGGGCGGTGGGCTCCTTCTCGTCGTCCCGTATCCCGATGCCCGCCAACCCCTTCGCGGCCAGCGCCTACGAGATGGTCGCGGGCGGCCTCGGCTGTGCGGCCGTCGCCCTCCTCCGCGGCGAGCAGCACGGCTTCCGCCTGGAGGACGTCTCCGCTCGGTCCTGGACCGCCTTCGCCTACCTCGTCGTCTTCGGTTCGCTGCTCGCGTTCACCGCGTACGCCTGGCTGCTGCACTCCGCTCCGCTGTCCCTCGTCGCGACCTACGCGTACGTGAACCCGGTCGTCGCCGTGCTGCTGGGCGCACTCGTCCTCGACGAGCGGCTGTCCTGGCCGATCGCCGTGGGCGGTGCGGTCGTCGTGGCGGGTGTCTGCCTCATCGTCAGCACCGAGAGACGGCGCTGACCGGCCCGTCCACCCCGCCCTCTCGCCAAAGCGTCGCAGACTGCCCGGCCACCACTACACGCCGGACAAACACATCCGTGGGCCGCCGGTCCTACGGTGGGCACAGACCAACCCCCATCTACTTCGGAAGGGCCGGGACATGACCTCCACCCACGCCTTCTGGCTCGCCGGCCGCCAGGCCACCGGCGAGGCCGCCTTCGACGTCACCTCCCCCTGGGACGGCCGGCTCGTCGGCCGGGTCTCCGTGCCCACCGAGGCGCAGGTCGAGGAGGCCGTCGCCGCGGCGCACGCCGTGATCGACGAGTTCGCCGCGACCCCGGCCCATGTGCGCGCCGCCGCTCTGGACCACGTCTCCAGGCGCCTGGTGGAGCGCACGGAGGAGATCGCCCAGCTGATCTCCGCCGAGAACGGCAAGCCGATCAAGTGGGCGCGCGGCGAGGTCGGTCGCGCCGTGTCCGTCTTCCGGTTCGCCGCCGAGGAAGCCCGCCGCTTCAACGGCGGCGAGGTCCAGCGTCTGGACACCGACGCGGGCGGCCAGGGCCGTCTCGCGCTGACCCGCCGCTTCCCCAAGGGCGTCGTCCTCGGTATCGCGCCGTTCAACTTCCCGCTCAACCTGTGCGCCCACAAGATCGCCCCGGCGATCGCGGTCGGTGCGCCGATCATCCTCAAGCCCGCCCCGGCGACCCCGCTGTCCGGGCTGATCCTCGGTGAGCTGCTCGCCGAGACCGACTTGCCCGCCGGTTCCTGGTCGGTGCTGACTGTCCCGAACGAGCAGATGCCCACCCTGGTGAAGGACGAGCGCCTGCCGGTCATCTCCTTCACCGGCTCCGACAAGGTCGGCTACGCGATCATGGACTCGGTCCCGCGCAAGCACTGCACCCTGGAGCTGGGCGGCAACGGCGCGGCGGTGGTCCTCGCGGACTTCGCGAGCGAGCAGGACCTGGACTGGGCGGCGACCCGTATCGCCACCTTCTCCAACTACCAGGGCGGCCAGTCCTGCATCTCCGTGCAGCGCGTGATCGCCGACGCGACCGTCTACGACCGGCTGCTGCCGAAGATCGTCGCGGCGGTCGAGGCCCAGGTCACCGGCGACCCGTCCGACCCGGCGACCGACGTCGGCCCGCTCGTCAGCGAGGACGCCGCCAAGCGGGTGGAGTACTGGGTCGACGAGGCCGTCCAAGGCGGTGCCAAGCTGCTGGCCGGCGGCAAGCGCGACGGTGCCACCTACGCGCCCACCGTCCTCACCGACGTCCCCGCCGATGTCAACCTCGCCTGCGAGGAGGTCTTCGGCCCGGTCCTGACCGTGACGAAGGTCGACGGCGAGGACGAGGCGTTCGCGGCCGTCAACGACTCCAAGTACGGCCTCCAGGCGGGTGTGTTCACGCACGACCTGCAGACCGCCTTCCGCGCCCACCGCGCCCTGGAGGTCGGCGGCGTGATCGTCGGCGACGTCCCGTCCTACCGTGCCGACCAGATGCCGTACGGCGGCGCCAAGCAGTCCGGCGTCGGCCGTGAGGGCGTGGCCTTCGCGATGGACGACTACACGTACGAGCGAGTGCTGGTCCTCACGGGCCTGGCCCTGTAGTACGTCACCTGGACCGACGGCCGGAGCCCACTGTGCGGGGGCTCCGGCCGTCCCCCTTTTACAGGCCCTGACCTGCGAAAAGAGTCGGATCTTGGCTGAATCTCCTGAACACGTGGGAACACCGGCTCAAAGGTCTTGGCCAAGGTGAGCCTGCTTCCGCGACCGGTCGCTACGCCCCACGCGCGCGGGAAGCGGCGTCCTGCAACTCTTGGCGCACTCCACGAGCGCCCACCGCTGCCAAGGCCCACAGGGCGCTGATGGATTGCGCATGCTCCCACGGCGGCCCCGACCTCTCCGGCGGCAGGAAGGGCACGACGGCCAAGTCGACGTCCGAGAAGGCACGGTGCTCGACGTAGCGCATGCCGCCGCGGCCGCACAGGTACGTCCTGCAGTGCGCTGCTGCGGTGAGGTCCGCGAGGCGTGTGGATCGGCCGGTGCGAGCGGTCAGTGCACTGCTGCGGACGACCGTCCCGGACCACCCCACGGCCGCCAGAAGCGCCAACGTCGATGCCTCGGCGACAGCAGCCGTCCGTTTCGTGGAGTTGAACTCCTCCAGCGCACGGTCCACGACCGCCTTCACGGCGGGCCAGTTCGCGCTTCGCCCGTACAACTGGTGGGTGAGCTGCTGGACCCGCCGTCCGGAGCGTTCGGGATCGGCAAGCCACGCATCGCGGATCAGGGTGCTGCGGCCTTGCGGCAGGTGGGTGGCCACGGACAGCCACCGCCTGTCGCCAGGGTCTGCGAGACAGGCCAGGCGGGCGCGGTGCTGGTAGTCCCGGCGGGCGTCCTGGACGTCGTCCAGGACGATCCACACGTCCGATGCAAACAGCTTGGCCAGTGTGGACAGCCGTGGGAAGAAGTTCGGCTGGTGGATCGAGCACACCGCCCCCGGAGGGGCGGTGTCGGTGTCAGGAGCTGATGAGTCTGCTGTCGAAACCGGCGCGCAGGAGGCGCTCGTACGCGTCATGGACATCCCCTGGTACGTCCTGCTCGACGGCGAAGCCGAGCGCCGGGTACTCGATCACCCGTTGCAGGTCGCCCACGAGCATGTCTACGACGAGCTTCTCGTCGCCGATGGACTTGATGTAGTCGTCGAACTCCAGCGGCTCGGAGGCACAGACGACCTCGACTTCTGGGCAGAGCTTGCGGCACGTGGCGTACGAGCGGCGCTCCATGTACGGCTTGGAGATCAGGAGCAGCGACTCCACCTCCACGCCGGCCTCGCGCAACACCTCACGGGACAGGGTGATGTTCTGTCCGGTGTTCCCGGCCTCGGTCTCCAGCAAGATCGCCTCGTCGGGCACGCCCAGGTCGAGGGCGTGTTCGCGGTAGTGGACTGCCTCGCCGCGCGGGAAGCGGGCCGCGGTGGTCGGGCTGTTCCCGCCGCTGAAGACGATGACGGGAAACAGGCCAGCGTCGTAGAGGTCGGCGGTGGCCGTGGCGACACCGAGGTCATGGCTGCCCAGGCCGATGGCCGCCGAGCAGGGGCGTACCTCGTGGCCCATCTGGTGATAGCGCCAGATCAGCACGGCGTCGTTCCACTGCTCGTCGGTGATGGTGCGCTCTGCGCGGTCCGGCACGGGGGACTCCCTCGATCATCGCTGCCTTCACCTCGACACGAGGGTCCGCGGGTCGTCGTACGACCGCCGGATTCCCTCGATGCTGCGGAGCTGATGGCTCAGGCCGTGCTGGGAGGCCATGCGCGCCGCGTCGTCGAGGACGGTCAACCCATCATCGCGGGTGGCCGGGTCGGACAGAAGGATGTGCGAGTACGCGGTGTCCAGCCGAACGTGTTGCATGGGGGAGTCGACGGATCCGGTCGAGCGGGCGATGTCGATGTAGTGCAGCGCCTGGCCGAGTTCACCGGCCCCGCGATGCGCGAGGGCGAGCTTTTGGTGGGCAACGGCCCAGTCCTCGGGCTCGCCCAGCTCCTCGAAGTCCCTGATCGCGGAGCGCATGACCTTGGTGGCGTACTCGTTGTTGCCGTGCTTGCTGAGTGCTGTGCCCACCCAGAGACGGGCGCGGGCCCGGTCGCGGTGGCTGAGGCGGTCGTCGCTGGCCAATTGTTCGTACTGGCGGGCCGAGGCTTCGAGCTGCCCGGCCATCTCCGTGACCACGGCGAGGGAGAGCTCGATCTGTGCCGTGCGCCGGGGGATGGCCAGGTCGTGGAACACGCGGTGCGCGCGTAGGTAGGAGTGGCGCGCGGAGAGCGGGCCGAGGATGGCGCCCTGGTCGCGCTGTAAGTCTCCGAGGAGGACGAGAGAGCGGCCGTAGAGGTACGCGCCCTTGTCGTCGAGACCGAGTGGCTCGTGGCGGCTGAGCCACCTGCTCAGCAGGTCCGAGGCGAAGGTGAACCGCTGGTGGCTGAGGCAGACGATGGCGCGGTCGATGTCCTCCGTCCATGCCTCATGATCTACGGACGGGGCGATCCGCCGGCCATGCAACGCCTCCTCGAAGCGCGCGTGCGCAGCCTCGTCGGCGCGGGCGAGAGCGGTGTCGAGGATGGACTGCGTGTCGGGGCGCGGGTGGGTATCCGCACCGTGCTTCTCCCACTTGGCCACGGTGCGCAGCGCCACGCCCAGGTGTTCCGCAAAGGCGCGGGTGCTCATCCGGAGTGCCGAGCGCAGAGCTTTGGCCTCTCGGCCGGTCCATTGCTGCACGCTGACCATGGGCTACCTCCCTCCGCCGCGTATCGAAGCACGCCGAGCGCATGTGACGGGCGGGAAGTGCAACGGAAGTACAACAGGCGGTCATTTCGAGGCCGTTCAATCGCCGGGACGCTCAGTGCATGGAACGCATCACGGAACACCGCGAGGTCGGTGAGGTCCACGTCTACGGCTACCTGCGCCATACGACTGGCTCGGCGGCCCGCCACACGGCCCTGGTCGACTCCCTCGCCGAATACTGCCTCCAGCACGAGTTGACGCTGCGCGGCGTCTTCACCGAGCGCGAGGCGACCACGAACCCGCTTGCCCCGGCCTTTGTCGGCCTCCTCGACGTCCTCGCCCTGGCCGGCACGTACGGCGTGGTCGCGCCTTCGCGCAGCCACTTGGGGCCCAAGGGGCTCGCCGCCGAGCGCGAGCGCCGCATCAAGGAGGCCGGGGCCTCATTGATCGTCGTCCGCGGAAGCAGCCCCCGACTGGGGAGGGAGCGCCCCGCCGAGGCACGGCCGGTCGTCCGGCAACGGGGAGGGGTCTGATGTCATTCCGCGACGCTCTGAGGGGCGCGGCCCACGTCGAGAAGCTCCCCGATCTCCGCCTCCTTCCTCTCGGCCAGGACTGGGACGTGGTGCGGGTACCGGCAGAGACCGGCTTCCTCGCACTCGCCCGGCTCCGGGCCGCCGAGGAGGAAATCGGCCCAGTGCTGTACGACCGCCTGAGCCAGCGCCTGTACTTCGCCGTACCCACGGGGAGCGCCAGCCTCTGGCTGGACCTGCCTGTGCACGTTCTAGGCGTCGGATCCTGGCTCGTGGCCCCGGATCCGGACTGCTCGGATGGGCACACCGGCGGATGGTGCGAGCTGCCCGACGACGAGACGCTCACCGACCCCGCTGCCCTCCGCCGCGCCCTGGAACCACAGCAAACCGACCCCTTGCGCCACCTCACCGCCGTACCGGAGGAGACACCGCCATGGACACCCTGGAAGGCGCCCGTCTCGACACCTACTTCGAGCGCATCGCCAGCCGCTTCACGCCCGCTGAGCGCCCTGCCTCGGTCCTGATCACGCACGTGCTGCCCGAGCGGCCGGCTTTCGTGCGCGGCGTGGGCGCCGTCACCGACCTGCGGACCGTCCTGCCCAAGCCGAAGTCGGTCGACCCGCACGCCCTGCGCCAGATCGAGGACGACGGGTACGGCTGCGCCGAACTGTCCCGTGAGCTGTTCGCCGACCCCGACCGGGCCCTCGGCTTCATGGAGGCACGGGCCGCAGGCCGGCCGGTCGTCCTGCTCGATGTCGGCGGCTACTTCGCCCACACGCTCGGCGCGCTCTGCGACCGCTTCTCCGGCCAAGTCCTCGGCGTCGTCGAGGACACGGAGAACGGTCATCGCCGGTACGCCGAACTCGGCAAGCTGCCCTGCCCGGTCGTCTCTGTGGCCCGCTCGCCGCTGAAGGACCCCGAGGACTACCTCGTCGGACAGTCGATCGTCTTCTCGACCGAGGCCCTCATGCGGTCCCGTGGCGACATTCTGATCGGCCGCTCCACCCTCGTCATCGGCTTCGGCAAGCTCGGCTCCAGCATCGCCCGCCTGCTCCACGGCAAGGGCGTACAGGTCACCGTCCACGACATCGACCCCGTCAAGCGCACGCAGGCACTCTCACAGGATTTCGTGGTGACCTCCGACCGCGATGCCAGCCTCGCCGAGGCCGGACTCGTTCTGTGCGCCACCGGCTCCCTGGCACTCCGGGGCCAGGACTTCCCGCGACTGCGTGCCGGCGCCTACGTCGCCACGGTGACCAGCAGTGAGGACGAGCTCGACCTGGCCGGGCTGCCGCCCATATACCAGCGCGTCCATGTCGGCGAGCACGTCACCCGCTATCTGACCGCCAACCACCACTTCGACCTGCTCAACGGCGGCAATGCCGTCAACTTCCTGCACGGTGCCAGCGTGGGCCCGTTCATCTTCCTCGTCCAGGCCGAGATACTCGCCGCTTCCGCCGTCCTTGCCCGCGGCAGCCTGGAGCCCGGCATGCACGAGATCAGCCCCACCGACCGCGCCGCCATCGCCGCGACGTGGCTCGACCACTTCCACCACTGAGGAGACGCCTTGCCCATCAAGCCCGCCCGCATCCGCGAGACGCTCGACGAGTACCTTGACGCCCACCCTGACGAGAAGTGGCGCCTCGCACCCATCGGCGAGCTCCTCGACGCCGGTCACGACGTCACCAGCCGCAAGACCTTCGAAGGCCACCTCACTGCCGGAGCGATCCTCATTGAACCCGCTGGCCGCGTCCTCCTGATCAAGCACCGCGCGCTGGGTCACTGGCTCCTCCCCGGAGGCCACCTGGAGCCCCAGGACGGCACTCTCCTCGAAGCCGCCCAGCGCGAGCTGACCGAGGAGACCGGCATCCCGGCCTCGGTGGTGGTCCCCGTCGGCCATCGTCCCCTGCACATCGATGCCCACCACATCCCCGCCAACCCGGCCAAGGACGAGCCGAGTCACCACCACTTCGACTTCCGCTACCTCTTCCGGACCCACACCGACGTGGTCGAGCTCCAGGAAGAGGAGGTCACGGCCGCGGCTTGGCGCTACGCGGACACGATCGAGAACGCGACCCTGCGGGCTCGGGTGCTCGAAGCCCTGCGCTGAAGACCCGGAGCCGCCTGGTCCCGGCCTACGGGGTAGGCGCGGGGCCAGGCGGTCCGGGTTCCCGAACAGCCTCGGTGAGGGTGACCTCCATTTGAATGACCTCTCGGTTGTCGTTGATCCGTGCCGCGAGGCCGTTTATGGACTTGCTGTCGAAGTAGTACGCCGGCGGCCAGTCCAGAACCTCGCCTGACGGGGGCCAGAGCTTGACCACGGAGCCGTGGAAGTCCGGGAGCGGAGCGAGGTCTCCTTCCGCGAACGGGATGAACACCTGAAAGGCGACCCGCAGCACGGAGAACGTGGCGCACCATCCATCGAGCTGATCACTGCCCCCTTCCACCTCCTGGGCTGCGTAGATAGGCCGAACCACTAGGGATAGCGGGTTGCTGTCGTGGTATGCGGCGATCCATACGTGCATACCGGGGTGCGGATGACGGAAGAGCTCCAGGCTCTGACCGAACCCGTGAGGTATGACGGCCTCGCCAGCGGAGTCGAATAGCACCGCCTTCATGGCTGCCCACAGAGCCAGCGTCACCTGCTCTTGCTCACTCACGAGACGCGTGCTGAAGAACATGGGCAGCAAGATCGAAGAGACGTCGTTCTCGAGAACAGACATCCAGTTGTTGTTGCACTGCTGGCAGACCGGAGTGGTTGGCCATTCGATCTTCCGCTGTCGTGGATCTGGCGAACCGTTCCTCACGCCGAGTCGGCGCAGCTCCCGGATCAGCCACTGCGGGTAGATGTCCTCCTTGGTGGGGTTCGGCTCCAAGTCCTGGCAGAAGGGGCACCGGCCGCGCTGCGCTGGTAGCCAATTCGCGGGTGCTTGGCCATGAGGAGGTACGTCGACGAACGCCTCCTGAAGAGGATGATCGAAAATAGCGACTCCCTGTCGAAGCAACTCGACCGCTGGGTCCAGGCACGCCCGGTGCGCGGCTCCGAGCATGTACAGCCGTTCATCGGGAGGTGGCGGAAGAGGGTCGGCGAGTCCGTGCCCTGCGTCAATGCGGGTCGCAGAGAGCCAACTGCCCGACTGTGTCCCGTACAACTCCACCCACGCATGCACGGCGCGCTTCACGGGTTCACCACAGCCTGCGAGACAGCGGAGCCGCCGCCACTCCCAGCTCCACGGGTCATATGACCTTGTCATGGGTGCTTCATGACCACGGCGCGCCGACTCGAAACCCCTTCCTCCCGGGTCCTCCCTATTGGCGTGTGAAGGTGCGCAAGGTGAGCCCGGTGCGTGACCGTGCACCGCAGGACAACTTGGCGGGTACCGATCTCCAGTGCATCGGACGTACGGCGCCGCCCTGCAAGGGCGCCTGCGAGTCTCGCGTGTCCCGGAGTGTGTTCCCGCGGGAACACGGGTGAGCGAGGATGCGGGGAGATTAGGCCGGATGAGCGAAGATGCGGGCCGAAGCCACCGGGCGTTTTTGCAGGTGAGAGAAAGATCGCAGGTCAGGGGCACTGTGAGGAGCCCACTGTGCGGGGGCTCCGGCCGTTGCTTTTCACAGACCGGCTTCCGGCCGATCCTCCACCCCCGCGTCATGGCCTCGCCCCCGCTGCTGCGAGCTTTGGCCCGCGTGCTCACCCACGCGACCCTCGATGAACCGGCCCATGACGGCGTCGACGCCGTCTTGCACGCACTGCTGCGCCTCGTGCCGTCCTCACGACGGTGAGACGACCGAGAACCAGCCGTCCGCATCGTTTGCGAGCCCGCTACGCGGACATACGCAAAGACGGCTGGACCGTGAAAGGACCCGACATGAGTGCTGGAGAGAAAGCCAAGGCTGAGATCGAACGAGTTGCCGGCAAGGCTGTGAAAAAGGCCGCCCATTCGATAGGTAAGGAGACCCTGGCAGCCAAGGGCGCCGCCCTGGAAGCCCGGGGCGAAGCGCGGCGGGCCAAGGAGAAGGGCAAGGGCACGTTCTGAGGACCGTGCGGCGGCTGTCTATTGTCGCGGCCGACCCGAACAGGCCCACCGTGAGATCACCAGCCCTGAGGACCGAGGTTGACCAGCGGCCGGCGGGACCATGCCTGACGGGTCCCGCCGGCCTGGCCTCGCCCGTATTGGTCGCTTCGCCCCCTGACGACCATGGGCGCGATCAGTCCCTCACCATCAAGAACCTCGGGCGCCACTAGGCACGAAACGCGGCGCGCAGCAAACGCCGTAGCGCCAGTCCCATGCCCCACAGCGTCAGTCGCACCCCCCACGCCGCGAATCCCACGAACATGCGGCGGCGGACGGATCGAGGCTTCCAGCGAGCGAGGGCCCGACGCCTGCGCCTCTTACGTCCGCGCCGCCTCGAGGCGAACATCACGCGTGCCTCCTGTCGGCCATCAGACGACAGACAGCCAAAAGAAGTGACCTTGCCGAGCCACCCAGGATCATCTACTCGGGGTCCGGACCCGGTATCAGGACCTTCATGATGATTCCGCCGGGCAGGCAGGCCCATAAGAATCCAGCCGATGAAACCCATGGAGCGCCTCTTATCGACGCGCACCCACGCATAAATCCGTCTGCGCCACCCACCCGATTCCAAACCTCGGAGCCACCGATTTTTCGGTAGTGGCGTGTTCTCCGTCATATCAGGTCGGCGTCGGATCGGTACCCTGAGCCCAACGCCCCTCAGGAGACGCGGAGGTGAGAAGAGCGGGCGCAGGCAGGAAGATCAAGAACGTCACGAAGACCACCGAGGGCAAACTGAAGGAGACCACCGGCAAGGCCGTCGGCAAACGAGAGCCTGGCGCGAGCGGTACGCGAGGGCTGGCGGAAGTCGGAAAGGTCTTCCGTCGGCCCTCGAGCTTGTGTTGTTGCCGTCGGGGCTCGTGCGTGGCGACACCGCCGCGCCACACCCCGCAGTCCGGCCGCCCTCGACCTCCGTTTACTCAATCCTTGGCGCGGACTACAAGCCTGTAGATGCCCAGGAGGATGAGGGAGCCGACAATGGCGGCGATCCACGTAGAGAGCTCGAAGAAGCCGTCAATGGATTCGACTCCGAAAATAACCTTGCCGAGCCATCCGCCCAGAAGCCCCCCAGCGATGCCGATGAGTGGCGTGACGATGCAGCCACCGGGGTCGCGGCCCGGCATCAGGAACTTCGCGATGATGCCGGCGAACAGCCCCAGCAGAATCCAGCTGATGATGCCCATGGCACGCCCCTTCTCTACGCATAAATCCTGCATGAATCCGTCTGCCCGCCTGCCGGACTTCAAACCGCTCGGCAGCGCATCGGCATCCGGTTCAGCCCGCTGCGGGATGCGGCCACGGGCGAAGGGGCGCGCCTGGAAGCAGGGGGCGACCCTGTCGGACGCGGACATCCCCCGTCCCGACGGTGCGCCGTTCCCGATCGCGATCGTGGAGTAGGCCGAGACCAGCGACCCCCGGGCCCACCCCCCACTGAGGGCTTGGGTGGTGGGCGCAGCCGACGGACCGGAGGGCTGGAGTCAGTTGTTGACGCGGTCCATGAGCTGATCGGGGTAGCGCGGCCCGGCGGCGGCGCCGGGAGGGAGAGCTGCGTCCAGAGCGGCGAGGTGGTCGGCGTCGAGACGGGCGTCGGCGGCCGCGCTGTTCTCTTCCAGGTAACTGATGCGCTTGGTCCCGGGAATGGGGACGATGTCGTCGCCCTGGTGGAGGAGCCACGCGAGGGCCAGCTGCGTCGGCGTGAGGCCGGTCTCTGCCGCGAAGGTGCGGACCTGGTCGGCCAGGTGGAGGTTGTGGCGCAGGTTGTCGCCCTGGAAGCGGGGGTCGAAGCGGCGGTAGTCGTCTGCGGCGAGTGAAGAGGTGTCCTCGATCGCGCCGGACAGGAAGCCGCGGCCGACCGGTGAGTAGGGGACGAGGGTGATCCCGAGCTCGCGGGTGGTCGGGAGTATCTCGGTCTCCAAGCCGCGTTCCCACAAGGAGTATTCGCTCTGGAGTGCAGTGATGGGGTGAACGGCGTGTGCCCGGCGCAGGGTGTCGGCGTTCACCTCGGAGAGTCCGATGTGGCGGATCTTGCCTGCCGCGACGAGTTCGGCCAGGGCGCCGACGGTGTCTTCGATCGGAACGGCGGGATCACGCCGGTGGAGGTAGTACAGGTCGATGTGGTCCAGGCCCAGCCGGGTGAGGGAGGCATCGACGGCCTTCTTGGCGTACCGCGGGGTGGAGTCGACGGTGAAGGTGCCCTCGTGCAGGCGGGAGCCGAACTTGGTGGCCACGACGGCTTCCTCCCGCCGTCGGCCCACGAGGGCGCGGCCCAGCAGGGTTTCGTTGTGGCCGGCGCCGTAGACGTCGGCAGTGTCCAAAAGGTTCACGCCCAGGTCGAGGGCGCGGTGGATGGTGGCGATGGACTGGGTGTCGTCGGTGGCTCCGTAGAACTCGGACATGCCCATCAGGCCGAGTCCGACGGCGGAGACCGACGGTCCGTCGATGCCCAGGGTGCGCTGCTTCATGTGGTGGCTCCTTGCTGTGGCGGATGGAGGCGGGTGTGCAGCCGGAGCCGCACGCCATAAAGTTATGCGACATAATTATGGTAGTCAACCTTTGTCAGCTCGAATAACTTTTCGTAGTCTGGAGCAATGACGGCAGACGACCCCCTGACCTCCGAGGTGATCCACCTTTTCGCGAAGGTCACCGACCGCTACACCCGCGAGTACGAGGCCGCCGCGGCTCACCACGGCCTCACCCCTCAGCAGGTGAAGGCACTGATCGCCCTGGATGAGGCCCCGCTGCCCATGCGTCGCGTCGCCGAACGACTGGGAGCTGAACCGTCCAACCTCACCGGCATCGTGGACCGCCTGCAGAACCGGGGCCTGGTGGAACGCCGGCCCGAACCCAACGACCGGCGAATCAAGCTTCTCGCCACCACAGACGCCGGGAAGGCAGCGGCCCAGGATCTGCGCAGCCGCCTGCGCTTCGCCCGCGACCCGCTCGCCGCACTCAACGAAGACCAGCGCCGCGACCTGCGCGACCTGCTGCAGCTGATGACCGAGGAGTAGAGCAGGCCAGCGGCGCCCACGAGGCACGCCCCCACGCCCCGCGCCCACCAGCCGATCGAGGATCCGCTTCACCGTGTGCCGCTGCTTGCGCGGCTCCGGCCAAGCCCACATCAGGGCCTTCTCCACCGTCAGGAAGCCGACGCCGTACTGCCGCTGCGGAGCGCGGCTCGACAGGGCAGCACGCGAGCCACGGCGGATCGCCGCGTACAGACCGACCTTGGACTTCGGCGGCACCCCGGCAGCCCTCGCCGTGCAGAGCGACAGCCATGGTCCCGAAGCAGCACCAGGGTGCTCTCGAGACTTCCTACGTCGAGGTAAATCGAAGGCGCCCAGGGCCAAGCGGCTGCGACACGTCCCTGCGCGTGACCTCGGCCCACAGCGGCGTTTGTGCAGGTCGGAGAAGGAACCCCAGGTCAGAGGTGCTGTAAGGGGCATACTGCGCGGGGGCTCCAGCCGTTGCCGTGCCGCGACATCCGGCGAGGGGCGGCAGATGAGTCACCTTTCGTCCGCCTGCGCGCGAGGACTGGTGAGAGTCCGCCGGATCGGGTAGAGACTCACAAGTAGCACCCACCGGTAGTTCCCCATGGATTCGACCGATTCCACCACGGACTCCACCACACCGCGGCGAGGTGACTCCCTTCATGTCCGCACCGACCAAGCCCAAAGTCTCCGAGCGTGAAGCCCGCCAGGTCGCCGAGGCAGCGCGCGAGCAGGACTGGCGGAAGCCCAGCTTCGCCAAGGAACTGTTCCTCGGCCGCTTCCGGCTGGACCTGATCCACCCCCATCCCATGCCGGCCGCGGACGACGTGCAGCGCGGCGAGGAATTCCTCGCCAAGCTGCGCGACTTCTGCGAGACGAAGGTCGACGGCGCACAGATCGAGCGCGACGCCATGATCCCCGACGCGGTGATCGACGGCCTCAAGGAGCTCGGCGCTCTCGGAATGAAGATCGACACCAAGTACGGCGGCCTCGGACTCACCCAGGTGTACTACAACAAGGCCCTCGCCCTGGTCGGCTCCGCGAACCCGGCGATCGGTGCGCTGCTCTCCGCCCATCAGTCGATCGGCGTACCGCAGCCGCTGAAACTGTTCGGCACGCAGGAGCAGAAGGACGCCTTCCTGCCCCGCCTGGCCCGCACCGACATCTCGGCGTTCCTGCTCACCGAGCCGGACGTGGGCTCGGACCCGGCACGCCTGGCCACCACCGCCGTCCCCGACGGCGACGACTACGTCCTCGACGGGGTCAAGCTCTGGACGACGAACGGCGTCGTCGCCGATCTCCTCGTCGTCATGGCCAGGGTGCCGAGGAGCGAGGGACACAAGGGCGGCATCACCGCCTTCGTGGTCGAGGCAGGCTCTCCCGGCATCACCGTCGAGAACCGCAACGCCTTCATGGGCCTGCGCGGCCTCGAGAACGGCGTCACCCGCTTCCACCAGGTCCGTGTCCCCGCGGCCAACCGCATCGGGCCCGAGGGCTCCGGCCTCAAGATCGCCCTGACCACCCTCAACACCGGCCGGCTCTCCCTGCCCGCGATGTGCGCCGGCGCGGGCAAGTGGTGCCTGAAGATCGCCCGCGAGTGGTCCGCCGTCCGTGAGCAGTGGGGCAAGCCGGTCGCCCACCACGAGGCCGTCGGCTCGAAGATCTCCTTCATCGCCGCCACCACCTTCGCCCTCGAAGCCGTGCTCGACCTGTCCAGCCAGATGGCGGACGAGAACCGCAACGACATCCGCATCGAGGCCGCCCTGGCCAAGCTGTACGGCTCCGAGATGGCCTGGCTGATGGCGGACGAACTGGTCCAGATCCGCGGCGGCCGCGGTTTCGAGACCGCCGACTCCCTCGCCGCCCGCGGCGAACGGGCCGTTCCCGCCGAGCAGTTGCTGCGTGACCTGCGCATCAACCGGATCTTCGAGGGATCGACGGAGATCATGCACCTGCTGATCGCACGCGAGGCGGTCGACGCCCATCTCGCGGTTGCCGGCGACATCATCGACCCCGACAAGACCCTCGGCGACAAGGCCAGGGCCGGTGCCCAGGCCACCGCCTTCTACGCCCGCTGGCTGCCCAAGCTGGTCGCGGGCCCGGGCCAGCTCCCGCGCTCGTACGCCGAGTTCCACCCCCGCGGCCACGCGGACCTGTCCACCCATCTGCGCTATGTCGAGCGAGCCGCCCGCAAGCTTGCCCGGTCCACGTTCTACGCCATGTCCCGGTGGCAGGGCCGGATGGAGACCAAGCAGGGGTTCCTCGGCCGGATCGTCGACATCGGCGCCGAACTGTTCGCAATGAGCGCCGCCTGTGTACGGGCGGAACTGCTGCGGACCACCGGGGACCACGGACGCGAGGCCTACCAGCTGGCCGACGCCTTCTGCCGACAGGCCCGCATCCGCGTCGAGGAGCTCTTCGGGCGGCTGTGGAGCAACACCGACGACCTCGACCGCGCGGTGGTCAAGGGCGTGCTCGGGGGCGCGTACACCTGGCTGGAGGAGGGCGTCATCGACCCGAGCGGCGACGGCCCCTGGATCGCCGACGCCACCCCCGGCGCCTCGGAGCGGGAGAACGTGCACCGGCCGATCCGCTGAGCCACCCGCGGGTACGGCCGGGCGCCCGGCCGTACCCGCTTCTGTCGGCCCAGGCCCGTGAAGGTGGCGCGGCACGGCCCCGTGACCCACAATCGGCCTTCGGACGGCTCAACCGGGGAACGGGGCACGGATGTTCGGGGCGGGAAACGTCAACAGCGGCCACCGGCACGCCCGCAGGCGGCTGCGCGCCTGGGGCCTGGTGCTGGCCGGGCTGATGGTCACCACGGCCGCGTGCAGCAGCGCCGACGACAGCGGACCGGACAGCGGCGGCGCCGGCCGGTCGGCCCCCCCTTCCGGATCCGCACCGGCGCGCGGCGGCACCGCGCTCACGGAGGCCGCCCTGAACGACGTCGCCTTCGCCGAGGGCGAGCGGATCGGCCCTTACACGGCACGGGGCACGGACGGGGCCCCGCTCGGCGACCTCTACACCGCCGACCCGGACCGCTGCCGGCCGCTCGTCTCCCTCGCCGCGGGCGCGACCGCCCACGACCCGGCCGCCGAGGTCCACCGCCAGGTGGACATCGCCGACGAGATGATCGGGACGAGCGTCCTCGTGCAACTGCGCTCCTACGCGCGGGACGGGGCCGCCGCCGTCATGAAGGACCTGGCCGCGGCGGGCGAGGCATGCGCCGGCGGCTACACCGAGGAACGTGCCATCGCACGGGCCAGGGTCCTGAAGGTCGAGCCCGCCGGGGCGCCCGCGATCGGGGACGAGGCCGTGGCGTTCCGGTTCACCGTCCTCGATGTGAAGGGAAAGCTGAGGCTGTACGAGTACCTGACCGTCGTCCGGTCCGGATCGACCACGCTCTCCTTCCGCGCCGACTTCCTCGGTACGAAGGACATCAAGGCCGTGCCCCAGGAGATCGTCGACGCCCAGTGGAAGAAGTTCTCCGCCGCCCGGAGCGGGTCCTGACCGCGATCGGCGAGCGGGGCCCGACCGCACCTGGTGGGAGCGCAGGGGGGCACCCTGTCCGGGCGGAGAGGATCAACGGCCACAATGGGGGGATGAGCGACAGCCCATCACCCCTCGCCGACCCGCATCTGACCTTCGACGCGCTGGAAGGACGCAGGGACATCGTCGTCCTCGGCTCGACCGGGTCCATCGGCACGCAGGCCATCGACCTGGTGCTGCGCAACCCCGACCGCTTCCGCGTCACCGCGCTGTCCGCTGCCGGCGGACGGGTCGGCCTGCTGGCCGAGCAGGCGCACCGGCTGCGCGTCGAGGCCGTCGCCGTGGCCCGCGAGGACGCCGTGCCCCCGCTGCGCGAGGCGCTGGCGGCGCAGTACGGCTCCGAGCCCCTGCCCACCGTCCTGGCCGGCCCGGGCGCGGCCACCGAGCTCGCCGCCTCGCCCTGCCACACGGTGCTCAACGGCATCACCGGCTCCATCGGTCTCGCGCCCACCCTCGCCGCGCTCGAAGCCGGCCGCACCCTCGCGCTGGCCAACAAGGAGTCGCTCATCGTCGGCGGGCCGCTGGTCAAGGCGGTCGCCAAGCCCGGTCAGATCATCCCGGTGGACTCCGAGCACGCCGCGCTGTTCCAGGCGCTGGCCTGCGGCACCCGCGCCGACGTGCGCAAGCTCGTGGTCACGGCGTCGGGCGGTCCCTTCCGGGGCCGGACGAGGGCGGAGCTGGCACACGTCACACCCGAGAACGCCCTCGCCCATCCCACCTGGGCGATGGGCCCGGTGATCACCGTCAACAGCGCGACCCTCGTCAACAAGGGGCTCGAGGTCATCGAGGCGCACCTCCTCTACGACATCCCCTTCGACCGCATCGAGGTCGTCGTCCACCCCCAGTCCTACGTCCACTCGATGGTGGAATTCTCCGACGGCTCCACGCTCGCCCAGGCCACCCCGCCGGACATGCGGGGCCCGATCGCGATCGGCATCGGCTGGCCGCAGCGGGTCCCCGACGCGGCCCCCGCGTTCGACTGGTCCACGGCGTCGACCTGGGAGTTCTTCCCCCTCGACAACGAGGCGTTCCCCTCCGTGGCACTCGCCCGGCAGGTGGGGGAGCTGGGCGGCACGGCCCCTGCGGTGTTCAATGCGGCGAACGAGGAGTGCGTCGAGGCGTTTCTGGCGGGGCGGCTGCCGTTCAACGCCATCATGGATACCGTCACCCAGGTGGTCTCCGAGCACGGCACCCCCGCGCCGGGAACCTCGCTCACCGTGGCCGACGTTCTCGAGGCGGACGCCTGGGCCCGTGCCCGGGCCCGTGAGACGGCGGCGACGTACACACACAGCGGCGAAGAACGGCCTGCGGAGGCTCGCGCATGACGATGGTGTTGACGGTTCTCGGCATGGTGCTGTTCGGCGTGGGACTGCTGGTCTCCATCGCCTGGCACGAGCTGGGCCATCTGTCGACGGCGAAGCTGTTCGGCATCCGGGTTCCGCAGTACATGGTCGGCTTCGGCCCGACCCTGTTCTCACGGCACAAGGGCGAGACGGAATACGGCATCAAGGCCATCCCGATGGGCGGCTACATCCGCATGATCGGGATGTTCCCGCCCGGCGAGGACGGCCGGATCGAGGCCCGCTCCACCTCCCCGTGGCGCGGGATGATCGAGGACGCCCGCTCCGCCGCGTACGAAGAGCTCCAGCCCGGCGACGAGACGCGGCTGTTCTACACGCGCAAGCCGTGGAAGCGCGTCATCGTGATGTTCGCGGGGCCGTTCATGAACCTCGTGCTCGCGGTGGCGATCTTCCTCGGCGTGATGATGACCTTCGGAACGCCGACGCAGACCACCGAGGTGGCGGGCGTTCAGAAGTGCGTGATCGAGCAGAGCGAGAAGCGCGACAAGTGCGCCGCAGGCGATCCCGAGTCGCCCGCGGCCCTCGCGGGCCTGAAGGAGGGCGATCGGATCGTCGCCTTCAACGGGGAGCGCATCGAGGACTGGAGCACCCTGTCGAGTCGTATCCGCGAGACGATCGGCCCTGCCACCATCACCGTCGACCGCGCCGGCACGGAGCAGGTCCTGAACGCGACGCTCATCGAGAACATGGTCGTCAAGAAGGACGCGGACGGTGAGGTCGTCGAGGGCTACGAGCCCGCGGGCTATCTCGGCTTCGCCGCCCGGACCGAGATCCTGCCCCTCTCCTTCGGCGATTCCGTCGACCGCATGGGCGACATGATCGAGAACGGCGCCGAGGCGATCATCGCGCTGCCTTCCAAGGTCCCGGACCTGTGGGACGCGGCCTTCGGTGACGGCGAGCGCAAGGACGACTCCCCGGTCGGCGTCGTCGGCGCGGCCCGGCTCAGCGGCGAGGTGCTCAACCTCGACATGCCGACGACCAACATCGTCGCCACGTTCCTGATGCTGCTCGCCGGCTTCAACCTCTCGCTGTTCCTGTTCAACATGCTGCCGCTGCTGCCACTGGACGGCGGACACATCGCGGGCGCCCTGTGGGAGTCCGTGCGGCGGGGGATCGCCAAGCTGTTCCGGCGTCCCGACCCGGGCCCGTTCGACGTGGCGAAGCTGATGCCCGTCGCCTATGTGGTGGCCGGGATCTTCATCTGCTTCACCCTGCTCGTACTGGTCGCCGACATCGTCAATCCGGTGAAGATCAGCTGACGGGATCACCCCTGGTGACGGCCGGACACCCCTCGTGTCCGGCCGTCACCTTTGGGGGGACCCGGGGCGGCGGATGTGCCCGGCCGAACGCCAGTGCCGTAATCTCAGGTGCTGGAGCCCGCCGATCTCGGGTCCTCGATCCATACCTTGGGGTTGCACAGCAGATGACTGCAATTTCTCTCGGAATTCCGTCCGTTCCGACGAAGCTCGCCGACCGGAGGGTCAGCCGGAAGATCCAGGTCGGTTCCGTCGCGGTCGGTGGCGACGCACCGGTCTCGGTGCAGTCGATGACGACCACCAGGACCTCCGACATCGGAGCGACGCTGCAGCAGATCGCCGAGCTCACGGCGTCGGGCTGCCAGATCGTCCGGGTGGCGTGCCCCACCCAGGACGACGCGGACGCCCTCGCGACCATCGCCAGGAAGTCGCAGATCCCGGTCATCGCGGACATCCACTTCCAGCCGAAGTACGTCTTCGCCGCGATCGAGGCGGGCTGCGCGGCGGTGCGGGTGAACCCGGGCAACATCAAGCAGTTCGACGACAAGGTCAAGGAGATCGCGAAGGCGGCGGGGGAGAGCGGCACCCCGATCCGCATCGGCGTCAACGCGGGCTCGCTCGACCGCCGGCTGCTGGAGAAGTACGGCAAGGCGACTCCCGAGGCGCTCGTCGAGTCCGCCCTGTGGGAGGCGTCGCTCTTCGAGGAGCACGGCTTCCGCGACATCAAGATCTCGGTCAAGCACAACGACCCGGTCGTGATGGTCAACGCCTACCGACAGCTCGCCGCCCAGTGCGACTACCCCCTGCACCTCGGCGTCACCGAGGCCGGCCCCGCCTTCCAGGGCACGATCAAGTCCGCCGTCGCGTTCGGCGCGCTCCTCTCGGAGGGCATCGGCGACACCATCCGCGTCTCCCTCTCCGCCCCGCCCGCGGAGGAGGTCAAGGTCGGCATCCAGATCCTGGAGTCGCTCAACCTCAGGCAGCGCCGCCTGGAGATCGTCTCCTGCCCGTCCTGCGGCCGCGCCCAGGTGGACGTCTACAAGCTGGCGGACGAGGTGTCGGCGGGCCTGGAGGGCATGGAGGTCCCGCTGCGCGTCGCCGTCATGGGCTGTGTGGTGAACGGCCCCGGCGAGGCCCGCGAGGCCGATCTCGGTGTCGCCTCCGGCAATGGCAAGGGCCAGATCTTCGTCAAGGGCGAGGTCATCAAGACCGTGCCCGAGTCCAAGATCGTCGAGACGCTGATCGACGAGGCGATGAAGATCGCCGAGCAGATGGAGAAGGAGGGCGTCGCGTCCGGCGAGCCCCAGATCTCCATCGCTGGCTGACCGCGTACGAAGCCTCCGAAGGCCCCGCCGTCCCTCACCGGGCGGCGGGGCCTCTTGCTGTCCGGGGCCGCGTGCCACGCGGAAGGCGCGGCCGCCGCTCGCTTTCTCCCGCCGAAGCGCCGCCGCTCGCTTTCTTCCGCCGAAGCGCCGCCGTTCGCTTTCTTCCGCCGAAGCGCCGCCGTTCGCCTCGCCCCGCCGAAGCGCCGCCGCTCGCCTTCTCCCGCGGAAGCGCCGCGGCCGCCGGATCCGGCCCCTTTTCCCGGAATCGGACACAACGTCGAGGCGGCAGGTACAGTGCCAGGATCAGCAAACCGCATGGTGAGGCCCCTCGTGTTGACGCAGACCACCACCCGGGTCCTCGACCCCGGCGAACTCGGCGCAGCGCTCGCCATCCTCGAGAGCGATCCCGTGGCGAATGCTTTCGTCACCGCCCGGGTCCAGGCAGCGGGTCTCGATCCCTGGCGCCTCGGCGGCGAGATGTGGGGCTGGTACGCGGACGGCCGACTGCGCTCCCTCTGCTACTCCGGCGCCAACCTCGTCCCCGTCTGTGCCACGCCCGAAGCCGTGCGTGCCTTCGCCGACCGGGCCCGCAGGACCGGCCGCCGCTGCTCGTCGATCGTCGGCCCCGCCGAACCCACCACCGCGCTGTGGCGGCTGCTCGAACCGACCTGGGGACCGGCCAGGGACATACGCCCGCACCAGCCGCTCATGGTCACGGAGAAGCTTCCCGACGACATCGAGCCCGACCCGTACGTCCGCCGCATCCGCAAGGACGAGATGGACGTGATCATGCCGGCCTGCGTGGCGATGTTCACCGAGGAGGTCGGTGTCTCGCCCCTCGCCGGTGACGGTGGCCTGCTCTATCAGGCTCGCGTCGCCGAACTCGTCGGCACGGGACGGTCGTTCGCGCGCATCGAGGACGGCAAGGTCGTCTTCAAGGCCGAGATCGGCGCAGCGACCGCCAAGGCATGCCAGATCCAGGGCGTCTGGGTCGCACCGGAGTACCGCGGCCGCGGACTGTCCGAGACGGGCATGGCAGCCGTCCTGCGCTTCGCGCTCGCCGACGTCTCGCCCGTCGTGAGCCTGTACGTCAACGACTACAACACCGCCGCGAGGGCCGCCTACCGCCGGGTCGGATTCCGCGAGGTCGGAGCCTTCATGAGCGTGCTGTTCTGACGCCTGCCGCGGCCTGTGACCACACGGCGCCGGCCGCCTGCCGCGGCAAGTAGGGTTCCCGTCATGGCAGCACACCCCGGCGTCGTGGTAGGACCGCTCGACCTCGCGGCGCGCGTCGACGAGGCCCTCGTGGTACAGGCCCTCGCCTTCGGACTCAGCGACGAAGAGATCGACATCCGCCGCTACATCGTGCTGCGGCATCTGAAGAACGCCGGCGCGCGGGCGCTCGGCGCGACCACCGAGGACGACCGTCTCGTCGGCTTCGTCTACGGCATGCCCAACGACCGCACCCACTGGTGGTCCACCGTCGTGGAGCCCTATCTGCGCGGCAACGGCAGCGACACCTGGCTCGACGACTCGTTCGTGATCACGGAGCTGCACGTCCACCCCGCGTTCCAGGGCCGTGGCGTCGGCCGTGAGCTGATCACCACGATCACCGACACCGCCGGCCAGCCGCGCTCCATCCTGTCCGCCATCGACACCGAGAGCCCCGCACGCGCCCTCTACCGCAGGCTCGGCTACCACGACCTGGCGCGGCGGGTCATGTTCCCGAGCGCGCCGAGTCCCTACGCGGTGATGGGCGCGTGGCTGCCGCTCGCGCGGCTGTGAGCCGGCCCGGCCGCCCCGCCATGCGGCGAGTGCCGCACGGCAACTGATTTCCGCCTCCCGCCGCCGCCCGGCTAACCTCCTGCACATCACACGTTCCGAGCAGGAGTTCACCATGGCCCAGGTCCAGCGCATGTCCCGTCTGATGGTCAAGACACTGCGCGACGACCCGGCGGACGCCGAGACGCTCAGCCACAAGCTCCTCGTCCGTGCCGGTTACGTCCGCCGCAACGCCGCGGGGATCTGGTCCTGGCTGCCGCTGGGCAAACGCGTCCTGGAGAACGTCGCCCGCGTCGTACGCGAGGAGATGGACGCGATCGGCGCGCAGGAGGTCCTGCTGCCGGCCGTTCTCCCCAAGGAGCCGTACGAGGCGACGGGCCGCTGGGAGGAGTACGGCGCCGAGCTGTTCCGCCTCAAGGACCGCAAGGGGGCCGACTATCTCCTCGGTCCCACGCACGAGGAGATCTTCACCCAGCTGGTCAAGGACCAGTGCACGTCCTACAAGGACCTGCCGGTGATCCTCTACCAGATCCAGACGAAGTACCGCGACGAGGCGCGTCCGCGTTCGGGCATCCTGCGCGGCCGCGAGTTCCAGATGAAGGACTCGTACTCCTTCGACACCTCCGACGAGGGCCTCGCCGAGTCCTACGCCCTGCACCGCGAGGCGTACGTGAAGATCTTCGAGCGGCTCGGCCTGCAGCACAAGATCGTCTCCGCGGTCTCGGGCGCGATGGGCGGCTCGGCGTCCGAGGAGTTCCTCGCGCCCGCAGCGGCCGGTGAGGACACCTTCGTCTACTGCCCGTCCTGCGACTACGCCGCCAACACCGAGGCCGTCACCTTCGCGCTCGCGCCCGTCGAGAGCGCCGACCACGGCCCGGTCGAGGAACTGGACACCCCTGACACCCCGACGATCGAGACGCTCGCCGAGCACCTCGGCGTCCCGGCGTCGGCGACCCTCAAGAACCTCCTCGTCAAGGTCGACGGGGAGATCGTCGCGGTCGGCGTCCCCGGCGACCGCGAGGTCGATCTCGGCAAGCTCGGCGACCACCTCGCGCCCGCGAGCGTCGAACTGGTCACCGCCGAGGACTTCGTGGACCGCCCCGACCTGGTCCGCGGCTACGTCGGCCCGCAGGGCCTCGACAAGGTCCGCTACATCGCCGACCCGCGCGTCGCGCCCGGAACGGCCTGGGTGACCGGAGCCAACAAGCCCGACACCCACGCGAAGAACGTCGTCGCCGGCCGCGACTTCGAGGTCGACGAGTACCTGGACGTCGTCGTGGTCGAGGAGGGCGACCCCTGCCCGAAGTGCGCCACCGGCCTGAAGCTGGACCGCGCGATCGAGATCGGCCACATCTTCCAGCTGGGCCGCAAGTACGCCGACGCCTTCCAGCTCGACGTCCTCGGCCAGAACGGCAAGCCGGTCCGCGTGACCATGGGCTCCTACGGCATCGGCGTCTCGCGCGCGGTGGCGGCCCTCGCCGAGCAGACCGCGGACGACAAGGGCCTGTGCTGGCCGCGCGAGATCGCCCCGGCGGACGTCCACGTCGTCGCCGCCGGCAAGGCGCTCCAGACCGAGCTGGCGCTCGACGTGGCGGAGCAGCTCGGCGCCGCGGGCCTGCGCGTCCTGGTGGACGACCGGGCGGGCGTCTCGCCGGGCGTGAAGTTCACCGACGCGGAGCTGATCGGCGTCCCCACGATCCTGGTGGCGGGCCGCCGCTCGGGCGAGGGCGTGGTCGAACTGAAGGACCGCCGGACGGGGGAGCGCGAGGAGCTCCCGGTGGCGGAGGCGGTGGCGCGCCTTCGGGGCTGACGTCCGTTAGCCGTGGGCCCCTCCCCGCACGCCGTGCGGGGTGTGGAGCCCCACCCCCTCATTGCCCTGCGGCATGGGGCCCACGCCTCTGCGGGGGTGACGCCCGTACCGGGGGCTTCTGCCTACGCCCTATGGCGCTGAGGCCTGTACCCGGGGTTTCTGCCTCTACGCCCTGTGGCGCTGACGCCCGTACCGAGGGCCCTCCCCGCACGCTGCGGTGTGGGGGACCCCTCTACGGGGCTGACGCCCGCTTGGGTTCGGGACCTCCGGCGATGGCAGGGGAGTACCAGGGCGCTGGATTTCGCTGGGCGAAACATCCCAGTCCGGTGGCCTGGGCGAAGACGAGTGGGTTCGAGGGCATTCCCCTACGGCCGGCGGTGGGTTCGCGTCCCTCGGCGAAGCCAGGGAGTACCGCCCCCAGCGGGGCTGGATTTCGCTGCGGGACACCAGCCCGGTCCGGGATCCCCCCCGGGCGAAGCCAGGGGAGTGCCGCCACTCAGGCGGTACCAGGTCCGACACGGAGCCCCCGAAGGCCGCGCCCGCAAGGGCGCAGAGCCGTGGGGTCCGGGGCGAAGTCCCGGTTCGGGAAGGGGCGGTGCAGGGGGCACAGCCGCGCCCGTTACAACCAGCTCGCGAACTCCAGCGCCAGCTCACCCTCCGCGCGCCGGCCCCCCGCCAACGACCGCGTGCCCGATTCGACCGCGCGGAACAGCGTCCAGCCGCGCAGGCGGTCGCGGTCCACCTCCAGGGAGTCCGCCAGGCGGTTGACCCGGCGGCGGGCCGACGACGCGCCGCCGGACGCGGCCACCAGGTCCTCGACCCGGTCACGGACCAGGCGCGCCAGGTCGTAGGCGCGTTCGCCCACCACCGGCTCCGGGCCCACCGCGAGCCACGGTGCGCGCTCGCCCGCCAGGACCTTGCCCTGGCGGAAGTTGCCGTGCAGCAGCAGCAGTTCGGGCGAGAGCGCCAGAAGCTCCTCGCGCACGGCGAGCGCCGCCGCGACGAGCGGTTCGTCGAAGGCCCGCATCGCCTCCGCCTGCCGCGCCGTACGCTCGGCCACCGTCTCGAATCCGTGGCCCGCGGGCGGCTCCACCCACAGTCGGCGAACCGTTCCAGCAGCCTCCAGCAGCGCCTTCGCCTCCGGCAGCGACCGCAGCGAGACATCGGGCTGCAGCCGCTCCAGGAGCAGGCCGTTCCCGGCCTCGTCCCCCTCCAGCAGGCGTACCGCTCCCCACCCGTTCCAGTGCGCGAGCGCCGCCCGCTCCAGGGCGGGTGCGGCGGCGGGCGGGGCGAGCTTCAGCGCGGCGGGCGCACCGTCGGGACGGCGTACGAGAAGGACGAGAGCGCTCCGGCCGCCCGGCACCACCACCCGTTCGACGTCCAGCCTTCGCCGGTCCACCGCCTCCTGAACGGTCTTGGGCAGGTGCCCGAGCCACTCGTCGTTCTCACCGAGTGCCCGGACCAGCCGCTGCGGCGGTTCGAAAGCCATACGTGGTGCGTTCCCTTTCCGGTTCAGCCGATTGCAGACCAGGTCAGCCGCTTCGGCCGGCGGCCCGCTCGGCGAGCCCAGGAAAGGCTACGCCGCTGCCACGCCAGCGCACGGCACGGACCGCGGCCTCGCGCAGCGCCGCCGCGGCCTCCTGCCGCAGCGGTCCTTCCACCGCCCGTACGAGGTCGGAGCACACACCCGCGACCCGCTCCTCCAGCTCCACTGCGAGCCGGACCGCCGCGGCGGAGTCCGGCACGTCGAACGGCAGCGCGTAGGCGGCCTCGGCGACGACGGGCTCGGCGCCGAGGTCGCGCGCCGTGCGGGTGAGCGCGTCCCGGCGGGCGCGGTGCGCCGCATGGGCGGCGGCGGCCTCGCGGGCGCGGTCGTCGTCGATCCGGCCGCCGACCACCCCGTACCCGTAGACCGCCGCGTGCTCCGCCGCGAGCGCGGCCTGTACGGCGTCCACCGCGCTCATCGCGCGTCCCCCTTCGTCAGCAAGTACGCATGTACGGCACCGGCGGCGGCCACCGACGCCAGCAGCCGGGCCAGCTCCGGTTCTGCTTTCAGGAGCGACGCGGTGTGTTCGTCCGCGGTGCGCCGCTCGGCCGCGGCGAGCGCCTTGAGCGCGGCGGCGGGGTCGTCCGGGGCCGGGCCGTCGGCCACCACGGGCGCGGTACCCGAGGGCGACGGGGAGGCCGGCACCGCCTTGGTGCCTGCGAGGGCCGGGACATGTGCGGCCACCTCCTTGCGCAGCGGCGACAGCCGTTCGGCGAGCGCGGGATGGCGGGCGATCACGGCGTCGTATTCATCGAGCAGCGCCTGGCTCCGCGCCGCGTGACGCCGGCGCAGCGCCTTCTCCGCCCGTGCCGGATCAGCGGCCGGCCCGGCGGCGGGCCGCTGTCCTGAAGCGCCTCCCGTACAGCCGGTCATCGCCGCGGCGGCCGCCGCACCCGTCGCCAGCAGCGCACCTCGTCGCGTCGTCCCGGTGCGCCCCACGCGCGTCTCCTCGGCCCTCTGGTGATCATCGCCGCAGGCGAGCGTACCCGCGGGTCCGGCGCCGGTGGACGGCAACACCCTCTGGGACCGGATACCCTTTCCTTCGACACGCGACGATCCCACAACAGCACACGCGGCCGAGGAGTCACCCGGATGAGCACCACCCAGAGCGAGAGGCTGCGCGGGCTGCTGGAACCGCTCGTCAGCGCCGTCGGACTGGATCTGGAAGCGATCGAGCTCTCCCGGGCGGGCCGCCGCCGCACGCTGCGGATCATCGTCGACTCCGACGACGGCGTGGAACTGGACGCGTGTGCCGAGCTGAGCCGCTCCCTCTCCGCGAAGCTGGACGAGACGGACGCGATGGGCGAGGGCGAGTACGTCCTCGAAGTCAGCTCCCCCGGCGCCGACCGGCCACTGACAGAGCACCGCCACTACGTGCGCGCCACCGGGCGTCTGGTGAGACTGCAGCTGCACGAGAGCGGGGAGCTGGTCGCCCGCATCCTCAGCGTGGACGACGAAGGGCTCGACCTTGAGATCCCGGGCGTGAAGGGGCGCAAGCCCACCGCCCGCCGGGTCGCGTTCGACGAGATCGCCAAGGCGCGCGTCGAGATCGAGTTCAGCCGCAAGGACAAGCACGGCGAGAAGGACGAGAAGGAAGAGGAGGCGTAGCCATGGATATCGATGTGAAGCTCCTGAGGGGCTTGGCACAGGAGAAGGAGATCGCCTTCGACCTGTTGGTCGAGGCCATCGAGTCCGCCCTCCTCATCGCGTACCACCGCACCGAGGGCAGCCGTCGGCACGCCCGTGTGGTGCTCGACCGGAACACCGGCCATGTGACGGTCTGGGCGAAGGAGGACCCGTCCGATCTGGAGGAGGGCCAGGAGCCCAAGGAGTTCGACGACACCCCGTCGGACTTCGGCCGGATCGCCGCGAGCACCGCCCGCCAGGTCATCCAGCAGCGCCTGCGGGACGCGGAGAACGACGTCACCTTCGGCGAGTACGCCCGGCGGGAGGGCGATGTCGTCGCCGGCCAGGTGCAGCAGGGCAAGGACCCGAAGAACGTCCTCGTCAAGCTGGACGACAAGCTCGAGGCGATCCTGCCCGTGCAGGAGCAGGTCCCGGGCGAGGAGTACACCCACGGCCTGCGTCTGCGCACCTATGTGGTCCGGGTGGCCAAGGGCGTGCGCGGCCCCTCCGTGACCCTGTCCCGCACCCATCCGAACCTGGTGAAGAAGCTGTTCGCCCTGGAGGTTCCGGAGATCGCGGACGGCAGCGTCGAGATCGCGGCGATCGCCCGCGAGGCCGGTCACCGCACCAAGATCGCGGTCCGCTCCACCCGCTCCGGCCTGAACGCCAAGGGCGCCTGCATCGGCCCGATGGGCGGCCGGGTGCGCAATGTCATGGCGGAGCTGCACGGCGAGAAGATCGACATCGTGGACTGGTCGGACGACCCCGCCGAGATGGTGGCGAACGCCCTGTCGCCCGCCCGGGTGAGCAAGGTGGAGATCGTCGACCTGGGCGCCCGCTCCGCTCGCGTGACCGTGCCGGACTACCAGCTGTCGCTGGCGATCGGCAAGGAGGGGCAGAACGCCCGCCTCGCCGCCCGCCTCACGGGCTGGCGCATCGACATCCGCCCCGACACGGAGCAGACCTCCGACCAGGGCTGAGGAATGAGACCGTGGGCGGCCCTGTGGTGATCGCATGGGTCGGCACGGATCAGGACAACAACCGTTCGATTTTTGCCCCAAAGGGGTGAGGTCGGTGCGGGGAGGTAGACTTAAGCGTGTCTGGTCGGACGCATGCCCGCGTGTGCCCTGAGCGAACCTGTGTGGGATGCCGGGAGCGAGCGGCCAAGAGCGATCTGCTGCGCATCGTGGTGATCGGGGGCGAGTGCGTCCCCGACGATCGCGGTACGCTGCCCGGCCGGGGTGCGTACGTGCACCCCGCCTTGGTCTGTCTCGACCTGGCGGTTCGCCGCAGGGCGTTTCCGAGGGCCTTCCGGGCCAAGGGACCGCTCGAGACCGCCGACGTCAGGCGGTATGTCGAGCAGGCAGCACCGTAAGAACAAAGAAGTACGGCACGGAACCCCGTGCGGTCAGGTACCTCGCGAGTTGGAAGTAGGTCGAGATTGCGATGAGCACTCGATGAGTACGCGATGAGTACGCCCATGAAGTAGCGACGGTCCGGCGGTAACCCGGACCTAAAAGGAGCGAAGTGGCTAAGGTCCGGGTATACGAACTCGCCAAGGAGTTCGGCGTGGAGAGCAAGGTCGTCATGGCCAAGCTCCAAGAACTCGGTGAATTCGTCCGTTCGGCGTCCTCGACGATCGAGGCGCCGGTTGTACGCAAGTTGACTGACGCGCTGCAGGGTCCCGGCGGTAACGCCGGCAAGACCGCAGCCAAGCCCGGCGCGCCCCGCAAGGCGACGCCGTCCAAGCCTGCCGCGCCCTCATCGGCGCAGGCGGCACGTCCCGCTGCCCCCAAGCCCGGCGCCCCCGCGCCGAAGCCTCCGGTGGCAGAGAAGCCCGTGACGCCGGCCCCCGGCCCGCGTCCGACGCCGGGTCCCAAGCCCGCACCGGCCAAGCCCGCTCCGGCGGCTCCGGTGCCCGCAGCCGAGTTCTCGGCTCCGGCCCCGGCACAGCCGTCCACCCCGCAGGCGCAGCGTCCCGCGGGTGCCACCCCCGGTCCGCGCCCGGCCCGTCCGGCTCCGGCCGGCGGTCAGCGTGACGGTGGTCGTGGCGGCGAGCGTCCGGCGCGTCCCGCCGGCGGTCAGGGTGCTCCGCGCCCGGGTGGCCGTCCGGCCGGTCCCCGTCCGGGCAACAACCCCTTCACCTCTGGTGGCTCCACCGGTATGGCGCGCCCGCAGGCGCCCCGTCCGGGTGGTGCTCGTCCCGGCCCCGGCGGTCCCGGCGGCGCCGTTCCCGGTGCCCCGCGTCCGCAGGGCGGCCCCGGCGGCGCTCCGCGTCCGCAGGGCCAGGGCGGTGCCCGTCCGACCCCGGGCGGCATGCCCCGTCCGCAGGCACCGCGTCCCGGCGGCGGCCCGGCCGGTAACCGGCCGAACCCCGGCATGATGCCGCAGCGCCCTGCTGCCGGTCCCCGTCCTGGTGGCGGTCCCGGTGGCGGCGGTCGTGGTCCCGCGGGTGCCGGTCGTCCCGGTGGCGGTGCCGGTCGTCCCGGTGGCGGTGGCGGCGGCTTCGCCGGTCGTCCCGGCGGCGGTGGCGGCGGCGGTCGTCCCGGTGGCGGTGGCGGCGGCTTCGCCGGTCGTCCCGGCGGCGGTGGCCCCGGTGGCGGCGGCGGCTTCGGCGGCGGTCGTCCCGGCTTCGGTGGTCGTCCCGGCGGCCCCGGTGGCCGTGGTGGCACGCAGGGCGCCTTCGGCCGTCCCGGCGGTCCGGCGCGTCGCGGTCGCAAGTCGAAGCGGCAGAGGCGCCAGGAGTACGAGGCCATGCAGGCCCCGTCGGTCGGCGGCGTGATGCTGCCTCGCGGCAACGGCGAAGCCATTCGCCTGTCGCGCGGTGCGTCGCTCACCGACTTCGCGGAGAAGATCAACGCCAACCCGGCGTCGCTCGTCGCGGTCATGATGAACCTCGGCGAGATGGTCACGGCCACGCAGTCCGTCTCCGACGAGACGCTGCAGCTGCTCGGCGACGAGATGAACTACACCGTCCAGATCGTCAGCCCGGAGGAGGAGGACCGCGAGCTTCTCGAGTCCTTCGACATCGAGTTCGGCGAGGACGAGGGCGGCGACGAGGCCCTGGTCTCGCGCCCGCCGGTGGTGACCGTCATGGGTCACGTCGACCACGGTAAGACCCGACTGCTCGACGCGATCCGCAAGACGAACGTCGTCGCGGGCGAGGCCGGTGGCATCACCCAGCACATCGGTGCCTACCAGGTCGCGACCGAGGTCAACGGCGAAGGGCGGGCCATCACGTTCATCGACACCCCGGGTCACGAGGCGTTCACCGCCATGCGTGCCCGTGGTGCGAAGTCCACCGACATCGCGATCCTCGTGGTCGCGGCGAACGACGGTGTGATGCCCCAGACGATCGAGGCGCTGAACCACGCCAAGGCGGCCGACGTGCCGATCGTGGTCGCGGTCAACAAGATCGACGTCGAGGGCGCCGACCCGACCAAGGTGCGCGGCCAGCTCACCGAGTTCGGTCTGGTGGCCGAGGAGTACGGCGGCGACACCATGTTCGTCGACATCTCCGCCAAGCAGGGTCTCAACATCGACTCCCTGCTGGAGGCCGTGGTCCTCACCGCGGACGCCTCGCTCGACCTGCGGGCCAACCCGGAGCAGGACGCGCAGGGCATCGCGATCGAGGCCCACCTGGACAAGGGCCGCGGCGCCGTCGCGACCGTCCTGGTCCAGCGAGGCACGCTGCGCGTCGGTGACACGATGGTCGCCGGTGACGCGTACGGCCGTGTCCGCGCGATGCTCGACGACAAGGGCGAGAACGTGGAGGAAGCGGGTCCCTCGACCCCCGTCCTCGTGCTCGGTCTCACCAATGTGCCGGGCGCCGGCGACAACTTCCTCGTCGTCGACGAGGACCGCACGGCTCGCCAGATCGCCGAGAAGCGTGCCGCTCGTGAGCGCAACGCCGCGTTCGCCAAGCGCACCCGCCGGGTGTCCCTCGAGGACCTCGACAAGGTGCTCAAGGCGGGCGAGGTCCAGCAGCTCAACCTCATCATCAAGGGCGACGCGTCCGGTTCGGTGGAGGCTCTCGAGTCCTCGCTGCTCCAGCTCGACGTCGGTGAAGAGGTCGACATCCGCGTGCTGCACCGCGGTGTGGGTGCGGTCACCGAGTCGGACATCGACCTGGCGATGGGCTCCGACGCCATCGTCATCGGCTTCAACGTCCGTGCGGCCGGCCGTGCCTCGCAGATGGCGGAGCGCGAGGGCGTCGACGTCCGGTACTACTCGGTGATCTACCAGGCCATCGAGGAGATCGAGGCGGCCCTCAAGGGCATGCTCAAGCCGGAGTACGAAGAGGTCGAGCTCGGTACGGCGGAGATCCGCGAGGTCTTCCGCTCGTCCAAGCTGGGCAACATCGCGGGTGTTCTCATCCGCTCCGGCGAGGTCAAGCGCAACACCAAGGCCCGACTCATCCGCGACGGCAAGGTCATCGCGGAGAGCCTCAACATCGAGGGCCTGCGTCGCTTCAAGGACGACGTCACCGAGATCCGCGAAGGCTTCGAGGGCGGTATCAACCTCGGAAACTTCAACGACATCAAGATCGACGACGTCATCGCGACGTACGAGATGCGCGAGAAGCCGCGAGGCTGACGCACGGCACGGTCCGGGGCCGGTCGGCGGATGTATATCCGTCGATCGGCCCCGGCCGTTGCGTGTACGGTTTGGATGTCCCTGCCAAGCAGCCGCGGCGGGGCCCCAGACCCCGAACCGGCGGGACATCCGGACATACATGTATGTGGGGACACTGTCCTTCGACCTGCTTCTCGGCGACGTACGGTCGCTGAAGGAGAAGCGTTCCGTGGTCCGCCCCATCGTCGCCGAGCTCCAGCGGAAGTACGCGGTGAGCGTGGCGGAGGTGGGCGGCCAGGACCTCCATCGCCGGGCCGAGATCGGCCTGGCCGTGGTGTCCGGTGACACCGGGCACCTCACGGACATACTCGACCGGTGCGAGCGCCTCGTCGCCGCCCGGCCCGAGGTGGAGCTGCTGTCGGTCAGGCGCAGACTCCACAGCGACGAAGACTGAACGCAAGGCAAAGAAGGAGACGGACCAGTGGCCGACAACGCGCGGGCGAAGAAGCTGGCGGACCTCATCCGGGAGGTGGTCGCCGAGAAGCTGCAGCGCGGCATCAAGGACCCTCGCCTGGGTTCGCATGTGACCATCACGGACACCCGCGTCACCGGTGACCTTCGGGAGGCCACGGTCTTCTACACGGTCTACGGCGACGACGAGGACCGGGCCAGTGCCGCAGCGGGCCTGCAGAGCGCCAAGGGCATCCTGCGCTCCGCGGTCGGCGCGGCGGCGGGCACCAAGTTCACGCCGACCCTGACGTTCGTGGCCGACGCCCTTCCGGAGAACGCCAAGACGATCGAGAACCTCCTCGACAAGGCGCGGGCCTCGGACGCCAAGGTGCGCGAGGCGTCGTCCGGCGCCGCGTACGCCGGCGAGGCCGACCCGTACCGCAAGCCCGAGGACGAAGCCTCGGAATGACACAGCGCATCACACCGCCCGACGGACTTGTCATCGTCGACAAGCCGTCGGGCTTCACTTCGCACGACGTCGTCGCCAAGATGCGCGGGATCGCAAGGACCCGGCGCGTCGGACACGCGGGGACGCTCGACCCCATGGCCACCGGCGTACTCGTCCTCGGCGTCGAAAAGGCCACGAAGCTCCTCGGTCACCTCGCGCTGACCGAGAAGGAGTACCTCGGCACCATCCGGCTGGGGCAGAACACCGTCACCGACGACGCGGAGGGCGAGATCACGTCCTCGGCGGATGCCTCCGGAGTCACCCGGGAGGCGATCGACGCGGGTGTCGCCGAGCTGACCGGCGACATCATGCAGGTGCCGTCGAAGGTCAGCGCCATCAAGATCGACGGCAAGCGGTCGTACGCGCGCGTGCGCGGCGGCGAGGAGTTCGACATCCCGGCCCGGCCGGTGACCGTCTCCTCGTTCCAGGTGTACGACGTGCGGGAGGCGACCACCGAGGACGGCCTGGCCGTCGTCGACCTCGTCGTGTCCGTGGTCTGCTCGTCCGGCACGTACATCCGGGCGCTCGCCCGTGACCTCGGTGCGGCTCTGGGCGTCGGCGGCCACCTCACGGCGCTGCGCCGGACCCGGGTCGGTCCCTACGGGATCGATGCGGCGAAGACGCTCGATCAGCTCCAGGAGGAGCTGACCGTGATGCCGATCGCCGAGGCCGCCGCGGCCGCCTTCGCCCGCTGGGACGTGGACGAGCGGCGGGCGAAGCTGCTCACGAACGGGGTGCGGCTGGACATGCCGGCCCACGACACGTCGCCGGTCGCCGTCTTCGGCCCCGGCGGACGCTTCCTGGCGCTGGTAGAGGAGCAGAAGGGCAAGGCCAAGAGCCTCGCCGTCTTCGCCTGACCGCGCGGGACGCTTCGTGGCACGGGCGATGACGCTGCCCGTGCCACGATCCCCCTCGCTTCCCCCACCCAGAGGTCTGTCCACAGCACCACCCGGATTCACCTCATCGTGCAGGCGCTCGGAGTACCTGGCGGCGCACTTGGGGGCGCGTTCGCAACGAGCCCTCACGCGCTGATCATCGGCGACCTACCGTCGGATGTATGGAACGCGGTAGTTCGGCAACATTGGTACGGATCTGCGATCTGGCCGGGCGGCCGCTGGGCACCGGCTTCGTCGCCGACGAATCGGGCACGGTCGTCACCGGTCGGGAGGCCGTCGACGGACCGGACGCCGTGCTCATCAGGGCACCGGGGGGCCGTGAATACACTGCCGGGCCCGAGGCCGTCACCCTGCTCCCCGGCCAAGGCCTCGCCCTGGTCCGCACCCACGGCCTCGCGGTACCCCCGTTGCCCATCGGCGCACGTGACCCGGTGGCGCCCGGCACATACGTACGGCTCGCCGCGGGCGGCTGGCGCGAGGCCCGCGTCCTCGGCGCCGCCCACGGCGCCGAGGACGCGGGAGCACTGGAGCTGGCCATGGGGACGGACGGCAGCGACGCGCTGCGGCGCGAGCGGTCGGCAGTCGGCGGACCCGTACTCGACGCGGCCACCGGCGCGGTCCTCGCCCTCCTCGCCCCGCCGCCCGGCAACCGCGCGGCGGCGATCGCCCGCCCCTTGCGCCCCGGCCCGGCCGGGGCACCGCTCGCCGCGCTGCTGCGGCACAACGCCGCCACCGTCCCCGCGTACGGCGAGGACCTCAACCTCGCCGCCGTCCTCAACCTCGCCGCCGTCTCCCTCGCGCCTACGCCGGGACCCGGCGCCCGGCCCGACCCGGTCGAACGGCCGGAGGTCGCAGCGGAGCTCACCGCTTTCACCCGGTCCGCGCCCGGCGTGCTGGGGCTCGTCGGCGCGCCCGGCACGGGCCGTACGACGGAACTCTCCGCGCTCGCCGGGCGGCGCTCACACGGTCCCGGACCGGCCCCCACGCTCTGGCTGCGCGGTGCCGACCTGCACCCCGGCGACACCTCGATCGCCGACGCGATGGCGCGGACGCTGCTGCGCGCGGCTCGCATCCTGGCCGCCGCCGCAGGGACGGACGACCTCGCGGGAATCACCCCGCGGCGGGCGGCGCAGCTCGCCGGCGAGGCGGGCCGGCCCCTTCTCGTCGTCCTCGACGGGCCCGAGGAGATGCCGCCCGCCCTGGCGCACCGGCTTGCGCAATGGGCCTCTGGCACCGCGGACTGGGTCGGCAGCCACGGCGTGCACCTGGTCGTCGGCTGCGGCCCCGAGCACTGGGAACAGGCCGCGCCGCTGTACCGCGCGCACGCGCCCGGCGCGCCTGCGACGCACACCACCGCCGTACGGATCGGCGACCTCGGCCCCGAACAGGCGCGGCTGATGCGGGAGCGGTACGGCCTGCCCGAGCAGGCACTCGCCGAGCGGGACGCACAGCATCCGCTGGCCCTGCGGCTGCTGGCCGAGGTGCGGCGGGCCCTGCCCGTAGGGGCAGTCGGGCGGCCGGGACGCGAGGAGATCTTCGACGCCTGGCTGGACCTGCTCTGCCTGCGCATCGCGGTCCGCGTCGCCGCCGCCGGCAGCCCGCCCCTGCGCGGTTCCGCGGTGCGGCGGCTCGCGACCAGGGTGGCCGGCCAGGTGCACGAGGCCGCACGGCGCTGCCTCGGCTCGGAAGCGGGCGCACTGGACCGCCGGTCCTTCGAGGCGCTCTTCCCCTGGGCGTCCGGCTGGGCGCCCGCCGTGCTCACCGAGGGACTGCTCGTCCCGGCCGGCGCGGGCTACCGCTTCGCCCACCAGGAGTTCGCGGACTGGATCCAGGGCGCCCACCTGGACCTCACCACCGCGCTGCGCCAGCTGGTGCACCGCCGTGACCGGGCTGCGGACGCCTCACCGCCCGTACCGCACCATTGCACCGGCCCGGTGGTGCAGGCCCTGCTGCTCCTCGCCCGGCAGCACGGCCCCGACCGGCTCGCCGCCGAACTGGCCGGCCTCGTCGCCACGTTGGACCGCATCGACGCCTCGGATGAGGGCCAGGAGGCCCGCTGGTGGGCCGTGCGGCTGCTCACCGAGGTGCTGGGCCGGGTGCCGGACGCCGAGCCCTATTCAGGAGTGCTGCGGCAGCTCGCCCGGCGCGTCGTCACCGTGCCCGCCGATCGGAAGCACTTCGGGCCCGCCTTCTGGGCACGGCTGCCGCTCGGCGAGGCGTCCCGCCTCGACCTCCTGCGCCGCCTCGTCCCCGCCGACCCGATGCCGGGCGCCGGCGGAGCGCCGCCGCGCTACCTCGACCTGGCCGCCCAGCGACTGGCCGCCGACCCCCGGACCGTACAGCCGCTGGTGTGCCGGTGGTTCACCGACGACACACCGCTCGCCGCCGGACCGGACGCCGCCGTGCGGCCCACCGTCTCGGCCGCCGCGCAGGCCCTGCTGTACGCCCGGCGCGGCCACGACGCCGACGGTCTCACCGAGGCCCTCGTCGCCACGCCGCACCCCCGGGCCTTCGAACTGCTCGCCGTCCTCGCCGACGAGCTTCCCGCCGCCTACTGCCGCGCGGTCCACCGCTGGGCCCGCGACCCGCGCCCCGACCGCAGAGCCGCGGCCGCCGCACACGCCCGGGCGGCCGACGCCGCGATCACCGCCGATGCCGACCGCGAACTGCTGCGCAGCGCCGCGGCCGCACTGCTCGCCCGCCCCGGGCCGCTGAGCGGTCCGGCACTGGCCCTGCTCGTCCGCGACCCCGTCAGCCGCGGCCACCACCTGGACCGGGCGCTCGCCCGCTTCGCCGACGGCGACCCGCAGCTGCCCCCGGCCGCCTTCACCGGTGCGCTCTCCACCCACCCCGGCCCCGTGCTCGCCGCCTTCCGGACCCGGCTGCTGACGCCGGGTGCCACCGATGCGGGCGACCTGCTGGACGTACTCGCCCAGGCCACCACCCCCACCACCGCCCGGCCCGTCGCCGCCCTCGTGTGCGAGTACGTCGACCACCGGCCCGGCGGCGCGGCACACGCCGCGGCCTACGTCGAGCACCGCCTGGAGCACCGGCCCATCGACCGCGACGTCCTCTTCCCCCTCGTCACCCGCCTGCTGCGCGGCCGGCCCGCCCGCGTACGCAGCGCGCTCGCACCCGTACTCGCCGCACCCGGCAGCCCCGCCTCCCGCCCGCTGCGCGCCGAGCTGCTCGACATGCTGCTGTGCTACGAGCAGTACGAGGCCCGCGACCTGGAGGTGCTCGACGCCGTGCTGCGGGCGCTGGCCCTCGGCTGCGGGTTCCGCGACGAGGCCACGGACAGGGCCCTGCTGCACCGCACCGGTCTCCTGCTCGTCCGCAGCCCCGGCGGCGCGGCCCGCCTGGACCGGCGCCTCGTGGAACTGGCCCGGGTCGCGCCCGGCTTCGCCGCCGCGATCGCCCGATGGCTCGCCGAGGATCCGGAGGAATGGGCCCTGGTGGCCGGACCGCACACCTGGCGGGCGCTGTGGAGGCCCGCCAGTCAGGTGCCGATGCGAAGCGGGCGCCACGGGCATGGCAGTCTTAGACCTGCGTAATCGTTAATGACGTACACGGGTTTCGGGCGAGGAGCGGTCACAGTGCAGCGCTGGCGTGGCTTGGAGGACATCCCCGAGGACTGGGGACGCAGCGTCGTCACCATCGGCTCCTACGACGGGGTGCACCGCGGACACCAGCTGATCATCGGTCGTGCCGTGGAGAAGGCGCGGGAGCTGGATGTGCCGTCCGTCGTCGTCACCTTCGACCCGCACCCCAGCGAGGTCGTGCGACCCGGCAGCCACCCGCCGCTGCTCGCGCCCCACCACCGCCGTGCGGAGCTGATGGCGGAGCTGGGCGTGGACGCGGTGCTCATCCTGCCGTTCACCGTCGAGTTCTCGAAGCTGTCGCCCGCCGACTTCATCGTGAAAGTGCTCGTCGACAAGCTGCACGCCTGTGCGGTCATCGAGGGCCCGAATTTCCGCTTCGGCCACAGGGCCGCGGGGAACGTCGCGTTCCTCACCGAGCTGGGCGCCACTTACGACTACGAGGTCGAGGTCGTCGACCTCTTCGTGTCCGGCGAGGCGGGCGGGGGCGAGCCGTTCTCCTCGACGCTGACCCGCCGCCTGGTCGCGGAGGGCGACGTGACGGGCGCTGCCGAGATCCTCGGCCGCCCGCACCGCGTCGAGGGCGTCGTGGTCCGCGGGGCCCAGCGCGGGCGCGAGCTCGGCTTCCCCACCGCGAACGTGGAGACGCTTCCGCACACCGCGATCCCCGCGGACGGCGTGTACGCGGGCTGGCTCACGGCGAACGGCGAACGCATGCCGGCGGCGATCTCCGTCGGTACGAACCCGCAGTTCGACGGGACGGAACGCACGGTCGAGGCGTACGCGATCGACCGGGTCGGCCTCGACCTCTACGGCCTGCATGTGACGGTGGACTTCCTGGCGTTCGTGCGCGGCCAGGAGAAGTTCGACTCGATCGACGCGCTGCTGGTCGCGATGGCGGACGACGTGAAGCGCTGCCGCGAACTGACGTCTGCGGCCCAGCCGTAGGGCTGCGCCGCGCCCCGGCCCGCCGACCCGATCGGTGTACGCCCGCCCTGCGCGGGTGCGGCCCGGTCCGCCCCCGTGCCCCTGCGGGGCCCGGCCCGGTGTGTTGTGTGCCGTTCTCCGGCGCTGCCTGGTCCGAGGGCGTGGCTCGGCGCCCCGTGCCCGTTGCCCGGGGTGTGCGCACTGCGCCGCGCGGCGAGCGCGGCGGGAATCCGGGCGGTTGCACGGGCTGGCTTCGCGCTGGTGCCCTGGTGCCCTGGTGCGTCGATGCCGGGGTATGACACTGCGCCGGGCGGCGGGGGCGGTTGGGGGTCACGGGGGCGGAGCCCCGGGGTCTGTGCTGCCTGGTCCGCGGGCGTGGCTTCGCCAGTGCCTCGGTGCCGATGCCGCCGGTGTGCGCGCCGCGCGGCGGGGGCGGTTGGGGGTCACGGGGGCGGAGCCCCGGGGTCTGTGCTGCCTGGTCCGCGGGCGTGGCTTCGCCAGTGCCTCGGTGCCGATGC
>NZ_JBIRZM010000004.1:0-48085 GCF_044390825.1 Streptomyces sp. NPDC018833 | reverse complement strand
CCGCCGGTGTGCGCGCCGGGCGGCGGGGGTGGTTGGGGGTCACGGGGCGGGGCCCCCGGGTCTCGGCAGAGTTTCGGGAAGGGGTGGGGTGGGGGACTGCCCACCCCCGGTGACACAGGCCGCCGCCGGGATCGGGCGGCCACGTGCCGCCCTAGCCCCCCGCCGCCGCCCAGTGGCACGCCACCCCCGCCCCGCCGTTCGGCAGCGCGGGCAGCACTGGGAGGTCTCGCGTACGGCACAGCTCCGCCACCCCCGCCCGCGCAGCCTCGCCCGAGGAGAGGACCTGGCAGCGGGCGTGGAAGCGGCAGCCGGCCGGGACTCGGGACGGGTCCGGGGGCTCGCCCGTCAGGACCACCGGTTCGTCCCGCGACTCCGGGAGCACCGACAGCAGCGCCTTCGTGTACGGGTGCCGGGGCGCGGTCAGCACCTCCTCCACCGGGCCCGACTCCACGATCCGGCCCAGGTACATCACCGCCACCCGGTCCGCGATGTTCCACGCGAGGCCCAGGTCGTGCGTCACCACCAGGGCGGACAGGCCCAGTTCGTCCCGCAGGCGCAGCAGCAGCGCGAGGATCTCGCCGCGTACGGAGGCGTCCAGCGATGCCACCGGCTCGTCGGCCACGATCAGTTCGGGCTCCAGGACCAGCGCGCCGGCGATCACCACGCGCTGGCGCTGACCGCCCGACAGCTCGTGCGGATAGCGCAGGAAGAACCGCTCCGGCGGGCGCAGCCCGGCCCGCGAGAGCGCCTCGGCCACCGCCGCCCGTTCGTCGCCCCCGTAGCCGTGGATGCGCAGGCCCTCGGCGACCGCGTCGTACACGGTGTGCCGGGGGTTGAGCGAGCCGCTCGGGTCCTGGAGCACCAGTTGCACCCGCTTGCGGTACCGCTTCAGCGAGCGCGAGGCGTAGTCCAGCGGCTCTCCCCCGAACGTCACGCGGCCCGACGTCGGCGGCACCAGACCGAGCAGCGACCGTGCGAGGGTGGTCTTGCCGCAGCCCGATTCGCCGACCAGCGCGACGATCTCGCCCGTACCGATATCGAGATCGACCCCGTCGACCGCCCGCGCGGACGGACGGCCGCGCCGCCCGGGAAAGGTGATGTGCAGCCCGGCCGCCGACAGCAGGGGAGTGGTGGTCATGCGCGGCTCCTCGGTACGGCCCCGGCACACTGCACCGGATGACGGAACGGGCGGGCCCGGCACGGGCCGGGAAGGGGCGCGGTCACAACTGCTCCGCCCGCTCCGGACCGACGTGCAGACAGGCCGCCCGGTGCGCCTCACCGGCCGTCACCAGCACCTGGTCCTCGGTGGCGCAGGCGTCCACGGCGACGGGGCAGCGCGGGTGGAAGGTGCAGCCGGCCGGCAGCGACGCCGGGTCGGGCGGGTCGCCCGGAAGGCCGCGCGGGGCACGGCGCGACGCGGGGTCCCCGATGCGCGGGAACGCGGCGGACAGGGCCTGCCCGTACGGGTGCCGGGCCGCGCCGTACACCGCCCGCGCGGGGCCCTCCTCGACGATCCGGCCCGCGTACATCACGGCCAGTTCGTCGCAGGTGTCGGCGAGGACGCCCAGATCGTGGCTGATCATCAGCAGCGCGATGTCCTTCTCGGCGACCAGGTGCTCGATCAGCCGCAGGATCTGCGCCTGGATCATCACATCGAGTGCGGTGGTCGGCTCGTCGGCGACGATCAGCCGGGGATCGCAGGCCAGCGCCATCGCGATCATCACCCGCTGGCGCTGTCCTCCGGACAGCTCGTGCGGATAGGCGTCGGCGCGCGAGACCGGCAGGCCCACGTGCTTCAGGAGTTCTCCGACGCGCGTCCTGGCCTCGGCGGCGGTGGCCTTGCGGTGCAACAGGATCGGCTCGGCGATCTGGTCGCCGATGCGGTGCACCGCGTTCAGCGAGTGCATCGCCCCCTGGAAGACGATCGACGCCCCGGCCCAGCGGACGGCCCGCAGCCGTCCCCACTTCATGGTCAGCACGTCCTCGCCGCCGAGCCGGATCTCGCCGGTCAGCCGGGCGGAGGCGGGCAGCAGCCGCAGCAGGGCCAGGGCCAGTGTCGACTTGCCGCAGCCCGACTCGCCCGCGACGCCGAGCTTCTGCCCGGCGGCGAGGGAGAGGTCGACCCCGCGTACGGCGGGCACGGCGTGTGTTCCGGAGCCGTAGGTCACATGGAGGTTCCTGACCTCGAGCAGACTCAACGCGCCACTCCCAGCTTCGGGTTGAGTACGGACTCGATCGCACGCCCGCACAGGGTGAAGGCGAGTGCCACGAGTGCGATGGCGATCCCGGGCGGGGCGAGGTACCACCAGTGGCCGGAGGACACCGCGCCCGCCTCGCGTGCGTCCTGGAGCATGCCGCCCCAGGAGACGACGGTCGGGTCACCGAGGCCGAGGAACGCGAGTGTCGCCTCGGTGAGGATGGCGCTGGAGATGCCGAGCGTGGTCTGGGCGAGCACCAGCGGCATCACATTGGGCAGGACGTGCCGGTTCATGATGTGCCCGTGTCCACCGCCGAGCGCCTTGGCGCGCTCGATGTAGGGCCGGGACTCCACGGCGATGGTCTGGGCCCGCACCAGCCGCGCCGTCGTCGGCCAGCTGGTGACGCCGATCGCGATGACGACGGTCCAGATGCTGCGTGACATCACGGTCGCGAGCACGATCGCCAGCACCAGCGTCGGCATGACCAGGAACCAGTCCGTGATCCGCATCAGAACGGTGGAGAACCAGCCGCCGTAGTGGCCGGCGATGATGCCGACGAGGGTGCCGATGGCCACTGACAGCGCGGCCGACAGCAGCCCGACGGTCAGCGAGATCCGCGCCCCCCACACCAGCAGCCCGAGCAGCGAACGGCCGAACTGGTCGGTCCCGAGCGGGAATTCGCCGCTCGGCCGCTCCAGCGCCGTACCGGACGCGTTCGCCACGCTCTGCACGTCAGGGCCGACCAGCAGTGGTGCGGCGAGGGCCAGCGCGGCGATGAGCGCGAGTCCGGCGAGCCCGTACAGTCCGGCGCGGTGCCCGCGGTACTCCCGCCAGAAGCGGGCCACCGAATGCCGGCGGCGCGCCCATGCCAGTGACGTTGCGGAACGTGCGGTCTTCTCGACCGGGGTCGTCGTCATCGGCCCACCCGGGGATCGAGCAACGGATACAGCAGGTCGGCGAGGAGGTTCATCAGGATCATCGCGCCGGCGAACACGACGAACAGGCCCTGCACGAGGGGCAGGTCGGGCACGCTGAGCGCCTGGTAGAACAGTCCGCCGAGGCCGGGCCAGGAGAACACCGTCTCCACCAGGATCGAACCGGCCGCCACATGCCCCAGGTTGATGAAGACCATCGTCACCGTCGGCAGCAGCGCGTTCGGAACAGCGTGCCTGCGGCGCACCGCGTCGTCCCGGAGCCCCTTGGCGCGGGCCGTCGTCAGGTAGTCGCCGCCCATCTCGTCGAGCAGCGAGGAACGCATCACCAGCAGCGTCTGCGCATAGCCGACGGCGACGAGAGTGATCACCGGAAGCACCATGTGGTGCGCGACATCGGCGACGTACGCGAAACCGCTCTCGCTGCCCGACTCCATTCCTCCGGTCGGGAACATTCCGGGAATGGGGCCGATTCCCACCGCGAAGACGATGATCAGCAGCAGGCCCAGCCAGAACGCGGGCACCGACCACAGCGTCAGTGCCACACCCGTGTTGAGCCTGTCGCCGAGACTGCCGTGCCGCCAGGCCGAGCGGGTGCCGAGCCAGAGCCCGAGCGCCGAATAGACCACCACGGCGACCCCGGTGAGCAGCAGCGTCGCCGGAACCTTCTGGGCGATCAGATCGCCCACTGGCGCGTGGAACTGGTACGACATGCCGAGATCACCCGTCAGGGCCTTGCCGCAGTAGTCGGTGAACTGCTGCCACATCGGCTGGTCGAGCCCGAACTGGCGGCGCAGGGTGGCCAGTTGCTCTGCGGACGTCGGCATGCCATGGGTCATGGCCTTCACCGGGTCACCAGGGATGATCCGGAAGAGGAAGAAGCTGGTGACGAGCACGGCGAACAGCGAGATCGCCGCACCGCCGAGCCTGCCCGCCGCATGCAGGAGATAGGCACGTACATTGCCGCTCGCGGCGCGGGCCTCAGGGGCCCGCGCCACAGCGGTCGTGCCGGTCGTGCTCGTGGTGCTCATCGACTATTCACGGTCTTCCGCGGTGGAACGGCGCCGCATCGCGACGAAGAGCCCGAGGGTGGCGGCGAGCACGACGACCGCGCCGACACCGATCACGGCACCCGTCGAGGAGCTGCCTCCGGAACCGCTGCCGTCACCCGCGGCAGGCTCGGCCGACCACCAACTCCAGTAGCCGTCCTGGCCGTAGATGTTGCCGGCGGCCTCGGGCATCGTCGTGATGGACTTGATCTGGTCGGTACGGTACGCCTCGACCGCGTTCGGATACGCGAGGACATGCATGTAGCCCGTGTCGTACAGCCGCGCCTGCATCTGCTTGACCAGCTCGGCGCGCTGGGCCGGGTCGTACTCCGCGGCCTGCTTCGCGTACAGCTCGTCGAACTGCCTGTCGCAGATGAAGTTGTCGGTGGCGCCGGTGTCCTTGGGGGTGGCCGGCAGTGCTGCGCAGGTGTGGATCGACAGGACGAAGTCGGGGTCGGGGTTGACGGACCAGCCGTCGAAGGCCAGGTCGTAGTCGCCCTTGAGCCACGGGTCCGAGACGTTGTCGAGGCACTCGACCTTCAGCCCGATGCCGAGTTCGCCCCACCACTCCTGCAGGTACTTGCCGATCGCCTTGTCGTTCGGGTCGGTGGCGTGGCACAGGACGCGGAAGTCCAGTGCCTTGCCGTCCTTGCCGACGCGCTTGCCGGTGGCGTTCTTCCGGTAGCCGGCGCCGTCGAGGAGCCTGGCGGCCTCGGCCGGGTCGTAGCCGATCTTCCGATCGGCATCAGGCTTCCAGAAGTACGAGGTGAAGCGCGGTGGGATGTAGCCCTCGCCCTCGACCGCGTGGCCCTGGAAGACCTTGTCGACGATCGTCCTGCGGTCCGTCGCGTGGAACAGCGCCTTGCGCACGACCGGGTCGAGCAGCGCCTTGTGCCCGCTGCCGAAGCTGCTGCCGTCCTTGGCCCGTGCGCCCGGGTTCGTCGCCAACGCGAAGAAGCGGCGGCCGGGGGCGTCGTTGACCTTGATGTTCTCCGCGTTCTTCAGTGCGGCGGCCTGCGCCGGGGTCAGTGCCTGGACGAAGGACACCTCGCCCTTCTGCAGCGCGGCGACGGCGGCGTCACCGTCCTTGTAGTACTTGAAGACCAGTTCGTCGAACTTCGGCGCGCCCCGCCAGAAGTCCTTGTTGGGACGGAGCTTCACATACTGGTCGACCTTGAAGTCCGTGATGACGAACGGGCCGTTGCCGACGATCGGGAACTGCTTGTCGTTGTTGAACTTCGAGAAGTCGCCGACCTTCTCCCAGATGTGCTTCGGCACGATCGGCACGTCCAGGGCCGTCATCGTGGCCTGGGGCTTCTTCAGCTCGATGACGAGCGTCCTCGGGTCGGGCGCGGTGACCTTCTCGAAGTTCGCGGTGAAGCTGCCGTTGGCGGTGGCCGCGTTCTCGTCCGTCATCATCTTGGTGAAGGTCCACGCCGCGTCCTCGGCGGTGGCCTGCCTGCCGTCCGACCACTTCGAGTCGTCGCGGATGGTGTACGTCCACGTGAGTTTGTCATCGGACGGCTTCCAGGCGGTGGCGAACCCGGGGACCGTCCGACCATCCCGGGGGTCGTAGTTCGTCAGGTACTCGTACGCCAGCCGGTGGATCGAGGTGCTCACCAACCGTGCCGCGAGGAACGGACTCAGGGAGTCCACGCTCTGTGAGACGGCGACGGTGAGGACCTGCTTGCCGTCCTTCGCCTCTTCCCCGGCTGCCGCCAGGGCGGGAGAGAGCGCGCGTTCGTGGGCGCCGGCGTGGGCCGGCGGGACCATCGCGCCGGACATCAGCAGCGCGGAGGCGGCGGCGCAGGCGGCGAGGACCAGTCGGTAGCGGGGGCGTTGCCGGACGGAGCGGGATGGAGCCTTATGGACCATGGGACGGTGACCTCACGTCATGACTCGCTCGGAGAAGGCAGATGGGTGATCACGGGTTCGCCAGCTGGTGAAGCGAAGGTTTATCAGGGTGGTCATGCCGCGTCAACGGCCCCTCAAACCCCGTGTGGGCTGCGGGAATACGACGAAGGCCCGCACCGGGAAGCCGGTGCGGGCCCTCATTGGTTCAGACCTCTGTAGCGTTACTGCTGAGGGGCTGGCGGTGCCTGAGGAGGCTGCTGCTGCGGCCATGCGGCCGGCAACACGGGTGCCCCCGAATCATGTTGCCCCATGGCGCCCGGATGACCCGGAACGGCGGGTGCGCCCGGATGTCCGGCCGCGCCGGGCGGCGGCCCGGCCGGCGTCGCGGGCGACTGCGCCTGCGACGGCGGCGACTGCTGCCAGCCCTGCGGCGGGTAACCCTGCTGCGGGCCGCCGTAAGGCTGTTGCGGCTGTTGCGGATGCTGCGGCTGTTGCGGGTACGGCTGACCGGGCATCGGCTGACCTGGGACGGGCTGGCCCTGCGCGTGCGGCTGGCCCTGCCACTGCGGCTGTCCCTGGCCCTGAGGGCCGGGCATCGGCGGCGCGGCCTGCGGCGGCGGGTTGCCGTTCGCCGTCCAGAGCCCCTGCTGCTGCTGGGCACGTGCGAAGTCCTCGGCGATCAGCGCCGACAGATTGAAGTACGCCTCACGCGTCTTGGGGCGCATCATGTCGAGGTCGACCTCGGCACCTGCGGCGAGGTGCTCGTCGAAGGGCACCACGACCACACCGCGGCAGCGCGTCTGGAAGTGCTGCACGATGTCGTCCACCTTGATCATCTTCCCGGTCTCGCGCACACCGGAGATGACCGTCACCGAACGCTGCACCAGGTCGGCGTACCCGTGCGCGGACAGCCAGTCCAGCGTCGTCGACGCGCTGCTCGCACCGTCGACGGACGGCGTCGAGATGATGATCAACTGGTCGGCGAGGTCCAGCACCCCGCGCATGGCGCTGTAGAGCAGCCCCGTGCCGGAGTCCGTGAGGATGATCGGGTACTGCCTGCCCAGCACATCGATCGCGCGCCGGTAGTCCTCGTCGTTGAACGTCGTGGAGACGGCCGGGTCCACATCGTTGGCGATGATCTCCAGTCCGGAGGGTGCCTGCGAGGTGAAACGGCGGATGTCCATGTACGAGTTGAGGTACGGGATCGCCTGGACGAGGTCACGGATGGTGGCACCGGTCTCCCGGCGCACCCGCCGCCCGAGCGTGCCGGCGTCGGGGTTGGCGTCGATCGCGAGGATCTTGTCCTGGCGCTCGGTGGCGAGGGTCGAGCCGAGTGCGGTGGTCGTGGTGGTCTTGCCGACACCGCCCTTGAGGCTGATCACCGCTATCCGGTAGCAGGAGAGCACCGGCGTGCGGATCAGGTCCAGCTTGCGCTGCCGCTCCGCCTCCTCCTTCTTGCCACCGAGCTTGAAGCGGGCGGCGCTGGAGGGGTTGCGGCTCGACTTGGGCTTCTGCTTGTTGTTGCGCAGCAGCCGGTCGGAGGAGAGCTCGACGGCGGCCGTGTACCCGAGGGGCGCGCCGGGGACGGACCGCTCGCGCTGGTCGTGCGTGACGGGCGTGGGCCACGCGCCACCGGTCCGCGGGTCGACGGCCTCGCCCTGCGGGCCGGGTGCGCCGGGGACCTGCGGATCGGGTGCCTGGGGCGGCAGCTGCCCGGGGTGGGCCGCCGGCGGAAGCGGCTGACCGGGCTGGGGGTACGGCTGCTGGGCCTGGGGCGGAACGGGGAGCGGAGCCTGCGGGGCGGGCTGTCCCTGCTGTCCGGGGTGCGGGAAGCCGTAGCCACCGGGCTGCTGTCCCTGGTGCTGGCCCTGCTGGGGGAAGCCGTAACCGCTCTGCGGTGCGGGTGTGGGCTGTGCCGGTTGTCCGGGCTGCTGTCCCTGGTACTGGCCCTGCTGGGGGAAGCCGTAACCGCTCTGCGGTGCGGGGGTGTTGGGTGTGGGCTGTGCCGGTTGTCCGGGCTGCTGGCCCTGCTGGGGGAAGCCGTAACCGCCCTGCGGGGCAGGGGGGATGGGCTGCTGCTGGCCTGGCTGCGGCTGAGGTGTCTGGGCATGCGGTGTCTGGCCAGGCTGCGTCTGCTGCGGGAAACCGTAACCACCGGGCTGGCCGGGCGCAGGCGTGGGCCATGGCGCCGAGGGCGACTGCGGCTGCGCCGACTGGTCGGCGGTGGGCGTGGGTGCGGGCCACTGCTGGGCGGGAGCCGGTGCGGCGGGCTGGTACGCGGCCGGTAGCGGGGGCAGCTCGCTCTGCGGCGCGACAGGGGCGGACGCAGGGGTCCACGGCTGGACCTCGGCTGCGGGCGGGGCGTCCTGGACGTCGGCGACGGCGGCGGGCACGGCGTCCTGGACGTCGTTGTCGGCAGCCGCCTCGTCCTCCGCCGGCGTGACGTCGGCAACCGCGTCGCCGGGGGCGTCGCCGTCGGCCCCGGCCATCTCTGAGGAGTCCGCGGGCTCGACCCGGTGGTCGTCCGCGTCGGCCTCAGAACCGGCGCGGGACCTCTCGGACTCGCCCGCTTCGTCGTCCTGCCGGGCGGCACCGGCGTCGCTCGAGGGCTCCGCCGCATCGGCGTCGCCGGTGCCTGCGGCGCCCTCGGCGCCCTCCGCGGCCCGGGAGTCCGCGGCGTCCTGGGCGGCGGCGAGCTCGGCCATCTCCCGCTTCAGCGCCGCCGCGGAGAAGCGCATGGTGGCGCCGCTCTCCAGATCGCCGCCCCCGAGGGACTGCGACGATGCCTCGTCCGCCACGGGCGCGACCGGAGCCACCGGCGGCGCCTGCTCGGCCACCGGTGCGGGCGCGGGTGCGGGCAGCGGCACGACGGGGGCGGGCGCGGAGGGTGCGGGAGCCGGAGCCGGCGGCGGTGCGACGGGACCTGGCTCGTGCGCCACGGGAGCGGGCGCGGGCGGCGGTGCGGCGGGGCCCGGCTCCTGTGCTATGTGCGGCGCGGGCTCCTGCGTCGCGGCAGTCGCGGGCGGCGCCGGTGCCCAGTTCGGCTCGAAACCGCTCCCCGCGGGCAGCCCGGGCACGGCGACCGGAGCGCCCTGCGGCGGAGGCGGGGTGTGCTGACCGGTGCTCCCGCCCGAGGTGTCGCCCGACGCGTTCTGCGTGTACCAGGCAGGCGGGGTGTAGTCGATGGTGAACTCACCCGTCAGCTCGGCGGGCTCCGCGTCGGACTCGTCGACGGGAAGGTTCCAGCCCCCGTGGATGTCGTCCCGATCGCCGTTCACTTTGCCTCCTGGTGTGGTCGAGCACCCTTGTGCCGTCGTGGGTGGGGGCCACCGTTGACTTCCGATCGGCCCGGCTCTCCCCCTGGGGACGCGGTGAACATGCCCGGAGGTTCTTCTGCCGTGCCCCGACCCACCCTAATCGCCAACAACGCCACCGCGTCAGGCCCGCCCGTCCCCGTCCGCTGTCCCGTACGTCACGCACTGCCCCCAGGTGACGACGGTACGCCGGAGCGTGCAGAATCCCATTGGGGTAAACCGGTACAACTACGCCGAGATGTGCGACTGCTCAGTCCATGTGCCAGGCACTGCCCAACAATCCGGTCTCGGCGTCGCCGGCCTGCGTCGTGACGAACCGCCTGTCGTGACGAACCGGCGGTCCCGCGACCCCTGCCCGGTCGTCGTGAGCCGCCGGCTCGATGCGAAGAGGCCGATGCCTCGGCGTGGAACGGAAGCCTCAGCGCAGGTCGAACTCGCCGTCCCGTGCGCCGAGCACGAACGCGCGCCACTCCGCCTCCGTGTACCGAAGCACCGTGTCCGGATCCAGGGAGGAACGCATGGCGACGGCGCCGCCCGGGAGGTGCGCGATCTCGACCCGCTCCTCGTCCGGGCTGGTGCCGGGAGGGCCCTGCCATTCGACGTCGGAGATGTCCAGGGCGTACAGCTCGTCCTTCTCCTGCGCGCTCCCCATCAGGGTTCCTTTCGCTACAGCCGACAGTCGGCAGCCGGGTGAACGGCCCAAGTGCCTCGTGGCGCCGCGTAGTTCAGCGTCGCTCTCCGTCACCGTGGAACATCCTAGGCCAGTGGGCCGCGCGGGTGGACGACTTCGGGACCGCCCTCGGTGAGGTGACGTGTCGCCGGATACCGCGGCCGTTCACCCCTACGTGGCGTCCGCCGGAGAATCCACGTCCGCGGAGCTCACGCGCAGGGTCCACAGACCTCACGCACAGGGTCAGTCCATCCGGCGGGCCACGCCGAGCAGACCGGACTCCGCATCCGTCGCGCTCGTCATGACCCAGTGGCGCTCACGTCCGGCGCACCACAGCGTGACGCCGTCAGCCAGCGTCGGCAGAGCATCGATTTCGCCCTGGGCAAGCCCCAGAATGCGTCCGATCTGGTGCGCTTCCTGCGGCGAGACCCGCTGGACACCGACCAGCGTCGCGGAACGCAACAACCGCGGCGCCACCGGACTCAGATACGGCAGCAGGGTCAGAACGGACTGCCACGGCGAGGACACGACGCGCCCGCGCGGCGGCCGCATACCGCAGTCGCGCACCACCACGACGGGACTGCCGACGGTCGCACCCATCGGAGGCACACGGCCCACGTCATGGAGCGTGATGCACTCCAGGCCCGCGCCGGCCGCCTGGGCCAGAACGCTCCACTCCCGTGCGCGCCCGGTCTCCACCGCGACCCTCGCGCCGGTACCCGCCGCCCGAAGTGCCAGTATCTGCGCGGTCCACAGGCCGCCGATCAGCAGCACCTCGTACGGGGTCGAGCGGTGAAAGCCCACCATCTGCGGACGGCCCTCGGCGTCGTCGCCGATGACCACGCCGTCGTCACCCACCGGCAGGGAGAGGGCACCGAGGTGATCGGCGGCCATGGTGTGCCCCGCGTGACGCGGCCCGATCAGACCCCGCAGACCCTTCGACGTTCCGGCACGAGCCATCACCGAGCACCTCCCAGAGGCATCGTCGCGAGCACGCCGGGCAGCTGTTCGCGGTCCAGTCGCAGCAGACCGACCTTCGCGGTGCGCGCGGCCTGCTCCAACGCACGCCGGACTCCGACCAGTTCCGTGTCCGAGCCACCCGTGATCCGTACGTGGCCGCCCACGTCCATCGCTCCCTGGCGTGATCCGCGCCGCACGGTGAGGCTGAACGTGGTCGCGTACGCGGGGACCGCGGTGAGCAGCGACACCAGTTTCGGCAGGGGAGCCGCTCCCCGCCCGAGCTCGGGCCACCGGCCGACCGCGTACGTGGTGTGCCACCGGTCGTCGCACCGCCAGACCCGGGAGGTCTCCGCGGTACGGCGCGCGGGGGCCGCGTCGGGCCGCCCGGCGCGGGCCGCCGCGCGCGGACTGGCGCATGCCGCGGTCGCGACAGTGGAGTTCAGCTCCTCCTGATCCAGGACGACGGCCTGGAAGCCCGCTCCGGTGATACGGCTCGCGACATGGTCCGCGACGCGCACCAGACAGCGCTGGGCCCCTTCGAAGCCGCCCCCACGGGCCTCCACGGCCTCCCGGCAGAGCTCCGGATCAATCTTCACGGCCACCCAGGTCATCCGCAGCGCGGGTGCACCCGTCTGCTCCTGGAGCGGCGCGTACGAGAGCCGGGCCACCGACTGCTGCGGGAGGTGGGGCGCCGGAGCCGGCCGAACCTGCTGTACCAACTGCACCGACTCGACCACGATGTCGTCCACCGCGAGGGCATCGCCCAGGAGGGAAAGGGGGAGTGCACGGGCGCCGAACGCCGGCCGCAGCGCCGACCCGCTGGCCTCGACGCGCACCACGGCGGTCAGGAAGGTGCCGTCACCCAGCATTCCGACGGTGCGACGGTTCCGGTCGACGAACGGAGAGGGGCGCAGGCCCGGAACGCTTTCCGTGACAGGTGCCAGGGAGGGGTCGGCATCGGGCGCCGAAGGAGCCGTGTTCCTCCTGCGCGTACGCAATGACATCGCCGTGGCCAGCCAGTCCTGAAGGGCGTGGCCACGGCGGCGGATCACCGCGAGCAGCACCAGCAGCCCCGCGACGACGCACGTCGGCACGAGCCACAGACCGCCCAGTGCGAATCCGACCGCGACCAGGGCCAACGCCGACTCCACCAGCACCAGTTGCCGCAGCTGGAACGGACCGACACGGCTGGTGCGCGACAGAGGGCGCAGTGTTGTCACCGCCGGAACGCCCCGCGCGGCAGGTGCAGTCGGCGCATTGCTGCGTTGCCGTCGGGAAGTCCCAGGGGCCTGACCGGTGGTCCGCCCGTTACGCGCACGCGTCGCCGTACCCATCGCCGCGTTGCCCCCTCGTGTCCGTAATAACCAAATTCCCATGGGCGTTGACCGGGCGATCACCCTACCTGAGCAGTGAGACGCAAGCGCCAGCAGGCATAGTAGGGGCGGCAGGACGGCAGGCCGTTCCGATGAGTGTGGGAACCTGGTCGCCCAGCGGGGAGAGGGACAGCGAACAGATGGCATCACGACGGGACGAACTGAACGCCTACACCTTCGCGAAGCGGAGGCTTATTGCACAGTTCGTGCAGCCGAATGCGACCGGCTCGGAGGAAGGTGCACCGCGCCCGCTGCGTGCGGTGGCTCCCGGAGCGATCGTCGGTGTGGTGATTCTCGCGATTTTCGGTGCCTGGGGAATGTTCAAGCCGGTTGCCCCCAAGGACTGGGACAAGCCGGGTGAGAACGTCATCATCGCCAGCAAGTCCACCACTCGCTACGTCGTGCTCACCACCGGGAAGAAGACGCAGCTGCATCCGGTGCTGAACATGTCGTCGGCCAAGCTCCTGCTCAACCCGGACAAGGGCAAGGTCATCAACGTCGACGAGTCGGTCCTCGACAGCGGCAAGATCCCGCACGGCGCCACGCTCGGCATCCCGTACGCCCCCGACCGCCTGCCCGACAGCAAGGAAGCCGGCGCGGCCAAGCGCTGGGCCGTGTGCGAACGGCCGGGCGAGGGCGGCCGGGCGATCCAGAAGGCGGCGTTCGTCCTCGCCGAGCGCGAGGCGAAGAAGACGGAAGGCGCGAACCGTCTGACCGGCGGCGAACTGCTCTACGTCGAAGGCCCCGACAAGACCCGCTACGTGGTCGACGCGGCCGGCACGGCCTACCGCGTGGACAAGGACGAACTGCTGCTGCGCCAGCTGGTCGGCCAGGACCGCGCGGCGCAGCGGGTGTCCGAGGCGTGGCTCGCCACCCTCCACAAGGGCGACACCATCACCTTCCCGACCGTCCCCGGGCAGGTCAACACCCCCGCCAACATCCCCGGTGAGCTCGACCCCCAGGTCAACAGGGTCGGCATGGTCCTGTCCGCCACCAGTGGCACGAAGAAGCAGATGTACGTCGTCCTGCAGGGACGGGTCGCCCCCGTGTCGGACTTCACCGCCAAGCTGCTGCTCAACAGCCGGCAGCTCGTCGACCTCGGCCAGGCCGGCGAGGCGACCGCGGTCAGCGCCGGCGCCTTCCAGCCGGGCCGGGCGTTCGGCCAGGACAAGAAGTGGCCGCAGGCGGCACCGGTGCCCGTCAACGACGCGAGCACGGCCCAGGACAGCCGCAACACGGTGTGCAACGTCCTGCGATCGGTGGACGCCGACAACGGAGCCACCACGCTCAGCACCTGGGCGGGCACCAACTTCCCGGCCACGATGCCGACCGGTTCCAGCAGCGCCTACGTCACGCCCGGATCCGGCCAGCTGTTCCGGCAGTTCAAGGGATCCACGACCGGCAGCGGCTTCCTCTTCCTCGTGACCGACACCGGGCTGCGCTACGCGATGCAGTCCAACGGCGACAGCGCCACCGACGATTCAGGCATTGGCTCCTCCGGTTCGGCCGCGGAGAAGCAGGCGCGCCAGGCGGAAGCCCAGCAGGCCCAGAACCGGCTCGGTTACAAGGGCGTCGACCCGCTGCCCATCCCCGCGGAGTGGTCGACGTTCCTGCCCACCGGGCCGCGCCTGTCGACCGGGGCCGCGCGGCAGCCCCAGGGCTCGTGAGGGCCGGTACGAAGATGACGAACACCAGCCGGCGCCTGCTCAACGTCGCGGCCGCCACCGCGCTCACGGTCATCGGCCTGCCCATGACCACCGCGGCGGCGGATGACACGCAGTGCACCTTTCCCGGGAAGAAGTACGAAGGCCGCCCCTGGTCGCTCCAGCGCGTCCTGCTGGACGAGCTGTGGAAGCAGTCGACCGGCAAGGGGGTTCGTGTGGCCGTCATCGACACGGGCGTCGACGTCAGGAACCCCCAGCTGACGAAGGCCGTGGACACCAAGAGCGGCGTGAACCTGATCCCGAAGAACGCGAAGGACGACAACGGGAACAAGATCGAGCGCGGCAAGGAGAACGGCACCACGGACACGGTGGGGCACGGCACCAAGGTGGCCGGCATCATCGCCGCCCGCCCCGCCAAGGGCACCGGTTTCGTCGGGCTGGCGCCGAACGCCACGATCATCCCGATCCAGCAGAACGACGCGGACGGTCGCGGCACCGCGGAGACCCTGGCCCAGGCGATCCGCCACGCGATCGACGAAAGGGCCGACGTCATCAACATCTCGCAGGACACGGCGAATGCCGTGGAACCGGCACCCGCGCTCAAGCAGGCCGTGGATGCCGCCCTGGCGCGGGACATCGTCGTCGTCGCGTCGGCGGGCAACGACGGACTGGGCGGCAACGTCAAGCGGACCTACCCCGCCTCGTACGACGGCGTGCTGGCCGTCGCCTCGTCGGACCGCAACAACGAACGGGCCCAGTTCTCCCAGTCCGGCGACTTCGTGGGCGTGGCCGCCCCGGGCGTCGACATGATCTCCACGGTGCCGGGAGGCGGCCACTGCGCCGACACCGGCACGAGCTTCTCCGCCCCCTACGTCGCCGGACTGGCCGCCCTGGTCAAGGCCAAGCACGGCGACTGGACCCAGGAGCAGATCGTCGCCCAGATCCAGCAGACCGCGGAGCGCTCGATCGCCGGTCATGACCGCCTCGTCGGCTGGGGAGTGGTCGACCCGGTCCGGGCCCTGACCGAGGACGACAAGCCGATCGAGAAGCCGGTCGCACACGAAGGCGTCACCCGCGCGGAGGCCCCGACCCCGGCCGAACTGCACCTGGGCGAGACGCCGGAGGAACGCAACGCCCGCCTCGCGACGTACGTCATGGTGGGTGGCGGTGTGCTGGTCGCGGCGATCACGGGCGCGGCGGTCGCTCTCCGCGACTCCCGGCGCAGGAGCCGAAGGGTCACGCGGCGGGCGGCCGGCTGAGGCGGTTGTGCCAAGACCGTGACAGGGCGGTGACGATTGCAGCCGCACACGGCGTGGGCGGGTCGAAGCGTTGAAGTCCCGTGACGGATAAGGCACTTGGGACTGTCGTAGCCGGTGGTTAGAGTGGTATCCGATGCAATCGATCGGGGGATGGCGAGTCACCACGATCGCCATGCAGGACGGCTGTAGCAAACGGGGAGGAATGGGCATCGTGCTCGAGGTAGTTGGTGACGGGGGCGGCAGTGGTGAGTGACCTCGAGCGCGGTGTAGGCGCGCTGAAGAAGTTCCGTGATCGGGTCGACGCCGTGCTCGCGGACCTGGAGGGCGGCGACGGGGGTACGGCCAAGGTCGCTGCGGAGCGAGTGACGCGAGCCTCGTTCGGCGGCAACTTCGCGCAGGCGGAGGACTTCTACCAGGAGTACAACCGCGTTCACAAGGCGCTCGTTGTGCTGTCGAAGAAACTGGGCGATCAGATCGAGCTGCTGACGATCGGAGTCCACGCGGCCGACGTCGGCTACGACAACGTGGACGAGGACGAGCGTCGTCGATTCCACGAGATTCAGGGTCGCCTGGACAAGGAGCGGGACGAGTTCGAGCGCCAGCAGGAGGTGGAACGGCGGGAGAAGGAGGAGCGGGAGAAGGGCAAGGGCGACAAGCCTGCTCCTCCCCCGCCTGTTCGCAATGACGCCAAGAGCGGTGGCGGATATGGGGGATGACCGATGAGTGAAGAGAAGCAGCCGACGCCTGAGAAGCCGAAGACGCCGGAGCAGCAGCAGCAGGCAGAAGAGGCCCAGATTCAGGGTAAGTTCGCCGGCATCGACATGCTGGCGCGCGTGTCGGACATTGTCGACATCTTCGGCCCCGGCGCGGGCTACATCGCCCTGGGCGAGACCTCCTTCGAGGGCGAGAAGCTCAACTACCTGCTGGACCTCGTGGAGCACGCCAAACCCGCCGACCTGGAGAACGCCGGCGAGGCCCTGGAGAAGGCGACGATTGCCATCAACAAGGCGGCCAAAGACCTGAACGATTTCGTCAAGAAGACCGAATGGGAGGGCGAGGGAGCCACCGCCTTCCAGGAGTACGGCCTCGGTGTGGTCGATTACGCGTGGAAGATCGCCAAGGTCTCCAATGCCGTCGGCGCGCAGATGAAGGTTGCCAGCACGGGTCTCGCATCGGTGCGGAACGCGAGGCCGCCACGCGACGACCGTGCTCCTGCCGAGCAGAGGACGCCGCAGCAGTTCAAGGCGGAGGAAAAGCGGCAGGACAACCCCGAGTACCAGAAGGCGCTGCAGGTCGAGAAGGACCGGCAGGAGGCCATCAACCAGATGAACCGTCTGGGCTCGTACTACGTGGTGTCGCAGTCGACGCTGGCAAGCCAGGAGATGCCGCCGCCGCCGAAGTCGTACAGGGCGGCGGTGCCGGCGCCAACGGGGTCAATCCGGCCTCCGGAGGACTCCAGCTCTGGCGCCTTTCGGGGCGAGCTGTCGCAGTCGTCCAGCGGGGGCACGGGCATTGCTGAGGTCGGCCCCGCGGAGACGGCACCCAGAACCGGGGCGCTCGGCAAGGCGGAGCCGGTTCCGGACTCGACCTCCATGGAGATCGATACCGTCACGACGCTTCCGCCCTCGCCCACCGCAACGCCGCCTTCCCCTACGACGGGAACGCCCCCCACAAACCAGGGTCCTGTTCCCCCCATGGCGGAGAACTTTGCCCCCCCGGTGTCCAAGGCGGTGCCTCGGTTCGGCCCGGCCGGCGACTCCCGAAGGACTGGTCCCTCGGGCACGAGGCCCCCAATGGAGCGCTTTGGCAAGGCCGGTGAACCTCCGACTGGACGGACTACTGGACCTGCCGGAAGGAACACAGTTCCTCCGGGGCGGGCTCCTGCGCCGACCACCGGGCGCGCCAACCCAACCGGACGCCCTCCTGTCATGGGTACTCCGCCCAACAACACAATGCGGCCGGCCGTCGGTGGCGGCAAGGGCCAGCCGCCTGTTGTCGGTCGGCCCACCAGTACCGGACTGCCCGTCGGCGGGCGCAACACCGGCCCTGCGGTCACCCGTGGTGGACGGGCTGATGGAATCGTCGGGGGCAGGCCACAGAGCGCCACCGGCGGGACCGCAGTATCGCGGCTTCCCAAGGGCACGGTCATCGGTGGGGAGAGCCCGGGCGCGCGCCGGCCCTCCGTGGGTCGGCCCAGCCAGGCGGGTGTCGTCGGTGCCGGAACCGGTGACAAGGCGAACAGGCCGGTCGGGCGGGGTACTCCCAGCGCGAACGGAGTTGTCGGGATGCCGCGTACTCCCGGCTCTCGCCCCGGCACCGGGGCGAAGGTGTCCAGGGGCGCGGATTCTGTGGGCGGTCGTGGAAACCGACGCCAGGCAGGTGATGACGGTACGGACCGCGAGGGATCGACTCGCCCGGACTACCTGACAGAAGACGAAGAGACGTGGGCCAACCGTCGGCGTGGACCCGTGCCGCCGGTGATCGAGTAAGCACTGGGGAAGGTTCGGAAGTCAGGATGACGGCAGGAATGATTGAGGTCCGAGGGTTTCGACGGCGATTGATGGGCCCCGTGACGGTGGTCGCAGCGCTGACAGCAAGTTTCTCGGGGATCGCACCAGCCGCAAATGCTGCTGATGCACAGTCGAAGCAGTGGTACTTGGACGCCATGCACGCCGAGGAAATCTGGAAGACCTCAACTGGCCAAGGGATCAAAGTCGCCGTCATCGACACCGGCGTGAACCCGAGCACATCCTCCCTCAGGGGCCAGGTCCTGAAGGGAATAGATGTCGCGGAGGCCAAGGGCGACGAGACCGATGACTACAGTGGTCACGGAACGACGATGGCCGAGCTCATTGCCGGCACCGGGGCTGGCGGCGGCCTTAAGGGTCTGGCACCCGGAGCCAAGGTCATTCCGTTTCGGGTCAGCGATACCGAGCTGCAGAACAATCAGGGTGTGAACGCCTTCGACATGGAGGAGGCGATCAAGGCCGCAGCCGACAGCGAGGCCCAGATCATCAATATCTCGATGGCCAGCGACTACTACAGCTCGGCAGTTCGGGACGCGGTTGAGTATGCTCAACAGAAGGGGAAGCTACTTTTCGCGGGTACAGGGAACACCGCCAAGAAGGGCAACAAGCCGCAGTATCCGGCGAGTTACCCCGAGGCGATTGCTGTCGCCGGAACCGATCGAGATGGCCAAGTAGCCGACTACTCCCAGCACGGCGACTTCGTGGATCTTGCCGCTCCCGCTAACGACATCCCCGGTTGGTGTGACGAGGACTTCACTCGCTATTGCGATGGAGACGGCGGCACCAGCTCGGCCAGCGCCCTCGCCTCCGCCTCCGCCGCCCTCATCTGGTCCGCGCACCCCGACTGGACCGCCAACCAGGTCCTCCGCGTCATGTTCGAGTCAGCCGCACGTGGAGACGACTGGGAAGAGGGAACTCTCAGCCGGTACCTCGGTCACGGCATCGTCCGTCCCGGCGCCCACATCAACCGAGGCATCGGCAAGCCGGGTGACCCGAGCATCAGCCCTCTCACAAATGAGAAGGTCGGCGGTGCTCCTGGCTCATCCGCCTCACCAAAGCCCTCTGCACCAGCTTCGTCACAAGCCCCCAAGGACAAGCCCGACTCCGCTGCCGCCGTGACAGGGTCTGACAACAGTGCCGACGACGACAGCCGGCTCGGACTGATCATCGGTGGTGCCGCAGCCGTGGTCGTTGTTGCGGGGGCGGCCTACGCGTTCGCACGCAAGCGGCGCACCGCCTGACAGCGTCCCGGCCCGGAGGCACCGGCCGGGACGCTCGACTCAGACCATTCTGCGTGCGCGCGACAGGGCGGGCGCAGCTCCAATGAGAACCCAGGAAAGGGAAGCGACACATGTCAGTGCAGAAGGTTGGCGATCAGAGTCTCAAGGATTTCCAGGACGAACTCACCCGCAAGTTCGAGGACGTCAAGGGACAGCTGAAGACTCTCCAGGGCGTCATCGACAGCCTCGAAGGTCGCTGGAAGGGCATCGGCGCCGGTGCCTTCGACCGTACGCAGAACGAGATCAACCAGGGCATGGTGCGCATCGCCAAGCTGATGCTCAACTTCCAGGAAGCCATCCAGGTGACGCGGGTGACCGCAGGCAACACCGAAGACGAGATCGAGGCGGCCCTGAAGGGCGTCGACGTGACCGCGGGCTTCTCGGGCGACGCAGGAGCCGAGAAGAAGGCCACGTCGAACATCGCGGGCTACTGACATACGCGTCGGAAACCACACCAGCCAACTCATAGGCATCCACAGAACCTGGAGGAACCATGTCGACAAAGAACGACGGCGTCATGCTCGTCACCTACGCCTCGCTCGAAGAGGCCGCTACGACCATCGAGAAGCAGGCCAAGCGCCTGGACGACACGCTGGAGGCCATCCAGACGCAGATCCGCACCGCCTCCAACAACTGGGAGGGTGAGGCGAAGACTGCGGCCGACGGCGCCCACAAGAAGTGGGACGACGAGACGCGCGCGATTCACACGGCGCTGAAGGGCATTGCGAAGGTAGTTCGGGAGGCGGGCCCGGCCTACCAGACCGGCGACAAGAAGGCAGCCGGTCACTTCTAGGCCCACGGTCGAACAACAGACAGCTGGACAACCGACAGGGTGGGCACGCGCGGGAGGTGCCCACCCTGTGCCTATGCTCCGGCCCCGCCGATGTGCCGCACGCCAGAGGGCTGTCGCGAAGTCGTCGCGCGGATCAGGTGTCACTCAAACACCGGAAGCACCACCGCTTCCTTGCCCGACCTCACGAAGAGGCGGTTGCCGTCGCCGTACACCCAGTTGGTGCCGCCGTCATTCGGCAGTGGGCGGCTCCAGACGTGCTTGGTATTGCTGCGCGACATTGCATGGAGTGCCCAGTCGTCGCCATCGCTTGTCCTCGAACTGATGGCACACACCGCATCGCCCTGCACCACCACCGGGCTGTCCGCGAAGTAGCCCCCTGGTGATCTCCAGATCTCGGTGCCGTCTGCGGCGTCGAAGCCCCATATGTGCTGGCCCTGTGTGCTGTACACGATGTCGTCCTGGACGAGAGGGGGGCCCGAGGGCCGCAGCATGCCGTGGTCCGTGATGGTCTTCGCCCACCGTTCGGTGCCGTCCGACAGACTGCGGGCGGTCAGCGTGCCACCGTTGATGAGGACCATGTCCTCGTGCAACACGGGGCGGAGACCCGACCCGATGGGCCCCTGGTCGTCGATGTTCCACACCTCGTGTCCGTCGGCCGTGTCGACGACCAGAATGCGGCCCTTGCCCGTCGCGATCACCAGTCGGCCGCCCCCGGCGACGCTGCGCGGACGGGTCTCGGCATCCAGCAAGACCCTGGGGCGGACGGTCCAGAGGATGGTGCCGTCGGAGCGGCTGATGCCGCGGAGGCGGTCGTTCTGGGTGACGATGTACACGGCCGAGTCGTCGGCCGCGAGGATGTACTTCGCGGATGCGGGGACCGACCACCGGGCTTCGCCCGACGAGGCGACGAACGTCACGACGTCGCCCTTCTTGTCCACGCCCGCGACGAGGGCGTCCGACAAGGTGATGATGCCGGCGGCCGCGACCGGGCTGGGGGCGTGCCAGCGGCGCTTGCCGTCGACGACGCTGTGGGCAGTCACTCCAGTCTCCGCGTTGCCTATAGCGAGCACGACATCGCGTACAGGCACCAGCCCGCCCCCCTGCTCACCGAGCAGCCGCACGGGGCCCCACAGTGGCTTGGGCCCCTTGGCCGTCGCGTCGACCGGGTCAGCCATCGGGGTGTCGGCCGCCGGAGGCAGGGCGTAGGGACCCGAGTCACCACCGCTTCCCAGCCACCAGGCCGTCGCCCCGGCTCCGGCTGCAAGCACCGCGCCGCCCACCGCAAGCGTGGTGAGCAGGCGTCGTCGCGACATTCGCTCAGAGGCCGAAGAGGTCACCACAGTCGTCAGGTGGTGGATCGTACGCTCCAGCTCCTTGATGTCCGAGGCCAGCGGCCCGTGGCGCCACACCCGTTCAGCGCCACGGGCGGGAGTAAACGCCGCCGCCAGCTGACCGGGTGTCGGTCGGTGCGAGGGGTCCTTGGCGAGGCAGGGGCCGATGAGTGGCGCGAGATGCGGTGGGACGCGGTCCGTACGGGGTGTTCCGTGCACGACCTCGTACTGCACCGCGGCGACGTGGGTTCCGGTGAATGCCTGGTTCCCCGTGGCCGCGTAGATCAGCACGGCACCCAGCGAGAACACGTCCGCCGCCGGCCCGACACGCTGCCCCAACACCTGCTCGGGAGCGCCGAAGCCGGGAGTGACAGGGATCTGTCCGGTGGTCGTGAGGGTGAGCCCGTGCTCGGGCCGGGCGATGCCGAAGTCGATGACCCGCGGTCCTGCCGAGGTCAGCACGATGTTGGCAGGCTTGAGGTCGCGGTGAATCAGCCCGGCGGCATGGATGTCGGCCAGTGTCCGGGCCAGTGAGGAGGCCAATACGCGCAGTGTCGGCTCGTCCAGTGGCCCATGACTGCGGACGGCATCGTCCAGTGTCGGACCCGTCAGGAACTCGGTGGCGATCCACGGGCGGCCGCCTTCGGTGTCCGCCCCGAGCACCCTTGCCACGCCTGTGCTGGTGACGGACTGCGCCATCTGGGCCTCGCGGACGAAGCGTTGCGTCAGATTCGTGTTATGTGCCAGTTCAGGGCGGAGGACCTTCACGGCGGCCTTTCTGCCGAACGAGTCCTGGCCGAAGTAGACCTTGCCCATGCCACCCTCGCCGAGGACGCCGAGGAGTCGGTACGGTCCGAGTCGGAGCGGGTCGCCGGTGCCGAGGGGTTTCACGAGGGAGGCTGCTCTCTATGCGATCGGGGTCAGCTGTATGGATAGGCGGCGAAATAATCCTTGCCGATGGCGACAATCGCCTCCGGGATGCCGTGGTATGCATAGAAGCGATCCCCTCGAGCCTTGCGGGTCCTGCCTGCCTTGCCTCCGTTGCTCGGTTCGATGGAAATGGAGAACGACCGCAGCAGTCCGGACTCGCTGCTGTATGCGTAAACTTCGCCGACGCCGGGTGCGGGCGGCAGCGTCACGTCTAGGTCGGCCCCGCTGCGGTCGGGGGTTCGCCACAGCAGGTCCCCCGTGATCGAGTTGAGGGCAACAAGACCGAGGCCCTCCTCGACGGCGTACAACTCACTTCCCTTCTCTACGGGCGGTCCCGTCTGTGCCTTGGCGCGGCCCGGCCCAAAGGACCACTTCTCCTTACCGTCCTTCAGCTCGAGCGCGCGTAGTTGACCCACCGGGGGGTAAACGCCCCAGTCATCGGCCTCCAGGATTCCCCTGATGGCGTCCGGGTCGGGGACGTCGAGTGGTTGCCGCCACAGTTCCTTTCCCCGGCGCGAGTCGTGGACGGCCAGAGTGACCGTGCCGTCGGGCATTTCCTGAAGGACGACCAGATGGTCCTTGACCGACCGCGCGGCCAGGAAATGCAACCGGTCCGACGTTCGCGGTCGGGAGGGAAGCGGCTGCCGCCACCGCACTTTGGCAGTGTGCACGTCGACAGCGAGCAGGTACCACTTCTGGGAACTGTCGTAGCCGACGCCCGTGCCGGAGTGCTCACCCTGTCCTGCCGCAAGAAAGACGACACCAGCGTAAGCGCCCAGGAGTTGAGTCGCGGGGAGAGCTCCGTTGTAGTCCTTGAGTTCTACGACAGCGGGCTTCAGGTCGCGGAAGCTTCTGATCCACGCGATGGAAAGCGTGTGGTGGCTGGAGGGCAGGGCTTCGGAGGCGTAGACCCCGCTCGAGTCGATGTCTTCGTCGGAAACGCACCGGTGGGCCGGGCCCTTCAGCAGGGGGGTGTCGACGCGACCCGTGTTGACGTCGATGGTCCGCAGCCCGTCGTCGTCCGCGATGGCGAGCGTCGGGCCGAACGACAGGGGCATTGGCGGCGCCAGCGAGGCTCCCTCCAGACGCAGCGGAAGCTCCCACAGCCAGTCGCCCTTCTCGGCCACCGGCGTGGGGGATGTGTTCCTGGGGCCCGGGGCGCTACTGCTGTCCGCCGAGGTCGCCCACGTCCAGATGCCACCACCGATCGCCGCAGCGCCGACGAGACCCGCGCCACCGATTGTGAGGAGCTTGCGGCGGCTGACTTCCCGGAGGGGTGCCGGGACGGTGTCCTCGGCGGTGTGGCCTGCCGGTGCAGGCAATCGTTGTGGCCGGTGTTGCCAGACCTCCGTCGCCCGGCGGGCGATGTCGGTGAGCAGTGGGGCCGGAAGGTGGTCGGCAAACTCGCCGTGCCCGTCGTGCAGTTCGGCCGCCAGCTGGCCGGTGGTGGGGCGTTGAGCAGGGTCCTTCGCCAAGCAGCGCTGGAAGATCGCGGCCAGCCCCGCCGGCACCCCTGCCAGGTCTGGGTCGGCGTAGCGGACGCGGTAGAGGAGGTCGGCCGCCTGGCCCGTGCCGAAGGGGCCGTGGCCCGAGGCCGCGAAGACCAGGACCCCGGCGAGCGCGAACACGTCGCCGGCGGGTGTGTGTTCCTGGCCCGTGGCCTGTTCCGGGGACATGAACGCGGGGGTGCCTGCGGCGGTGCCGGTGCGGGTGAGGCGGTCGTCGCCGGCCGCGCGAGCGATGCCGAAGTCGATGATCTTGGGGCCGTGGGCCGTGATCATGACGTTGGAGGGCTTCAGGTCGCGGTGGACGACGTCGGAGCCGTGGAGCTGGGCAAGGGCGCCCGCGAGGGCCGCGCCCAGGGCACGGAGGGACGCCTCGGGCAGGGGGCCACACAGGGCGACAGCGTCGTCTAGGGGTGGTCCGAGCACATACTCGGTGGCGAGCCAGGGGGTTTCGGCGGTGGGGTCGGCGTCGACGACAGTGGCGCCGTGGTGGCCGCCGATGATGCGGGCGGCGTCGGTCTCCAGGTGGAAACGGGTGCGCGCCGCGGGGTCGGTCGCGATGCGGGCGTGCATCGTCTTGAGGGCGAGGGTGCGTCCGCCAGGGGTGCGGGCGAGGTAGACGGTGCCCATGCCGCCGTGGCCGAGGCGGGCGAGGAGCCGGTGGCCGCCGATCTCGCCCGGGTCGTCGTGGGTCAGTGGCGCAAGCATGGTCATCAGGTCCTGGGGGCGGTCTGGGGGACACGGATCTCGGCCGCGAGGAGCTGGGCCGACTGGCGGGCGAGTGCCGCGACCACACGGCCCGGCAGCCAGCCGGGTGACAGCAGTGACGCCGACGAGTCCAGCACCGTCGCCGACGGCGCCGAGGAGGCCGGCGGAAGCGCGAGCAGCAGCTCGGAGGCCGTCGGGCGGTCGGCCGCATCGCGGGACAGGCAGCGTGAGATCAAGGGGCGCAGGGACTCCGGGAGTTCGGAGCGCTCCGGGACCGTGTGGCCGGTGGCGGCGTACGCGAGGACCGCGCCGAGGCCGTGGATGTCGCCCGCGGGGCGCGGGCGTCCGCCGGCTGCCGCCTCCGGGGCCAGGCTGCCCGGCTCCAGCCCGGGACGGCCGCTGCGCGGCTCTCCGTCCGGCGCAGCCGCCCGTACGGAGCCGAAGCAGGTCAGACGTGGCCCGTCCCAGGCGACCAGCACCGCGGCGGGGGACAGGCCCGCATAGGTGACGCCCGCCGCGTGCGCGGTCGCCAGGGTGTCGGCGAGGGCCGTTCCCAGGGCTCGTACGGTGTGCTCGGGCAACGGGCCGCCGTGCACGTCGAGCGCGACGGGCAGAGGGAGCACGGGGAGATAAGGCGTCGCGTACCAGGCTGCGGCCGGAGTCGGCGACACCTCTGTCACGGGCAGCACCCACGGCCCGCCGAACCCGCGCGCGGCCTGCGCCTCGACGAGGAACCGCCCTCCGTCGATCCCCTCCAACGGCGCGCTGACCAGGACCGTGCGGTCACCGTCCGCGCTGCGCGCGACGAACCGGTGCTCCGGCACGGGCGGGATACCGGGGCCCATCGGGTCGAGCCGGGTGATCAGCTGGTACGGGCCGATCCGGCGCACGCCGTCGCCCGTGGGGCGTTCCGTGCGCCCGCGTTCCATCTGCGAATCCCCCTTTGAAAGTGAACAACCACGGGAGCCTATCGAGAGGTAGGGGTTGTTTCGCGTCCGGGGTTCACGGGCTCGCGAGCGGGCGTCATTGCGTCAATCGGTGGTCAGTGGAGAACCGCTGCCTCCTGCTCCCACGATTGTCAGCGTTGGCTGTCCAACTCGAGAGGTGTCGTTACGCTTTGCGCGGCTCATCGGCGGGACCCTGGTGCCCCGGCGGCGGGCGTGACATAAGAGCCCTTGCCGGGCACGGTGAAGATCAGGCCGCGCTCGCAAAGTTCACGCATGGCGCGACGCGCCGTCATCTGTGCGATGCCATATTCATCGGCGAGGCGGGCAGGGGTGGGAATCATGCGGTCCTGCTACACCCCGCTGGCGATCTTTGCTGCGATCGCGTCAGCCAGTTGCATGTACAGCGGGACGGCGCCCGGTCACCCCTGGTGCCCGTACCTCCCGGCCTACTCCTGCCCAGCCGCGCAGCACAGGAGGCGGCGGGCGTTGTGGCTGGCCACGGTCGCGCGTGGACAACGACCACCGGAACATCCACGTCGTCGAGGTTGCCCGGTGAGCCGGGGCGTGATGGGCAGCTGCGGGGTGCGGCGGTGTGTGTTCACCGTCGCTGCCGTGGTCAGGCCGGTGTGTGATGGATCGGTCTGTGTATTGGCGGAACGGGGCACGAGGGTCCACATCGCGACGGCGTGGGGGACGCCTGGTGGGTCAGCCCTGAGATCGCCGACGCGGTGAACGTGACCCTGCTCGCCCTCGGCTGCCCGGCGCGTTCGGGCAGCCGGAGCAGGACCAGTGACGGACCATGCCCCCGAACCCGAGTTCCGGTCGCCGCTCTGCATCGTCGGCACCGCCACGACCGCCGCCGGGATCACGTGGTCTGCGGCAGCGGCGTGCCCGGGGTGTACCACCTGATCTGTGGCTGCCCCTGCCATGCCCCGGACCCGGTCAGACCAACGGCGACAGGCCATGACGCCTTGACATCCTCTGCCTTTCCCTCGGGTTCGGTTCGGGCGCGGCGCTGCGCCAGCTCTCGTCGACTGCACGCTCACCGCCGGCCGACGTTGCCTCCCGGCTCGGTGTTCGTCGTGGCGGGGACTTCGCCGCGGGCCGCGACTGGTCGTTCGTTACGCTCACGGCGTGAGCGGAGCCCATGATGATGAGCCGATCTTCGTCCGCAGGTGGGGAGGGTATGCGTACAACCCGAACAACCCCATCGGGAGGGCCTTGATCGCGGTCAGCGCCGTCTTGCTGATCGCGTACCTGTACGACCTCTTCGACAGCGCGCAGTGGAGCGAGGGCGAGCTACGTGACGCCGTCCACGAGTCCGCTCGCCACATGGAAGCAGAGCCGCAGACATTGCGGGGCTACTACGGTTACGAGGGTTTGATCGGGGACGCCATCGAGGAGACCGGGGAGGGGCCTGAGCCCGGGCTTGTCCACGTCGAGAAAATCGAGGACTCGGACGCGGCCGGTGTCGATGCTGACGCCTTCGAGATCACCACGGACGACGTCGAGACCACCTACTGCATGCGCGTGTCTCCTCCGAGGCCGGAAACAGGTATGTCGAGCTTGACCGTCGAGCTCACGGTGGACGTCGCGGAGGGGCCGTGCTGAAGCTGGGCCAGGGCGTGCCTCGTACCCCTGGCCTGTGATCCTGCGGACCGCGTGCGGTCCGCAGGATCACAGGCGTGGCCGAACCTTCGAAGGCCAGGGCTGCCGATGCGTCAGGTCGTGCAGCCGAGAGTCTTCTTGACCTTCGGCACGAAGTCCAACGTGAAGGCCTCGATGTTCTTGCGGCGTTCGGCGACGTCACCGCCAGCCTCACCGTCGACGCTGACGTACGCGATGAGGTAGTCGGCCTTGGGTCCGGAGCAGTCCGTGCTGACCATGGAGAAGGAGTCGCCCAACGCCCCGAGCCCTGCGAACGGCAGGTCCTCCATCTTGGCCCGGTTGGTGAACCGGAACTCCTCCGACGCGTCCATCGGGTCGTAAAGCTTGTCGACCTTGTCGACCTGGAGGTTGACGACCAGCTTCCCGTCCACCCGGATCCAGCACGCGCCCCGGGTATCCGTGCCAGTCTCGATCACGGAGCCGCCCTTGACGTCGATTTTCTCGCCGTCCACGAGGAACGGCTCTAGTACCTTCTCGTTCAGAGGCACCCCGCAGGCCTCCTTCGGAACCGTGTACTCGCGTCCACCGCCGCACGCGGTGAGGGACAGGGCGAGGCACACGGTAACGGCGGAGGCGGCGGTGCGGCGCAGTGTCCTGGTCATTGGGTGCCCGACACCCCCTCGGCCTTCTTGTTGCCGTCGTTGGCCGCGCCCTCGATCTGCGAGTAGATGCCGTGATCCTTTGAGTAGCCCTCGTGCGTGGGGTCCTCGGCCCACTCCTTGTTCTCCCTGTACCAGAGGTCTGCGAGCCCCCGCAGCTCCTCGCTGCGGTTCTCGTATGTCTTGGTGTGGTCGGCGGTGGCCTGGGCGTTGATCCTGTTCTGTTCGTCCTCGAGCATCTTCGCGGTGATCAGGTCCACGCCGCGCTGTACCGCGTCGCCGGCCGGATGCCACGGCGTGAGGAGACCACCCACGATGTGGTACCTCCACGACTTCTCCCACGAGGCGTCGGCGAGGGCTTCGCCCTTGTCCGTGTTGGTCGCCTGGTAGCGGGCCTCCTCCAGGAAACCGATGGTGCGGCCGGCGCGGTCCAGGCTGTCCTCCGGGTGCGCCTTCTCCGTGACGATGTCGGCCACGACCGACTGATGCATGACCTGGGTGAGGGTCTGGTAGTCGTCCCTGTTCCGCGAGATCTGCTTGCTGACTTCCATCAGCTGGCCGGCATCCAACTCGTGGCGCCCGACCGGGTCACTCATGGCCTTGTGGACCCAGTCACCGTGGTTGCCCATGGCGTACGCCATGCTGTCGCGCATCTCCGGCGGGAAGTCGTTACCCGTGCCGGCCAGGATGGCCAGCGAGCGCTTCATGGCTTCCCGCTGCTCCGGGGTGTGCTCCTCGAACTTTGCCCCGGGCGCCTCCGGGTCGGTGACGCCCGACACGGCCGCGAACATGGCCTTGCCCGCCGCGTCCTTGGCCTCGTTCGGGCCGTCGTCCAATGGGGAGTCGTCGAAGTACGGGCGGTCCTTCAGCACCCACTGCGCGTTGTCCTGAGGCTCCTTCGCGTTGAAGAAGTCCGTTGAAGCGTCCGGGCTGTTGGCGAGTGCGGTGAGGAAACCCGTCATCGGGTCGCGGCCGAACTCCTCGTCACCGATGAAGTTCATCTTCGGCTTCGGCTGCATGTTCCAGTAGCGGTCCGGGAGCTTCATCTCCTTTTCCTTGGCGACCAGCTCGTTGCCGTACTTGTTGAGGAACTGGTCGTCGTAGTCGCCCGTGCGCATGAGATTGCTCATGATCTGGAAGCCCCACACGTCCCCGTGACGGGTGTTGTACCGCTCGCCCGAAAGCCTCACCATGTCGTTCTCCCACTGCCGCATGGCAGGGCTGTCCGACTGGGTGGCGCCGCCCAGGACGTGGCCCAGGTTCTTCTGGAACTCGCCGAGCTGGTTGAGCTGCGTGCGGGTCAGGTCCTTCGTTGTGTCGGGGCTTGAGAGGTCCGCCCAGAACTCCAGCATCCCCTTCGGTCCCACCTGCGTGGCGAACTTCTCCTGGAACAGCGGGTCGTTCTTGTACGAGGCGAGCAGCCCGTTCAGCCGCTGGAACTCTTCGGGCGACATCTCGTCGCCCTTCTCCTTGAGGAGCTTGGCTGCTTCCTCCGCCTTGCGCATGGCGTCGATCGCGGAGTCACGGTCGCCGTACGAGGCCCCCGAGAAGCCGACCTCGGCCTGGTCGACGAGGGCGCGCAGGACGGTCGCCGCCGTCGTGTCGCTCTCCGTCGCCCGGTTCAGGATGCGCTGTACGTCGTCCGCCAGCTGCTCCGCGTCCTGCGGAGAATGGTCCGGGACCTCGTGGCCCTTTGCGGCGCGGTCCGGGTGGATGAGCATGGTCACGGTGAAGCCGCCGCCGGCGGTCGGGGTCACCGTGAGGTTCTTCTTGCGGCCCCGCTCCAGTGCCTGCTCCAGCTGCTCCTTGTAGCTCACCAGCTCGTCACGGGTGTCATTGAGGATGTCGTGGATGCTCTTTGCCTGGGTGTGGGCGTCGGAGAACTCACCCGCCGTCTTGGTGATGAACTCACGGGAGACCGTGGCGTTCACACCGGCCCAGTTGGCCTTGTCCGCCTTCGCCTTCAGATCGTCCCGTGCGTCCGATTCCAGCGTCTTGAGTTTGTCCACCACGCCCTTCCACGCAGTTATGGCTCGGCCGAGCTGGGCGAAGTTCCCATGGCGCAGCGTTTCGAGGTCCATCAGCGCTGCGTCCTCTCGGTGAATCCGTCGTCCAGCGTCGCGATGCTGCTCACAACGCCGTAGATGTAGTACTCGTCACCGGCGTGTGCACCTTTTGTGTAATCCATGTGATTGGAAATGTGTGCGCAGGCGTCCAGCAGGGTCTTGAGCTGCTTCTCCCAGCGCTCCTGTACATGGTCGAGCGCGCCGCCCAGTGCGAAGCCCTGGGTGCTCAGGTCCTTCGCGGCCGTCTGGCTGATGGACCAGGCGTCACGGCCGTATTTGCCTAGATTGTCGAAGAGCCGGAACGCCGCGTCACCGACAGCCGCGAGATCCTGCTGGCCGACCTTCAGGTCACCCCCCGGTGCGGCTCCGCCCGGATCGTCCGGCACACGGTTGAGCTGCATCGCCGCCGAGTCCTTTTCGGCTGCCGATGCCTTCAATTGCTCCCACTCGTCCCAAGCCATCCGCAGGGCTCCTTCCCCCGTACAACGATGAGGCTGCAATTCCGAATCAACCTATGTGATGCGTTGCGCCTAAGTGCAAGGGCCGTCCACGACATCCGTGGTGATGCCGTACAGCAAGTTGTCGATCGCAGCATCCCTCTCCGACTGCCCCGGCAGCGGAACCGCGTGAACCGTCAGGCAGATGCTGCCGTCGACCTCGTACCGTTCCACGAACGGGCCGGGAGTGCCCGACTCGCTGTCGGACTCCGACCCCGCCCCGATCCCTTCCCTGCTGGCCTCGGAGTCCCACTTGCCGCCGGAGTCGTCCTCGTCCTCCACCAGCGACGCGACCGGGTCGTCACGCTCTGGCCCCTTGAGCCGTGGGTCGATGAACGCGCCCCATGAGCCGTCTCCAAAAGACCACTTGTGGCGGCCTTCGCCGTCCTCGGTCTCCAGATTCAGTGCGGCGTTCTCCACCCGATCCAGGATCTCCGCGTGATCCGGTCCCGTTTCGAAGACGCCCGCCAGCCGTAGCAGGCTGATCACCTGCCACCCCAGGAACAGCCCCACCACCACCAGTGCCACCCGGCGCCACATGAACGACGACGCCGACGGCTCGTGTGCCTCCGGGTTGTCGAAGTGACGGGCCCGGAAGCGCCACCACAGTTTGCGCGGGTCGACGAAGAGGCCGCAGGCGACAAACGCCACCGCGAACACCCCGGCGAAGACGGCGGCCCCGATCATCAGGACAGCTCCGGCGGCATCAGACCCGTCTGTACCAGCGGGTTCCCCCGCTGGCGCGAGACGAAGATGCCGCGGCCCGCCGGCATCGGACGCATACGCACGCCGCCGAGCACGTCGCCCTCCTGCGGATCGCCCGAGAGCAGCACACCCTGCGCGCCCAGCTCCATCATCCGCTGCATGAACGACTCGTAGCCCGCCCGGCTCGCCCCCGCCGCGCTGCGGGCGATGATGAAGCGGACACCGACGTCCCGTGCGAACGGCAGCAGTTCCGTCAGCTTCGCCAGCGGGTTGCCGCTCGACGTGGACACCAGGTCGTAGTCGTCGACGACCACGTACACCGACGGGCCGCGCCACCAGCTGCGGTCACGCAACTGCTGGGCGGTGACGTCGGCAGAAGGAGTGCGTCGCTGCATCAGGTCGGCGAGCGCGTCCACGTGGTGGTCCATGTTGTTGGACATGGGGACGTACTCGGCCAGGTGGCTGGCCGGGGTGACGTCCAGCAGCGCACGCCGGTTGTCGATCACGAAGAACTTGGCGGAGTCTCCGTCGTACCTCTCCGTCAGCTGCTTGATGAGCAGCCGCAGCAGGTTCGACTTGCCGGACTCGCTCTCACCGAAGACCAGGAAGAACGGGTCTCGCTCGAAGTTGACGAAGACCGGCTCCAGCGCGTTCTCGTCGATGGCGAACGCGACGCCACGCGTCGGTTCCGCGAAGCCGGCCGGAAGGTTCTGGGCCGGCAGTTCGCGCGGCAGCAGCCGGACGGCCGGGGCCCCGGGCGCCGTCCAGTGCCGGGTGACCTCCTGCGTCATGGCGGCGGTCGCCTCGGACAGGTCGCTGTCCGAGTTGATGCCGTCGATGCGCGGCACCGCGGCCATGAAGTGCAGCTTCTCCGGTGTCAGACCACGCCCCGGAACGCCTGCCGGGACATTGGCGGCGACCTTGCGGTCCACCTCGGAGTCCATCGTGTCGCCGAGGCGCAGCTCCAGACGGTTCATCAGGTGGTCCTTGAGATTGGAGCGGACCTCCATGGAGCGCGACGCCGTCAGGATCACGTGGATGCCGTAGCCGAGCCCGCGGGCCGCCATGTCGACGACCGCGGATTCGAGGCCCTCGTAGTCGCTGCGGAAGTTGCCCCAGCCGTCGATGACGAGGAACACGTCGCCCCACGGCTGGTCGGTCACCGAGATCTCGCCGCGGGCCCGCAGCCTGCGGTACGTGGCGATGGAGTCGATGCCCGCGCTGCGGAAGTACTCCTCGCGCCGCGACAGGATGCCGTAGACCTCGGCGACCGTACGCCGCACCCGCTCCGGGTCGAGCCGGGAGGCGACGCCGCCCACGTGGGGAAGGCCCGCGATGGATGACATGCCGCCACCACCGAAGTCCAGCCCGTAGAACTGCACTTCCTGCGGGGTGTGCGTCAGAGCGAACGCGGAGATGAGCGTCCGCAGCAGCGTCGACTTGCCCGACTGCGGACCGCCGACGATCTGCATGTGACCCGCTGCTCCGGAGAAGTCCCGGTACAGCGTGTCGCGGCGCTGCTCGAAGGGCTTGTCGACCACGCCGAGCGGGACCACGAGCCGGCCCGCGCCCTCGTACCCCGGCTGCGTCAGGCCGCGGCCATCCACACCCGCGAGGCCGGGCAGGATCTCGTCCAACGGCGGCGGGTTGTCCAGAGGTGGCAGCCACACCTGGTGCGCCTCGGCGCCGCGCCCCTCCAGACGCCGCACGATCACGTCGAGTACGGAGTCGGCCAGCGCGTCGTCCTCCGCCGGCCGGGCGTCGGGAACGCGCGCCTGGTTGGTCGGCTGGACGTAACGGACCGCGACCGGCGCAGCCGTGAAGGGCACCGGCCGGCGGTCGACGGGCAGGGGCCCGCCGGGAACGACTGCCTGCTGGTTGGAGCGGTACACACCGGAGACGTAGGCCGCCTTGAAGCGCACCATCTCGTCCGTGCCGTACTTGAGGTACCCGGAGCCGGGGACGTTCGGCAGCGTGTAGGCGTCGGGGACACCGATGGCCGCACGGGACTCGGCAGCGGAGAAGGTGCGCAGACCGATCCGGTACGACAGATACGTCTCCAGGCCCCGCAGCCGCCCCTCTTCCAGGCGCTGCGACGCCAGCAGCAGGTGGACACCGAGCGAACGTCCGATACGGCCGATCTGCACGAACATCTCGATGAAGTCCGGCATGGCGGTGAGGAGCTCGCTGAACTCGTCGATCACCAGGACGAGCGACGGGATGGGCTGCAGCGGCGCGCCCGCCGCGCGGGCCTTCTCGTAGTCGTGGATGTTCGCGTAGTTGCCCGCGTCGCGCAGCATCTCCTGGCGGCGGTTGAGTTCACCGCGGATGGAGTCGCCCATGCGGTCCACCAGGGTGAGGTCGTCCGCGAGGTTGGTGATCACCGCGGCGACGTGCGGCATCTGGGACATGCCGGCGAAGGTGGCGCCGCCCTTGAAGTCCGCGAGGACGAAGTTCAGCGTCTCCGAGGAGTGCGTGACGGCCAGGCCGAGCACGAGCGTCCGCAGCAGCTCCGACTTACCGGAACCAGTGGCGCCGACGCACAGACCGTGGGGCCCCATGCCTTCCTGCGCCGCCTCCTTGAGGTCCAGCATGACCGGAGTGCCGTCCTCGCCGACACCGATCGGCACGCGCAGCCGCTCCGACTGGGACCGCGGCCGCCAGGTACGGCTGACGTCGACCGACGCGGCGTCGCCGAGATTCAGCAGGTCGGTGAAGTCCAGGTTGGCGAGCAGCGGTTCGTCGTCGTCCGACCCCGAGGCGATACGGAGCGGGGCGAGTTGACGGGCAAGGGCCTCGGCGGCCTCGAGGCTCAGACGGTCGGGGGTTCCGTCGTACACCAGGCCGTGACCGGACTCCAGTTGCAGGGAGTCGGGGTGCACGATCACGGAGAGGCCGCCGCGGGCTCCCGTGATGTCGCCCGGTACGACCTCGATGATGGTCACGCCCTGAAGGCCCTCCGGGGCGGCGAGCGCCGACGCCTGGGGGACCGACTGGCCGTCGAGCACGACGACGATGTGCGGCTGGTCCAGGAGGGGGTGGCTCCCGCCCTGGAAGCGGGGGCGTCCTTCCAGACGTACGGCGAGCATGTCCTGCAAGTCCCGTGCGTCCGTGGTGATCAGACGCCGGCTGCCCGCGCCGTCACCCGCACCCGGTGCCTGCACGTGGGGAAGCCACTTCGCCCACTCCCACTGCGGTGCCGCGGCGGAGTCCGCGGCGAGGGCGATGACCAGGTCCTGCGGGGAGTGGAGCGCCGCGAGGGAACCCACCATCGCGCGTGCGGCAGAGCGCACGGAGTCGGGATCGCCGCTGACCGTCAAGTGGTAGAAGGCCCGCAGGGAAACGGCCATGGGCAGGCCGTCGAGTGTGCTGTGCGCGTTCAGGAACTGCTGCATCGCTCCCGCGGTGAGCGGCTCCAGCTCGTCGACGGGAGCGGTCTCCGGAGCGATGAGCGGCGTGGCGAGCTGCTGGCTGCCCCGCCCGATGCGCACCTGCGCGAAGTCGTCGTCGGCGACCCGGCGCTCCCAGACCCGGCTGCCCTCGGCGACGAGCGCCCACAACTGCTCGGGGGACGGGTGCAGATAGAACTGCGCGTCCCGTTGGAGATGCGCGGCTCTGAGGACGGTGCGCCGTGTCTGTGTGAGGTACTTGAGATAGTCGCGCCGCAGGTCCGCGAGCTGCCCTTGGGTGCCGCGCCGGTAGCGGACGAGCATCGCGATGGCCATGGCCACCGTCGAGGCGATCATCACCATGCCCATGATCCGCATGATCGGATTCGGGGTCATGAAGAAGAAGACGACCGAACCGCCCATGCCGAGCATGGGCAGGAGTTGCATCAGCGCACCCTCCTGCTGCCCGCGGGGCAGCTCGGGCGGGGGTTGCAGCTGCACCTGCTCTCCGGGCACTTCGGACGGCAGGGCCCGTGGTGGGCGCTTGACGACGATCTGACTCACAGCTCACCAATTCCCTTGCCGGACGGAAATGTTCCTATCGGCGCCCCCGTGGCGACGGGCTCCATCCGCGGGGAGGGATCCTACTTGCGTGGGGAGTCACGGGTGGGCGGTAGGGTGGCGCGACATGTTTGCGCGCCCATGAACTACCGCAAAAAAAGGGTCATTCGGAGCGCAATGTCAGGCTTGCTAGCCAGGATCACCACGAGGGGAAGCAGCAGGTGAGTATGACGGCCCCAGCCACGGCCACCGGAGCCGGGCAGTCCGCTCCCACGACCGTGTCCAGCGGCGGCACCGGCTTCTGCCGGGTCACGGTCGTGGCACCGGACGGTCGCGTCGACGTCGCCCTGCCCGAGGACATCGCCGTCGCCGACCTCTACCCGGAGGTGCTCCGCCTGTCGGGCCAGAGCCCGGCACAGGGCGCCCCGGTCGGATACCACTTGGTGCGCCGCGACGGCACGGTGCTCGACGGCGGCCGTTCCCTCGCCGCCCAACGCATTCTCGACGGTGAGCTGTTGTCGCTGCGGCCCTTCGCGGAGTCGCTGCCGCCGGCGGTCTTCGACGACGTATCGGACGCGGTGGCGTCCGCCGTCGCCCGCGACCGCACCCTGTGGAGCGACGACCTGATGCGCGGCTCCGGGCTTTTCGGGGGCTCGGTCCTGCTCGTCCTGCTCGCCTTCGCCCTGTGGACGGCCAAGCCCGGACACGACATGCACAGCCTGCCCGGCATCCTGGCCGGTGTCACCGGCGTGCTGCTCATGGCGCTCGCGGGCGTCCGCGCCCGGGTGTACGACGACCGCGGCTCGGCAGTGGCCCTCGGCATCGGTGCAATGGCGAACGCCGCAGTCGCCGGTTCCGGACTGCTGCCCCTCGCGCAGGGGGAAGGCGTGGGCAAGCTTCAGTTCCTGCTCGCCTGTGCCGCCGTCCTCGTGTGTTCGGTGATCCTCACGATCGTGGCCCCCGGCGGCGACGGCCCGTTCGTCGCGTTCGTCTTCGCCGCGACCGTCGGCATCCTCGTGACCTTCGTCGCCATCCTGACCAAGCTGGAGCCCGCCGAGACCGCCGCCGTCTGCGCGCCGCTCGCCGTCGGTGCGCTCGCCTTCCTGCCGGGACTCTCCACCCGGTTCGCCCGGCTTCCGATCGGCTTCGAGCCGCCGAGGACCGGCGTCGGGGGCTACGGCGCCGACCCTGAGCCCCAGGGGCCGGTCGACGCCGTTCGCATCGCCGCCCAGGTCCGCCGGGGCCACGAACTGCTCGTCGGCCTCGTCGGCGGCTGCGCGCTGGTCGCCGTCGGCGCCGCTGCCGTGCTCGGCTTCTCGGACAACGTGTGGGGGCAGCTGCTGGCACTCGCCACGGGCGTCGCCATGCTGATGCGGGCCCACCTCTTCCGTTACACCGCGCAGGTCGGCTGCGCGCTCGCGGCCGGTCTCGGCGCTCTCGTGCTGCTCGGGCTCGGGCTGTCCCTGAACCCGCCCACGGACCTCTTCCGTGACGCGCTCAGGGGTGAGGGCACGGCGCTGGACATCCGTACGATCTGGCTCGCCGCCGCGATCGCCGGCGTCGCCGCGCTGATCACTGCCATCGGCCTGATCGTGCCGCGCAAGGGCGTCACTCCGTTCTGGGGCCGCTTCCTGGAGGTCGCCGAGACCTTCGTGCTGCTGACGCTCATCCCGCTGTGTCTGGCCGTCTTCGACGTCTACCACTCCATCCGGGCACTGACGTCCTGAACGGCCTGGTACTCTGTGTGACGGCCGTTTGTGTACGCGATCCCCGGAGCCCTCAAAGCTCTGGACCAGCGCTCATCGGACCTTCGCCTCCGAGTCACGGAAGCTCCCCTGAGACCAAGACCAGGGGCACTCGTGGGCGCATCGAACACCTAGAGGAGTACCGAGTGTCTCTCGACGCCGCTACGAAGAAGCAGATCATCGCCGAGTTCGGCACCAAGGAGGGCGACACCGGTTCCCCCGAGGTTCAGGTCGCGATGCTCTCCCGCCGTATCTCGGACCTGACCGAGCACCTCAAGACGCACAAGCACGACCACCACTCCCGTCGTGGTCTGCTCATCCTCGTCGGCCAGCGCCGCCGTCTGCTGCAGTACCTGGCCAAGAAGGACATCCAGCGCTTCCGTGCGCTGGTCGACCGGCTCGGCATCCGCCGCGGTGCGGCCGGCGCCAAGTAAGACGCCGTGAAGGGAGCGGTTTCCCCGTGAAGGGGGCCGCTCCCTTTGCTGTACGCCGGCTGTCGTCGCGCTGTACGTGCGCGACGTACCGGACGGCAATTAGTCTGGTCGCAACAACACAACACTCATCGAGCGAGAAGACGCCTCCTCGCCGCCGGTCCTCGGTAGTGGCCCCCGGACACATCCCGGGTGCTTCGATCGAAGACCGGCCCGCACACCAGGCGTGCTTCTCTGCCACCGTTCCGCCACCACACGGGTGCCGGGGCGAAAAGACGAACACGTAGGAGAAATCGCTAGTGGAGAACGAGACCCACTACGCCGAGGCCGTCATCGACAACGGCACCTTCGGCACCCGCACCATCCGCTTCGAGACGGGCCGCCTGGCCAAGCAGGCCGCCGGCTCCGCCGTGGCGTACCTGGACGACGACACGATGGTGCTGTCGGCCACCACCGCGTCCAAGAAGCCCAAGGACCAGCTCGACTTCTTCCCTCTCACGGTGGACGTCGAGGAGCGGATGTACTCGGCCGGCAAGATCCCCGGCTCCTTCTTCCGCCGGGAGGGCCGGCCCTCCGAGGACGCCATCCTCACCTGCCGTCTGATCGACCGCCCGCTGCGTCCGTCCTTCAAGAAGGGCCTGCGCAACGAGATCCAGGTCGTCGAGACGATCATGGCGCTCAACCCCGATCACCTCTACGACGTGGTCGCGATCAACGCCGCCTCCTGCTCCACGCAACTGGCCGGCCTGCCCTTCTCCGGCCCCATCGGCGGCACCCGTGTCGCGCTGATCAAGGGCCAGTGGGTCGCGTTCCCGACGCACACCGAGCTCGAGGACGCCGTCTTCGACATGGTGGTCGCCGGCCGCGTCCTGGAGGACGGCGACGTCGCGATCATGATGGTCGAGGCCGAGGCCACCGAGAACACCATCCAGCTCGTCAAGGGCGGCGCCGAGGCGCCGACCGAGGAGATCGTCGCCGCCGGTCTCGAGGCCGCGAAGCCGTTCATCAAGGTCCTGTGCAAGGCACAGTCGGAGCTCGCCGCCAAGGCCGCCAAGCCCGAGGGCGAGTTCCCGATCTTCCTCGACTACGAGGACGACGTCTACGCCGCCCTGTCCGACGCGGTCAAGGACGAGCTGGCCCAGGCGCTCACCATCGCCGGCAAGCAGGAGCGCGAGACCGAGCTGGACCGCGTGAAGGCCGTCGCCGCCGAGAAGCTGCTCCCGGCCTTCGAAGGCCGCGAGAAGGAGATCTCCGCCGCGTACCGCTCGCTGACCAAGGCCCTGGTGCGTGAGCGCGTCATCCGGGACAAGGTCCGCATCGACGGCCGCGGCGTCACGGACATCCGTACGCTCGCCGCCGAGGTCGAGGCCATCCCGCGCGTGCACGGCTCGGCGCTGTTCGAGCGTGGTGAGACCCAGATCCTGGGCGTCACCACCCTGAACATGCTCCGCATGGAGCAGCAGCTGGACACCCTTTCCCCGGTGACCCGCAAGCGCTACATGCACAACTACAACTTCCCGCCGTACTCCACCGGTGAGACCGGCCGTGTCGGTTCGCCGAAGCGCCGCGAGATCGGCCACGGCGCGCTCGCCGAGCGCGCCCTCGTGCCGGTCCTGCCGACGCGCGAGGAGTTCCCGTACGCGATCCGCCAGGTGTCCGAGGCCCTCGGCTCCAACGGGTCGACGTCCATGGGCTCGGTCTGCGCCTCCACCATGTCGCTGCTGAACGCCGGTGTGCCGCTGAAGGCCCCCGTCGCCGGTATCGCCATGGGGCTGATCTCCCAGGAGATCGACGGCGAGACGCACTACGTCACCCTCACCGACATCCTCGGTGCGGAGGACGCTTTCGGTGACATGGACTTCAAGGTCGCCGGCACCAAGGAGTTCGTCACCGCCCTCCAGCTCGACACCAAGCTGGACGGCATCCCGGCCTCCGTCCTGGCCGCGGCCCTCAAGCAGGCCCGCGACGCCCGCCTCCACATCCTCGACGTGATGATCGAAGCGATCGACACGCCGGACGAGATGTCCCCGAACGCCCCGCGGATCATCACCGTCAAGATCCCCGTGGACAAGATCGGCGAGGTCATCGGCCCCAAGGGCAAGATGATCAACCAGATCCAGGAGGACACCGGCGCCGAGATCACGATCGAGGACGACGGCACCATCTACATCGGTGCCGCCGACGGACCGGCCGCCGAGGCCGCCCGCGCCACGATCAACGGCATCGCCAACCCGACCATGCCGGAGGTCGGCGAGCGCTACCTGGGCACCGTCGTGAAGACGACCACCTTCGGTGCGTTCGTGTCCCTGCTCCCGGGCAAGGACGGCCTGCTGCACATCTCGCAGATCCGCAAGCTCGCCGGTGGCAAGCGCGTGGAGAACGTCGAGGACGTCCTCGCCGTGGGCTCCAAGGTCCAGGTCGAGATCGCCGAGATCGACTCGCGCGGCAAGCTCTCCCTGATCCCCGTGGTCGAGGGCGAAGAGAGCGATGAGAACAAGGACGACACCGACAAGTGACGTCCCGTGGTTCCTCGGCGACGGCCCGTGCCTCCTCGAAGGCGCGGGCCGTCGCCCGTACCCAAACCCTGCTCAAGGGCAAGGACGGCATCGGCACCGTCCGGCGCACGACCCTGCCCGGCGGGCTGCGCGTGGTCACCGAGACGCTGCCGTCCGTCCGTTCCGCGACCTTCGGGATCTGGGCGAACGTCGGCTCCCGTGACGAGACGCCGTCGCTCGGCGGCGCCACCCACTACCTCGAGCACCTCCTGTTCAAGGGCACGAGCCGGCGCTCCGCCCTCGACATCTCCTCCGCGCTCGACGCGGTCGGCGGGGAGATGAACGCCTTCACGGCCAAGGAGTACACCTGCTACTACGCGCGGGTGCTCGACACCGACCTGCCGCTCGCCATCGACGTCGTGTGCGACATGCTCACGGGCTCGCTGATCCTCCAGGAGGACGTCGACGCCGAGCGCGGCGTGATCCTCGAAGAGATCGCGATGACGGAGGACGACCCGGGTGACTGCGTGCACGATCTGTTCGCGCACACCATGTTCGGGGACTCCCCGCTGGGCCGGCCGGTCCTCGGTACCGTCGACACCGTCAACGCGCTCACGGCGGACCGCATCCGCCGCTTCTACAAGAAGCACTACGACCCCACCCACCTGATCGTCGCCGCGGCGGGCAACGTCGACCACGCCACCGTCGTACGCCAGGTCCGCAGCGCCTTCGAGAAGGCCGGCGCCCTCACGCGTACGGACGCGGTCCCCACACCGCCTCGCGACGGAAGCCGCGTCCTTCGGACCGCGGGCCGGGTCGAGCACCTGAACCGCAGGACCGAGCAGGCGCACGTCGTTCTCGGCATGCCGGGCCTCGCCCGCACCGACGACCGGCGCTGGGCCCTCGGCGTCCTGAACACCGCGCTCGGCGGCGGCATGTCCTCCCGCCTCTTCCAGGAGGTCCGCGAGAAGCGGGGCCTGGCCTACAGCGTGTACTCGTACACCTCGGGCTTCGCCGACACGGGACTGTTCGGCGTCTACGCGGGCTGTCGGCCCAGCCAGGTCCACGACGTCCTGGGGATCTGCCGGGACGAGCTCGACCGGGTTGCGAAGGAGGGCCTGTCCGACGAGGAGATCGGCCGTGCGATCGGGCAGCTCGCCGGCTCCACGGTCCTCGGCCTGGAGGACACGGGCGCCCTGATGAACCGCATCGGCAAGAGCGAGCTGTGCTGGGGTTCCCAGATGTCGGTCGACGAAATGCTCGCCCGGATATCGGCCGTCACACCCGACGAGGTGCGGGCGGTGGCCGTTGACATCCTCGGGCAGCGCCCGTCGCTGTCGGTCATCGGCCCGCTCAAGGACAAGCAGGCGGACCGCCTGCACGAAGCGGTCTCGTAACCCCCTGAAGGAAGAGTGCAATGAGCAAGCTGCGCGTGGCTGTTCTCGGTGCCAAGGGCCGTATCGGCTCCGAGGCCGTACGAGCCGTCGAGGCCGCCGACGACATGGAGCTGGTCGCGGCCCTCGGCCGCGGCGACAAGCTGGAGGCCCTCGTGGAATCCGGCACGCAGGTCGTGGTCGAGCTGACCACGCCGGCATCGGTGATGGGCAACCTCGACTTCTGTGTACGCCACGGCATGCACGCGGTCGTCGGCACCACCGGCTGGACCGACGAACGCCTCGCGCAGCTGAACGCCTCGCTCGCCGCCTCCCCGGAGACCGGCGTGCTCATCGCACCGAACTTCTCCATCGGTGCGGTGCTCACCATGAAGTTCGCCCAGCAGGCGGCGCGGTACTTCGAGTCCGTCGAGGTCATCGAGCTCCACCACCCGAACAAGGCCGACGCCCCCTCCGGCACCGCCACCCGCACCGCCCAGCTCATCGCCGCCGCTCGCGCCGAGGCCGGCTGTGCGCCGCAACCCGATGCCACCGTCACCGCCCTCGACGGCGCCCGCGGTGCCGACGTCGGCGGCGTGCCGGTACACGCGGTCCGCCTGCGCGGCCTCCTCGCCCACCAGGAGGTCCTGCTCGGCGGCGAGGGCGAGACGCTGACCATCCGGCACGACTCGCTGCACCACAGCAGCTTCATGCCCGGCATCCTGCTCGGCGTCCGCCGAGTGGTGTCCGCTCCCGGCCTCACCTTCGGGCTGGAAAACTTCCTCGACCTGGGCTGACCGGGAACTTCACATGCGCGCAAAGATCACGTACTTCGTCACGGCAGCCGTCCTGGTCGTTTACTTCGTCCTGGTCGGCAGCCGTGGTCTGATGCTGCTACGGCACGGCACCGCGCTCACCGTCACCTTCGGAGTGGCGGTGCTGATCCTGCCGGTGATCGGCCTGTGGTTCCTGTGGAAGAACACCCAGTTCGTCAGCAGGGCCAACCGGCTCGCGGCCGAGTTGGACGCCGAGGGCGGCCTGCCGGTCGACGAGCTGGTCCGCACCCCGGGCGGCCGTATCGACCGCGACTCCGCCGACGCGGTGTTCGCCAGGCGCCGCGCCGAGACGGAGGACTCGCCTCACGACTGGCGCTGCTGGTTCCGGCTCGCCGTCGCCTACCACGACGCACGCGACACCCCGCGCGCCCGCAAGGCGATGCAGCGGGCGATCGCCCTGCACGACGGCAAGCCCGTGACCGACTGACTGTGAGGATGTAGACGGCCGGCCGGCGCGTGCCATCCGGCACCTGGCCCGCTCCCGCCCGGGTGCGGATTCGTCCGACCCGGCCTGCGCGGTCCGCACCGCCCTACGGCGCCTCGCCCGCCGCTACCGGTACCTCACCGACGAGATCGCCGACGCCGACGCCGACGCCGAGCTCAAGCCCCTGGTCGCACATGCCGCCCCCAATCTGGTCGCACTGCCCGGCGTCGGCACCGAGACCGCCGCCCAACTCCTCATCACTGCCGGCGACAACCCCGATCGGCTCAGGTCGGAGGCATCCTTCGCACACCTGTGCGCGGCAGCACCGATCCCGGCCAGTTCGGGCCGCACGCACCGCCACCGCCTCAATCGCGGCGGCGACCGCCAGGCCAACAACGCCCTGCACACGATCGCGCTCGTCCGCATGCGCTACGACGCACGCACGAAGGACTACGTGATCCGACGAACCGCTCAAGGCATGTCCAAGAAGGACATCCTGCGCTGCCTCAAACGCTTCATCGCCCGCGAGGTCTACAAGCACCTCGCCAGCCCCCGCATCAATCGTCAACCGCTCCTTCAGACCGCTTGACGATCTATAGGAGCTTCACCCGGGGCGGCGCGGCCCGGGCCGTCTGCCGTCGCCGGTCAGCCGGCGCGGTACTCCGCGCCCCACGCCTCGATGCTGTCCGTGGCCCGGTCGAACGCCTCGAGCCGCGACAGGAAGTCTCCGTCGTGGTCGGTGAGCAGGGGCAGCTGCTCACCGCCCTGCAGTACGAGGAGCAGTGCCTGGCCCTGCACCGTCCGGGGCATCACGAGCCAGCGCACCGGCTGCTGCACGGTGCGCAGCGCGGTCGTGCGGTGCCACGGGACCGTGGTGGTCGAGAAGAACGCCACCCGGCGCACGCCGTGGCGGCTCACCCAGGTGCCCATGCGCAGCAGCCGCATCGCGGCGACGATCACGACGGCGCCGAGGCCCATGCACCCAGCGGCCCCGGCCAGCGCGCCCGCGAACGCGGTGATCATCCCGGCGATGAGCACGAACGAGGCGAACAACAGCAGCAGTGCCGCGGCACCGACCCGCCACGGACCCGGACGGTAGGGACGCCGCCAGCGGTCGTGGTCGTCGAAGGGCAGCGCGACGTCGTCCGCTTGCGTGTCAAAAGCACGGTCGGCCGTCAGGAAGGGCAGGGGCACGACTGATCCTCACTCACCAGCACACTCGATTGGGCTGTGCCCGGTGAGGCTACCGAGGCGCCCGGGGCACGACCACCCCCGGGGGGCCATGGGGGTGGTCGCCACGCCGGCCGGGCACCGGGAGGTCATCGCCCCTGCGACGCCTCGGACTTCTGGGAGTGGGTGGGAGCCTGGCCCGATTCCAGGGCGGGCATCCCGAGCAGCAGGGAACCGACAAGACCGCCGACGATGGTCAGCCCGATCATCACCCGCCCCAGCAGCTGCGACCTGTTCGGCCGCTCCCGGGGTGGGGGAGTGACGTTACTGCGGAAGGCGTCCGCCTCCGCGACGAACGAGAACGGAACGGCCTCTCGCCTGGAGGCACCGCCCAGCGGTAGCTGGGGGAGGGACATCTGGGACTCTCCTTGACACTCGTGATGTGCTGCACTGTCTGTACAGCTGCTGCTCACACAGCTGCTGCTCACACAGCTGCTGTACATACAGACGTGCAACGCGGTCATTCGGTGCCCGAATTCCACGAATTGACCAAAGAAGGCCCCCCACCGCCACCGTTTCCGCTGGTGTCGGTGGTGCGCCGTAGAGTGGGCGCCGCCCGAGCGATGCAACTGGAAGGACCCGCCGGTGAGCGACACCCCCGCAGAGAACGTCAAGCCCAGCTTCCGCAGCGATGTCACGGTCGAGCTGGTGAAGCACACCGCCGGTGACTCCGACGTGCTGTGGGCCGCCCGGGTCTCCACCGCGGGCGAGCAGTCCCTCGACGAGCTCTCGAAGGACCCCGAGCGCTCCAAGGGCCTGATCAACTATCTGATGAGGGACCGCCACGGCAGCCCCTTCGAGCACAACTCGATGACCTTCTTCATCAGCGCCCCGATCTTCGTCTTCCGCGAGTTCATGCGCCACCGCGTCGGCTGGTCGTACAACGAGGAGTCGGGCCGCTATCGCCGCCTGGAGCCCGTCTTCTACATCCCGGACGAGGAGCGCAAGCTCGTTCAGGAGGGCCGCCCGGGGAAGTACGTCTTCGTCGAGGGCACCCAGGCGCAGCAGGAGCTCACCGGCCGGGTCATGGAGGACGCGTATCTCCACGCGTACGAGGCGTACCACGAGATGCTCGAAGCCGGTGTCGCGCGCGAGGTGGCCCGCGCCGTCCTCCCGGTCGGCCTCTACTCCTCGATGTACGCCACGTGCAACGCACGCTCGCTGATGCACTTCCTCGGACTGCGTACCCAGCACGAGGACGCGACGGTCCCGTCCTTCCCGCAGCGTGAGATCGAAATGGTCGGCGAGAAGATGGAGCAGCACTGGGCCAAGCTGATGCCGCTCACGTACGCGGCCTTCAACGCCAATGGGCGCGTCGCCCCCTGATGGCAGCCGCAGGGCACAGATGTGCGGTCAGCCTGGCGAAGTGTCCGTATTGCGGCGTTTCGTGAAGTTCATCTAGGCTGATCAAACGGACCCGGCACTGCTTGAACCCCCGAGCAGGCAGTGCCGGGTTCCACATGCCACGTCGTACGTCACGTCCCCCGGAGGGACCCCGGGCGTTGAGCAGCGAGTAGCGTGTTACCCATGGCTCCGATCTCCACTCCGCAGACTCCCTTCGGGCGAGTCCTCACCGCCATGGTCACGCCCTTCACGGCGGACGGCGCACTCGACATCGCAGGCGCCCAGCGACTGGCCGCCCACCTGGTGGACGCAGGCAACGACGGCCTGGTCGTCAACGGCACCACCGGCGAGTCGCCCACCACCAGCGACGCGGAGAAAGACCAGCTCGTACGGGCCGTCCTGGAGGCGGTCGGAGACCGTGCCCACGTCGTCGCCGGTATCGGCACCAACGACACCCACCACAGCATCGAGCTCGCCCGCGCCGCCGAGCGTGCCGGCGCACACGGCCTGCTCGCGGTCACGCCGTACTACAACAAGCCCCCTCAGGAGGGCCTCTTCCGTCACTTCTCGGCGATCGCCGACGCGACGGAGCTGCCCGTCATGCTCTACGACATCCCCGGCCGCAGCGGCGTCCCGATCGACACGGAGACGATCGTCCGCCTCGCCGCGCACCCCCGGATCGTCGCCAACAAGGACGCCAAGGGCGACCTCGGCCGCGCCAGCTGGGCCATCGCCCGCAGCGGCCTCGCCTGGTACTCCGGCGACGACATGCTCAACCTGCCGCTGCTGTCCGTCGGCGCGATCGGGTTCGTCTCCGTGGTCGGCCACGTCGTCACCCCGGAGCTGCGCGCCCTCCTCGACGCCCACCGCGGCGGCGACGTCCAGAAGGCGACCGAGATCCACCAGAAGCTGCTTCCCGTCTTCACCGGCATGTTCCGAACCCAGGGCGTGATCACCACCAAGGCGGCACTGGCCCTCCAGGGACTGCCCGCCGGGCCGCTGCGCCTGCCGCTCGTGGAGCTCTCCCCGGAGGAAACCGCACAGCTCAAGATCGACCTCGCCGCCGGCGGGGTACAGCTCTGAATACAGACTTCACAACTGAATAGAAGAACCGGCCGACGTGATCGATGAGGTCGCACACCCGCGGAATCGGTGAGCCGCGACCCCGATCGGACCGGCCGGAAAACACACATCAGCAAGTGGCATGAATGTCATGTACGCCACGTGCCTAGCGGCGCGTGGCGTACATGGTGAGGAGAGTCTTTTGAGTCATCCGCATCCTGAACTCGGCGCGCCCCCGAAGCTGCCCAAGGGCGGACTACGCATCACGCCCCTCGGCGGTCTCGGCGAGATCGGCCGCAACATGACGGTCTTCGAGTACGACGGCCGGCTGCTCATCGTCGACTGCGGGGTCCTCTTCCCCGAGGAGGAGCAGCCCGGGATCGACCTGATCCTGCCGGACTTCACCACCATCCGGGACCGCCTCGACGATGTCGACGGCATCGTGCTCACGCACGGCCACGAGGACCACATCGGCGGTGTCCCGTATCTGCTCCGCCTGAAGCCGGACATCCCGCTGATCGGCTCCAAGCTGACCCTCGCGCTCATCGAGGCCAAGCTGCAGGAGCACCGCATCCGCCCGTACACGCTGGAGGTCGCCGAGGGCAACCGAGAGCGCATCGGCCCCTTCGACTGCGAATTCATCGCCGTCAACCACTCCATCCCTGACGCCCTGGCCGTCGCCATCCGCACCCCCGCGGGCATGGCGGTGCACACCGGCGACTTCAAGATGGACCAGCTCCCGCTCGACCGGCGCCTCACCGACCTGCACGCCTTCGCGCGCCTCAGCGAGGAGGGCATCGACCTCCTCCTGTCGGACTCGACGAACGCCGAGGTCCCCGGCTTCGTCCCGCCGGAGCGCGACATCTCGAACGTGCTGCGCACGGTCTTCGCGAACGCCCAGAAGCGGATCATCGTCGCCAGCTTCGCGAGCCACGTCCACCGCATCCAGCAGATCCTCGACGCCGCGCACGAGTACGGCCGCCGGGTCGCCTTCGTCGGCCGCTCGATGGTCCGCAACATGGGCATCGCCCGCGACCTGGGCTACCTCCGGGTCCCCGCGGGACTCGTCGTGGACGTCAAGACCCTCGACGACCTGCCCGACCACGAGGTGGTCCTCGTCTGCACGGGATCGCAGGGCGAACCGATGGCCGCACTGTCCCGGATGGCCAACCGCGATCACCAGATCCGCATCGTCCAGGGCGACACGGTGATCCTGGCCTCGTCGCTCATCCCGGGCAACGAGAACGCGGTCTACCGCGTGATCAACGGACTGACCCGCTGGGGCGCGAACGTGGTCCACAAGGGCAACGCCAAGGTCCATGTCTCGGGCCACGCCTCGGCCGGCGAGCTGCTGTACTTCTACAACATCTGCAAGCCGAAGAACCTGATGCCCGTCCACGGCGAATGGCGCCACTTGCGTGCCAACGCCGAGCTGGGCGCCCTTACCGGTGTCCCCAAGGACCACATCGTCATCGCCGAGGACGGAGTGGTCGTCGACCTGGTCGACGGCAAGGCCAAGATCGTCGGGAAGGTCCAGGCCGGTTACGTCTACGTGGACGGTCTCTCGGTCGGCGATGTCACGGAGCCGGCCCTCAAGGACCGCCGCATCCTCGGTGAAGAAGGCATCATCTCCGTCTTCCTCGTCGTCGACAGCACGACAGGCAAGGTCCTCGGCGGGCCCAACATCCATGCCAGGGGTTCAGGCATCGAGGACTCGACGTTCGCGGCAGTCATGCCGAAGATCGAGGACGCGATCGCCAAGGCTGCTTCCGACGGCGTCGCCGAGCCGCACCAACTGCAGCAGCTCGTGCGGCGCACGGTGGGCAAGTGGGTCTCCGACACCTACCGCCGACGGCCGATGATCCTGCCCGTCGTCGTCGAGGTCTGACGCCCCGACACATCGTCACACCGGAGCGGGGCCCCCGATTTGCATCGGGGCGCCCCGCTCCAGTACGTTTACATCTCCGCCTGAACGGGAACCCCGCACAGTCATGTGCGCGAACGGGTGCCCGAACGGGGCGGGAATTCCGACTCAGAATCTCTGATAAAGTCGGAGCCGCTGGAAAGGGAAGCGCGAAAGCGAAGAACTGGAAAGCACCGAGGAAATCGGGTCGGAAAGATCTGATAGAGTCGGAAACGCAAGACCGAAGGGAAGCGCCCGGAGGAAAGCGTCGGACAGTGTCCGGGGTGAGTACAAAGGAAGCGTCCGTTCCTTGAGAACTCAACAGCGTGCCAAAAATCAACGCCAGATATGTTGATACCCCGTCTCCCTCGGGAGATGAGGTTCCTTTGAAAGTCCTGCCGGCCCATGTGGTCGACAGGCAATACACAGCGAGGACGCTGTGAACGGTCGGGACTATTCCTC
>NZ_JBIRZM010000003.1:369216-569668 GCF_044390825.1 Streptomyces sp. NPDC018833 | reverse complement strand
AAGCGCGCCTCCTCGTCCACCGCGGCGGCGAAGGGCATGATCTTCGCCTCGGCGAGGGAGCGGACCGTTTCGCGGAGCATGTCGTGCTCTTCGGACGGGCGGTACAGATCGAAATCGGCCGATCCTGCCAAGGTCTCTCACTCCCCAAGTGCTAACTACCGTTAAGTAACCCAATTTTAGACGGCGGCCCGGACCGAGGCATACGTGAGGTTGCCGACAGCACAGGAATACAGCACCGGCGGCGCCGCCGATATGCTCGGGCCCGCACCCCGAGCCCGCACAGCACTGGAGCAATCCGTATGTCCCTCAAGATCACGGTGATCGGCACCGGCTACCTCGGCGCCACGCATGCCGCGGCCATGGCGGAGCTGGGTTTCGAGGTCCTCGGGCTGGATGTGGTCCCGGAGAAGATCGAGATGCTGTCGGCGGGCCGGGTGCCGATGTACGAGCCGGGTCTCGAGGACCTGCTGCGCCGGCATGTGGCCGGGATGGAGGGGTCGACCGGGCGGCTGCGGTTCACCACGTCGTGGGAGGAGGCCGGCGCGTTCGGCGACGTCCACTTCGTGTGTGTGAACACTCCGCAGAAGCAAGGTGAGTACGCCTGTGACATGTCCTTCGTCGACGCCGCCTTCACCTCTCTGGCGCCCCACCTGACCGGCCAGGCCCTGGTCGTCGGCAAGTCGACCGTGCCGGTCGGCAGCGCCGACCGGCTGGCGGCCCTGCTGGCCGAGCTGGCCCCGGGCGACGTGGAGCTCGCGTGGAACCCGGAGTTCCTGCGCGAGGGCTTCGCCGTCGACGACACCCTGCACCCGGACCGCATCGTCGTCGGCGTGCGCAGCGCCTACGGGGAGAAGCTGCTGCGCGAGGTGTACGCGACGCCGATCGCCGAGGGCTCGCCGTTCGTCGTGACGGACTTCCCCACCGCGGAGCTGGTCAAGACCGCGGCGAACTCCTTCCTCGCCACCAAGATCTCGTTCATCAACGCGATGGCCGAGGTGTGCGAGGCGGCCGGCGGCGACGTGGCGAAGCTGGCGGAGGCGATCGGGCACGACGAGCGGATCGGCAGCAAGTTCCTGCGCGCCGGCGTCGGGTTCGGCGGCGGCTGCCTGCCCAAGGACATCCGGGCGTTCATGGCACGGGCCGGTGAGCTCGGCGCCGACCAGGCCCTGACCTTCCTGCGTGAGGTCGACTCGATCAACATGCGCCGCCGCGGCCACATGGTGGAGCTGGCGCGCGAGGCCGTGGGCGGCGGTTCGTTCCTGGGCAAGCGGGTGGCGGTGCTGGGTGCCACGTTCAAGCCGGATTCGGACGACGTACGCGACTCCCCGGCGCTGAACGTGGCCGGCCAGATCCAGCTCCAGGGCGGGCAGGTCATGGTCTACGACCCCAAGGGCATGGACAACGCCCGCCGCCTGTTCCCCACGCTCGCCTATGCGGACTCCGCCCTGGACGTGGTGCGCGGCGCGGACGTGGTGCTGCACCTGACCGAGTGGCGCGAGTTCCGCGACCTCGACCCGGCCGAGCTGGGCGAGGCGGTGACGTCCCGGATCATGCTGGACGGCCGCAACGCGCTGGACGCGGAGGCGTGGCGGGCGGCGGGCTGGACGTACCGGGCCATGGGCCGGCCGCGCGCCTGACGCCTGTCCGTCAGCCGCCCGAGCGGCGGGAACGCGCGCCCGACCGCTGTCCTCAGCCGCCCGAGCGGCGGGAGCGGTACGTGCGCATCTTGCTGCGCGCGCCGCACACCGCCATGGAGCACCAGCGGCTGCGGGCCGCCGGGCTGCGGTCGTAGTACGCCCAGCGGCAGTCCTCGGCCTCGCATGCCTTCAGGCGCAGCCATGTCCCCTCCGCCGAGGCCGTCGCGACGGCCTCCGCGATGCGGGCGAGGAGGGTCGGCGGTCCCGCGGGGCGCAGCGCGGCCTCGCCGACCGGGGAGATCGAGACGCGCAGGGGCGCATCGGCGAGGAGTGCGTCGAGGGTCGTCGAGGTGCCGTGCCCCGCATGGGCCAGGCATGCCTCGCGCAGCGCTTCGCGCAGGGCGCGGGCGGCGGGGACGTCCTGTGGCGCGAGGGCGAATCGCGCGAGAGCCTCCGGCGTGTCCAGGCTGTCCGCGCCGCTCTCGACGTCCAGCGTGTTGACCAGGGCTTCGACCAGCGCGAGACCTCCGGGTGCGGGCGCCCTCTCATTCATGCTTGCGACGTTACCGCTTCTGCGGGAGCATGCAGTAACCGTTACCGGTTGAACACTTCTACAGGTAACACCGAGGAGGAAGCATGAGCATCGCAAGACTCGGGGCCGTGGTACTCGACTGTCCCGATCCGGTCGTGCTCGGGCGGTTCTACGCCGAGCTGCTCGGCGGGAAGATCGAGGACGACGGCGAGGGCTGGGTCGACCTCAAGGGTGTGCCGGGTGCACCTCTCGCCTTCCAGCTCTCGCCCGGGTACGTACCTCCGAAGTGGCCGTCCCCCAAGGAGTCGCAGCAGTTCCACCTCGATGTGACCGTCGAGGACATGGACGCAGCGGAGGAACAGGTCCTGGCCATCGGTGCGACCGTGCTGGACGCCGAGGACCGCAAGCGGAGCTGGCGGGTGTACGCCGATCCGGCCGGGCACCCGTTCTGTCTCTGCGCCTGCTGAGGCTGCCGACAGGCTCCGAGCCCGCCGACGGGCCAGAGAGGTGCAGCGCGCCGATCACCGCCTGGGAGGTGGTCGGCCGCGCCGCGGCACGAGGGCACGCGGCGGTCGCGGCGGACGGCGCGTTCGGGGGTACGCCGTGACCGTCGGCGCACCCCCGGTTCGTCACACCCCGTCGAGCTGGTCGATCGTCGCGATGGACGGGCCGCGGCGCTCCTGGAGGTCGCGGGCCACCTCCTCCGCGACGCGCAGCACGCGGACCGCGTTGTGCCAGGTCAGCTTGGCCAGGTCGGCGTCCGACCAGCCGCGGCCGAGCAGCTCCGCGATCAGGTTGGGGTAGCTCGCCACGTCGTCGAGCCCGGCCGGGGTGAACGCCGTGCCGTCGAAGTCGCCGCCGATGCCGATGTGGTCGATGCCGGCGACCTCGCGCATGTGGTCGAGGTGGTCGGCGACGGTCGCCGTGGTCACCACCGGCCGGGGGTGGGCGGCCTCGAACGCCTCGTGGATCTTCATCGCCTGGGGCGTGGTGTCCAGGTGGTGCAGGCCGTGCGCACGCATGTTCTCGTCGGCGGCGCGGGTCCACTCGACCGCCGCGGGCAGGATGAACTTCGGTACGAAGGTGGCCATCGCGACACCCCCGTTGGCGGGCAGCAGGGCCAGCACGTCGTCGGGGATGTTGCGGGGGTGCTCGCAGATCGCCCGCGACGAGGAGTGCGAGAAGACCACCGGCGCGACCGAGGTGGCGAGTGCGTCGCGCATCGTCGTCGCGGCGACGTGCGAGAGGTCGACCAGCATGCCGATGCGGTTCATCTCCCGGACGACCTCGTGGCCGAACGGGGACAGGCCGCCGACGCCCGGCTCGTCGGTAGCCGAGTCCGCCCACGCGATGTTGTCGTTGTGCGTGAGCGTCATGTAGCGCACGCCCAGCGCGTACAGGGCGCGCAGTGTGGCGAGGGAGTTGTTGATGGAGTGGCCGCCCTCGGCGCCCATCAGGGAGGCGATACGGCCCTCGGAGCGGGCGATCTCCATGTCCTCGGCGCTCAGCGCCCGCACCAGGTCGGCGGGGTAGCGCGTGATGAGCTGGTCGACGACGTCGATCTGCTCCAGCGTGGCGCTGACCGCTTCGTCGCCGGCCATGTCGCTGCGCACGTACACGGACCAGAACTGCGCGCCGACGCAGCCGGCGCGCAGTCGCGGGATGTCGGTGTGCAGGCGGCCCGTCTGGTCGGCGGAGATGTCCATCCGGTCCAGGTCGTAGCGGACGTGCTCGCGCAGCGCCCAGGGCAGGTCGTTGTGGCCGTCGACGACGGGATGGGCGACGAGCAGTTCCCGCGCCCGGCCGAGGGGATCCATGGGGGTGTCCATGGGCTGTTACTTCCCGAAGCCGAAGGACTCCTCACCTGCGACGCGCGCGCGCAGTCGCTTGCCCTTCTCGGTGGCCTGGTCGTTCAGCTCCTGCTGGAACTCGCGCATCCGGCCGAGCAGTTCCTCGTCCTGGGTGGCCAGGATGCGGGCGGCGAGCAGTCCGGCGTTGCGCGCGCCGCCGACCGAGACGGTGGCGACCGGGACCCCCGCGGGCATCTGCACGATGGACAGCAGCGAGTCCATGCCGTCCAGGTACTTCAGCGGAACGGGAACGCCGATGACGGGCAGCGGGGTGACGGAGGCGAGCATGCCCGGCAGGTGGGCCGCTCCCCCGGCGCCCGCGATGATCGCCTTGAGCCCGCGGCCGGCGGCTTCCTCGCCGTACGCGATCATCTCGCGCGGCATGCGGTGCGCGGAGACGACGTCGACCTCGTAGTCGATCTCGAACTCGTCCAGGGCCTGCGCGGCAAGCTCCATGACGGGCCAGTCGGAGTCCGATCCCATGACAATGCCGACGAGGGGGCTCGTGCTGCTCACTCGGTGATCGTTCCTCGCAGATAGCCGGCGGCGTGGCGGGCGCGCTCGAGCACGTCGTCCAGGTCGTCGCCGTAGGTGTTGACGTGCCCCACCTTGCGGCCGGGCTTCACGTCCTTGCCATACATATGAATCTTGAGCTGCGGATCCCTCGCCATGCAGTGCAGATACGCCGCGTACATGTCGGGGTAGTCGCCGCCCAGAACATTGCACATCACGGTCCACTTGGCACGTGGGCGCGGGTCGCCGAGCGGCAGGTCGAGCACCGCCCGGACATGGTTGGCGAACTGGGAGGTGACCGCACCGTCCTGGCTCCAGTGGCCGGAGTTGTGCGGGCGCATCGCGAGCTCGTTGACGAGGATCCTGCCGTCCGTCGTCTCGAACAGCTCGACGGCGAGGTGGCCGACGACGTCCAACTCCTTGGCGATCCGCAGGGCGAGCTCCTGGGCCTGGCCGGCCAGCTCGTCCGACAGGCCGGGCGCGGGCGCGATCACCGTGTCGCAGACGCCGTCGACCTGCTGTGACTCGACGACCGGATAGGCGACGGCCTGTCCGTGCGGGGACCGGACGATGTTCGCCGCGAGCTCGCGGACGAAGTCGACCTTCTCCTCGGCGAGAACCGGAACGCCGGCCTTGAAGGGAGCCTCGGCGTCGGCCTGCGTACGCACGAACCACACGCCCTTGCCGTCGTAGCCGCCCTGCACCGTCTTGAGGATGACGGGGAAGCCCCCGGCCTCCTCGGCGAAGGCGGCCGCGTCGGCCGGGTCGGAGACGATGCGGTGCCGCGGGCACGGCGCGCCGATCTCCATGAGCTTGGCGCGCATCACGCCCTTGTTCTGTGCGTGCACCAAGGCGTCCGGACCCGGACGGACATTGATGCCGTCCGCCTCCAGGGCCCGCAGGTGCTCGAACGGAACGTGCTCGTGGTCGAAGGTGATCACGTCACAGCCGCGCGCGAACTCGACCAGGGTGTCCAGGTCGCGGTAGTCGCCGATGACGACATCGCTGACGACCTGGGCCGCAGAGTCCTGAGGGGTGTCACTGAGGAGCTTGAATTTCAGGCCGAGGGGGATACCCGCCTCATGGGTCATGCGGGCGAGCTGACCGCCGCCGACCATGCCGACTACCGGGAACGTCACCCCTTCAGGGTATCTGCCGAGCCGACCGGCGCTGTCCGCCGTATGTTCCGACAAGCGCTGTAGCCGCCGTCACATCGCCCTCAGGACCCACAGGCGGCGCAGGGGACCGCTGGTTAGCATTGCGGTGTCGACGCTGCCGCTCGACGCTGCCGATCCGACGAGGCTGGGCTCTCACCATGAGTGAACGAGGCGGAGGACTGCGCGGGCGGGTACGGCAGCTCACGCGTGAGATCGCCAGGTTCGGTGCGGTCGGCGGCGCGGGCGTGCTGGTCAATCTCGGTGTCTTCAATCTGGTGCGGAACACTACCGAGATCCCGGTTGTCCGGGCGTCGATCATCGCCACGATCGTCGCAATCGCGTTCAACTACCTCGGTTTCCGCTACTTCACCTATCGTGACCGCGACAAGAGCGGGCGCACCCGGGAGCTGACGCTCTTCCTGCTGTTCAGCGCGGCGGGCCTGGTGATCGAGAACGGCATCCTGTACGCGGCGACGTACGGCTTCGGCTGGGACACCCCGCTGCAGAACAACGTGTTCAAGTTCCTGGGCATCGGGATAGCGACCCTGTTCCGCTTCTGGTCGTACCGCACCTGGGTCTTCCGGGCGCTGCCCGTGCAGCAGGCGCAGACGCTGCTGGAGCAACGCCGTTCACGTGCCGGACAGCCGCCCGAGTCCGAGCCCCGGTCCGTGCCGCATCGCGTCGCGCGCTGACCGGCCGCGGCCGCATCGCCGCACTGTCGCGCGCTGACCGGCCGCACCGTCGCCCGGCTCACGGGGCGCGTCACCGCACCGTCTGTCGTCGCCGCACGGCCGCGCCGGTCGTCACCGCACCGTCGGCTTGTCGTCCTCGCCCTTGCGCCTGCGCGCGACCCTGCTGAGGAACAGGGCGAAGACCGGCGGGTGTTGCTGAAGCAGTTCCAGCCTGCCGCCGTCCGCCTCCGCGAGGTCCCGGGCCACCGCCAGCCCGATACCGGTGGAGTTGCGGCCGCTGATCGTCCGCTCGAAGATGCGCGCCCCGAGATCCGCCGGAACGCCCGGCCCCTCGTCGGTCACCTCGACGACGGCCTGGTTGCCGGTCACCCGGGTCCGTACCGCGACCGTGCCGCCGCCGTGCATGAGGGAGTTCTCGATGAGCGCGGCGAGCACCTGGGCGACCGCGCCGGGGGTGCCGACCGCCCGCATGCCGCGCCGGCCGGAGTGGACGATCGCGCGGCCCGCGCTGCGGTAGGCCGGGCGCCACTCCTCCAACTGCTGCTTGACGACCTCGTCGAGGTCGAAGGCGACGGCGGACCCGATCCGGGGGTCTCGTGAATTCGTCAGGAGGCGCTGCACGACGTCGGTGAGCCGCTCGACCTGGTTCAGCGCGAGGCTCGCCTCCTCCTTCACGGTCGCGAGATCGTCCGTGACCGTGATCTCCTCCAGCCGCATCGACAGCGCGGTCAGCGGGGTGCGCAGCTGGTGGGAGGCGTCCGCGGCGAGCCTGCGCTCGGCGGTGAGCATCCGGGCGATCCGCTCGGCGCTGGCGTCCAGCACATCGGCGACCCGGTCCAGCTCGGGAACCCCGTAGCGCCGGTGGCGGGGGCGCGGGTCGCCGGAGCCGAGGCGCTCGGCGGTCTCGGCGAGGTCGGTGAGGGGCGCGGCGAGCCGGTTTCCCTGCCGGACGGCGAGCAGGACGGCCGCGACGACAGCGACCAGGGCCACCGCGCCGATGATCAGCAGCGACCGGCCCACCTCGCGGGTCACCACCGAGCGCGACTCCTCCACGGTGACGGTGATGTCCCGCTCGCCCTCGGCCACGCCGCGGATGACGCTGCCGGCGGGCCGCTTGCCGATCTCTATGGGGGCGCGGCCCGCGATACGGATCACGGCGTAGCGGGTGACGTCGCCCTGCCGGGCGATGATGTCGGGATTGACCGGCTCCCCGCCGACCAGCCTGCTGTCGACGATGCTCGCCAGGCGCACCGCCTCCGAGTCCACACTCTCCTGGGCGCTGCTGCTGATGGTGCGGGTCTCGACGAGGACGAGCGAGACGCCGAAGACGGCGATGACGACGAGCACCACGGCGAGCGTGGAGTTGATCAGGCGGCGGCGCATGGCGGCTGCTTGTCAGGACTTCTCGAAGCGGAAGCCGACGCCGCGCACGGTCGCGATGTACCGGGGGTTGGCCGCGTCGTCGCCGAGCTTCTTGCGCAGCCAGGAGATGTGCATGTCCAGGGTCTTGGTGGACGACCACCAGGTGGTGTCCCAGACCTCGCGCATCAGCTGATCGCGGGTGACGACCCGGCCGGCGTCCCGCACGAGGACACGCAACAGGTCGAACTCCTTGGCGGTGAGCTGCAGTTCCTCCTCGCCCATCCAGGCCCGGTGCGACTCGACGTCGATCCGCACGCCGTGCGTGGCGGGGGCGGGCGCGGGCTCGCTGGCACCGCGCCGGAGCAGGGCCCGGACCCGGGCGAGCAGTTCGGCGAGGCGGAAGGGCTTGGTGACGTAGTCGTCGGCGCCCGCGTCCAGGCCGACCACGGTGTCCACCTCGTCCGCGCGGGCGGTCAGCACCAGGATCGGCACGGTGTGACCGTCGGCGCGCAGCCGCCGGGCGACCTCCAGGCCGTCCATCCCGGGCAGCCCCAGGTCGAGCACCACGAGATCGACTCCGCCCGCGAGTCCGGTGTCGAGTGCGGTCGGACCGTCCTCGCGCACCTCCACCTCGTACCCCTCCCGGCGCAGGGCTCGCGCCAGTGGCTCGGAGATGGATGCGTCGTCCTCGGCGAGCAGTACACGCGTCATGAAGGTGATGGTAGTCCGCGTGGAGCAACCATCGGGGCGTGATCCACAAGGGCTCCGAGTTGGTGATGAGATCCTGGTTACGACCTTCGATTAAGGGCAGAAGGCTCCGTGATCACCTGTGATTCATGTCTCAAGTCATTTCATATGGCGCAGTGTCATGACGTATCGTGGCGCGGCACCCGAAGTGGTGACTGGGCCTTTGGCATGCCGTGCGCGCCAAAGGTCTCATTTCTGCAAAGGGTGGCCCTGCCGTCTTGACGGCAGCGAGAAGTGAATGACCTGTCGGCCGGGCCCCACGCGTGACAGCGCGCAGGGCATGGAGCCCGGTGGGGCCGTTCCGCGTCCGCATCCTCGTCCCCACGACGAGCGAGGGTGGGGTCCGGGCGGATCCCGCACCGGTGCCGGCCGCCCCCACCGGGCGCGTCACGCTCACGAAGCGCCGCGTCCCGAGCAAGCGAGGATCGACCATGGCGTCCAGCCTGACGAGGGACTCGGCCAGTACCGCTGGCCAGGAGAAGACGTTCCTCGGCCACCCCCGCGGTCTGGCCAATCTCTTCATGACCGAGATGTGGGAGCGCTACAGCTTCTACGGCATGCGGGCTCTGCTCGTGCTCTACCTGTCGGCGACCGTGGCCAAGGGCGGTCTCGGCTTCGACACGGCCACGGCCGTCGCCATCTACTCCGTGTACAACGCCATGGTCTACCTGCTCGCCCTGCCGGGCGGCTGGTTCGGTGACCGCCTTTGGGGAGCGCGGAAGACCGTCGCGATCTCCGGCACGATCATCATGGTCGGCCACTTCATGCTGGCGCTCCCGATGGAGATCTCCTTCTTCATCGGTCTGGCGCTCATCGCCGCCGGCTCCGGTCTGCTCAAGGCCAACATCTCCACGATGGTCGGTCACCTCTACCGGGACAAGAACGACCCGCGCCGTGACGGTGGCTTCACGATCTTCTACATGGGCATCAACCTCGGTGCCTTCGTCGCCCCGCTGACGATCGGTTACGTGGGCGAGAAGATCAACTGGCACTACGGCTTCGCCATGGCCGGTGTCGGCATGGCCCTCGGCCTCGTCTTCTTCTTCCTGGGCCTGCGCAACCTGGCCCCGGAGTCCAACCAGGTGCCCGCCCCGCTGTCGGACGCCGAGCGCGTCGGCATCATCAAGAAGGCCCTGATCTGGCTCGCCGTCGCGGCCGCCGCCTACGGCCTCGTCGGCCTGTCGGGCTCCTTCACCATCGACTGGGTCCTGTGGCCGCTGACCGTCCTCGGTCTGGTCCTGCCCGCGTGGTACCTGATCCGCATCAAGCGCGACACCGACCTGGAGCCCGTCGAGCGCTCCCGGATGTCGGCGTACGTCTGGTTCTTCGTTGCCGCCGCCGTCTTCTGGGGTATCTACGACCAGACCGGTTCCACGCTGAGCCTGTTCGCCGAGAACAACACCTCGGGCTCCCTGTTCGGCTTCGACTTCCCGGCCAGCTGGTTCCAGTCGCTGAACCCGCTGTACGTGATGGCGCTCGCCCCCGTCTTCGCCTGGCTGTGGGTGGGGCTGGCCCGCCGCTCCAAGGAGCCGAGCACCCTGGTCAAGTTCACCCAGGGCCTCGTCCTCATCGGTGCCTCGTTCTTCGTGATGATGCTGGCCCAGGCCGCCTCCGCGGGCGGTGTCATGGTCACTCCGCTGTGGCTGTGCTCGGTCTACCTGATTCAGACCGTCGGTGAGCTGACCCTCTCGCCGGTCGGCCTGTCGCTGACCACGAAGCTGGCGCCGGCCAAGTACGCGTCCCAGATGATGGGTGTCTGGTTCCTGGCCGTCACCGCCGGTGACTCGGTCATCGCCCTGCTTCAGCTGATCGGCGCGCCGACGGACACCGAGTGGTGGTTCGCCTCCCAGGGCGCCCTCGCGGTGCTCGGCGGCGTCGCGATCTTCATGTACCGCAAGAAGGTGCAGCCGCTCATGGGCGGCGTGCACTGACACCCCCCGCACGGGCACGGAGGGCCGCCGCACCGGATTCGGTGCGGCGGCCCTCCGCCGTTCAGTGCCTCCGGGCCGGTTCGGCCCGTTCGGGCCGGGGTTGGACGTTCGGGCCGGGGTTGGACGTTCGGGCCGGCGTTCGGGCTGTCAGCGCGTGCCGCGCAGGCGCTGCCACGGCGTGAATGTGAAGACGGCGCCGCCCAGCAGGATCACCGTGCCCGCCACGAGGGCCAGGGCACGCAGCGCCGCGGTGTCCTCGGCGCCGGTCTGGGCGAGGCCGCCGCTCGTCGACGAACCGCCCGACGACGCGGCCGAGTCGCCTCCGGACGCGGACGTGCCGCCCGAGGCACCGCCCGGCTGGGCCGAGGTGTCCAGCTCCAGGGAGAACGGCACGTCGGCGGGCGGGGTGCAGGTGGTGGTCGTGCCGAGTGCCTTGACCGTGAGGACGCCGGGGGTGAGCGTGGTCTTCCCCGTGGCGCCCGGCTTGTGGACGCCCGTCAGGTCGGGGATCTCGATCGGGTCCCCGGCCTTGATGGGCTCCTTGTTCGTCGGGCCCTCGACATGGACGAAGCCCTTGTCGGCGCCGCCGAGTTTCACCTCCATGGACGGCTTGACCGAGTCCTTGGGGATATCGGCCGGGCTGTCCATGACGGACTTCGAGAACTTCACCGTGATGCCGTAGTCGCCGCCCTTCTTCGCGGCGTTGATACGGACCGGGGAGGTGGCCTCCTTGCCTCCGATGGGCGTCTTGCAGGAGTAGTGGACGCTGACCTCCTTGCCCTCGAAGTCGGTCTGGCCGCCACCACCGCCGCCGCTCGTTCCACCCGAGGTGCTGCCGCCCGAGCTTCCGCCCGAACTGCCGCCGCTGCTCGTGCCCCCGTCGGTCGTACCGCCGGAGCTGCCGCCGCTGCTCGTGCCCCCGGAGGTCGTTCCTCCGTCCGTTGTACCGCCGGAGGTCGTGCCTCCAGAAGTCGTGCCGCCGGAGGTCGTGCCGCCGGAGGTGGTGCCCCCGCCGTCCGTCACCTTGATCGTCGCTCCGACCCCGACGGTCTCCTCAGGCGTGCACTTCGTGTCCGTCGAGATCGGCTTCGAGACGTTGATGGCGTACGCCCCCGGTATCAGCGTGATCTCGCCCGCCCTCTCCAGCTTCAGCGTGCCCTTCATGTCGGGCAGCACCATGGGGCTGTTCTTCGGGATCGGCGGGTTCTGCCGCGGGCCCTCCATCGCCAGGTCGCCCGTCGCCGCGCCGCCGAGCGTGAGCGTGCCGGTGGGTTTGACGGTGTCCTTCGCCAGGTCCAGGATGTCCGGGTTCTTGGACGCGGCCTGGACCGTCTTCCAGATGATCTCGATCTCGTCGCCGACCTTGGCCTCCGCGGGCGCGGAGATCTGCACCGTGGTCGTGCCCTGTACGGGTGGCAGGCCGGAGATCGGGGGCGGAATGCACTCCGTCGCGTACGAGACCTCTGCGGCCTCGGCGGGGCTCGCGGCCAGCAGGATCCCCGCGCCGCCGAGCATCAGCGCGACCCCGGCCGCGCTCATCCTCCGTTGCGTTCTCACGAATGTCCCTTCGTCGTGGGCCGTTCGGTCCGGTTCTCTGACGGTGCGGAGTCAGGGGTGAACCACGGCAGTGCCGCCGTGGTGGTCGAGGGGGCCGCGGGCGGGCGGACCCGGCCGGAGCGGCGGGCGTGGCGCGAGCCCGGCGGACGTACCCGGTCGACGATCGCCATGCCGATGCGGAACAGCGCCGTGGGGACGACCACGACCAGCAGGATCCAGAAGACGGTCACGCCCCAGGGCCGGCCGACGCCCCACGGCTGCTCGGCGATGACCTTGCCGCCGTACTTCACCGAGACCGAGTAGTCGCCGTGGGCGCCCGCCGCGAGCCGGACGGGCAGCTCGATCCGCGCCCTGCGCCCTGGCGCGATCGTCCCGCGCCACTGCTGTTCCTCCCACTGGGGCGCGAACACGCCGTGCGCCGTGCCCACCTGGAAGAGGGGGTCCTTCACCGGCGTCGTCCCGACGTTGCCCACGGTGAACTCCAGCGTGCGGGTGGGCGGGGCGCCGAAGCGGACGAGCAGGCCGGACTCGCCCCGCAGCCGGGTGCCGGTCACGACGGCGAGACGGCCACCGCCCGTCTGCTCGGGGAGCGGCGCGGTGGGATGCCCGGCGACGACGAACTCGGCGTCCACCACCTGCTGTTCCCCGGTCACGGTGGCGACGTGCACGACGCAGGGACACGGTTCGGGCGGCTCGGCGACCGGCAACCGCTTCTCGAACGAGCCCCGGGAGTCTGTGGTCACCGCACGGCCGTCGGCGTTGGCACAGGAGTTGGTGCCGCCGATGACGCCCGTGCCCGGGGCGGAGCTTCCGCAGATGAGCAGGATCAGCAGGGTCTCGGCCCGCCAGCCGGTACCGCTGACCGTGATGTCCCCACCCTTGCCGGCCTGGGACGCGGAGAGCTCGACGGCCGGCGTGGGCGCGGACGCACCGAGGGCGGGGGCGGCGGGCAGGAGGAGGAGCAGGACGGCCAACAGGGCGGCCAGCAGGGCTCGTTGCATGGTCAGGCTCCTGCTCCCGCCGGTCGGCGTTCGGGGACGGTGCGCGGACGGCGGCGGCGCAGCAGACGGCGGAGGACCAAGGCCGCCGCGGCGGCCGGGCAGGTCAGCAGTGCCGCCGTCACCGGCCGGGCCGCGAAGGTCGTGGAGGACGTCGCCTCGGCCCGGGCGGCTCCGGGCGCCGTCGCCGTCACCCGCAGGTCCACGGCGTCCAGGTGGGGCGGGTCGGACCAGCGTTCGGTGAGCGCGATCCGGCGGCCGGGCGGGAGCTCGGCGCGCGGGCGGGCCGCACGATGCAGGACCTCGCCGAAGAGGCCGTCCGCGCGGAACGCCACGCTCGGCGTCAGCGTGATGTTGCCGCGGTTGACGAGGGCGTAGCGGATCGAGCCGTTCGCGTACGACACGTCCTCGACCGTGAGCGCTGCCAACGTGGGGCCGCCCACCCGCAGATGGAGTCGTACCGGTTCCTCGCGGCCCGCGCCGGACGCCGTGATCGTCACCGTCCGGCCGCCCGGCGGGGTGTCCACGGGGAGGGTGACGGTGAACGGAACCTTCGCGCGGGTGCGGGCGGGAACGGTGACGGTACGGGCGGCGAGCGCGATCCACAGCCCCGCGGCCTCGGCCCGCAGTCGCAGGGTGACCGGCTCAGTGGCCCGGTTCGTCACCGTCAGCCGGTCCTCCAGAACGGCGCCCGGGGGGCCCTCCAGATACAGGTGGTCCCGGTCCGCCGCCCATGTCCCGGACGCCACCGCAGCCGAACCCGCCGCCCACGGCCAGGACCCCGCCACAGCCGAACCCGCCGCCGCATCCGCCGCAGGGGCGTCGGGCACGGCCGCCGCCGGGACGAGGGGTGCCGCCGTGAGAGCGAGGGCGAGCGCGAGCACGGCCCGCACGGTCAGTCCGCGGCCCGGGCGCCGCCGCGCCGGGTCAGCCACAGGACTCCCGCGGCACCGGTGAGCAGCACCGTCCCGCCGAGCGTGCCGAGCGCCAACGCCGAGTCCAGCGGGCCCGTCCTCGGCAGCTCGGACGCGGAGGCGCCGCCCACGGCCGTGACGTCCAGTGCCAGCGACGGACCGGGGCTGTTCCGGGGCGTACACGTCGTCGTCGTACCGAGTGCCTTGATCGTCAGCACGCCCGCGGTGAAGGTGACCTTGCCGCTCCGGCGTGGCGTGTAGGTGCCCGACAGGTCGTTGATCCTGATAGGCGTGTTCGCGGGGATCGCCTCGGCATTGGCAGGTCCCGAGACCCGCACCTCTCCCGGGTCGGCGCCGCCCACCTCGATGACGGCGCTCGGGTTCATCGCACCCTTGCCCAGCTCGACCGGGCTGGAGGAGACACCCTTCTCGAAGGACATCGTGAGCCGGTAGGCGCTGCCGCTCTTCTCCGCCCTGATGTCGATCGGCGAGACCGCACCCTTGGGGCCGATGGGGGTCCGGCACTGGTAGTCGACGTCGACGACGGCGGCCTGCGCGGCGGGGGCGGCGATCAGCACTGCCGAGCCCGCCGCGGCGGCCGCCGCCGCGAGAGCTGTCCGCTTGCGGTTCCGGTACGACACCTCGGTTCCCCTCGTGCGCACATGGACTGACGGCTTACTGACGGCACATCAGATCGGGCGCTCAAGGTACGCCGGGGGCCCTGGGGAGGGAAGACAAAGAGCACGCCGTATCGACGTGCTCCACAAGAGATTCGGCAAGGTGCCGCCCCATGCTCACGCTGGTGCGGCGAGCTCGGCCCACACCGTCTTGCCCGGCGAACCGGGCTTGCGCAGAACGCCCCAGTCCAGGCAGAGGCGTTGGACGATGAACATGCCGTGACCACCGGGCCGCCCCGCCCGGTGCGGGGTGCGCGGCGCGGGCTGGCCCGTACCGCGGTCGGTGACCTCCAGCCGCAGCACCTTCCCGTCGCATCCGATGCGCAGCTCCTCGGGGCCTTCTGCGTGCAGGCAGGCATTGGTGACCAGCTCGGAGACCACCAGCAGCACGTCCTCGGCCGCCGCCCTGCGGTCTGCCGTCCCGGCGGGCAGCCAGCCCCAGTCGTGGAGGGCCTGCCGGGTGAAGTCGCGGGCAAGCGGAACGATCCCGCTGGCGCTGCCGAGCGCGAGGCTGCGCACCGTCCCGCCGACCGGCGACGCGGCGGATACGGGGACGGTCGGCGCCGCGGCGGCGGCTCCCGGCTCGGGGCCGAGATCGCCCGGCTGTTGCTGCCGGGTGGTGCTCATCAGCGCTTCACCTCACCGATTCACCGGTTCACCAGTTCGCCATGGATTGAGTACGCAGAGTGCTGGGCGTTCAACGTTCCGCGGAGGTTCTCCTGCCCGGCCGAATCGTGACAACACCCACTAGGTCGTCGCGACGCACGTGACGCTGACAACAGGGGGCGGGCGGGCCGGAAGCAGGGTCAGTCGGACAGGGCCGCTTCGAGGGAGTCGTGCACGGTGAAGACCGCCTCGGCTCCGGTGATCTCGAAGACTCTCGCCACTACGGGCTGCATCCCGGCCAAATGGACCCCTCCCCCAGCGGCCTCGGCTTTCAGCCGGGCACCGAGCAGAACATTGAGTCCGGTGGAGTCGCAGAATTCGAGCCGTGAGCAGTCGATCACGAGGCGCACACGGCCTCGCTCGAGCGCCTCGTCCAAGGGCGCGCGCAGCAGTTCGGCGGTGTGGTGATCCAGCTCACCCGCCGGTTGCACAATCTCGCTGCGACCCTCGGTCCGAACCTCGACCTGAAGTCGGCCCCGATTCACGCTGCCGACCGTCTCGCGGTCCATGCCCGTCCCTCTTCGCCGTGTCGTCCACCGTTTTTCGTGTCGCACGTCACATCGCCGCCGCCCGGGCGGCGCAGGACGCCCGTCGAACCCTACGCCTTCCCGGCGTCGACCGGTACCCGAACTCCCCCATAAACCGGACATACATGACATATGACACTTGCGATCGCCCCTGGTCAACGGGTAGGGCTAGTAAGGACACACCCGACACGGCCGGCTTTGGAGGCGCCGCTCACCGCAGCAGCATGCATGGCATCGGCAGCCGTATGCCGAGAACGATGGAGGACACCATGTCACCCCGGCTCGACGCACCGCGTACCCCCACCGCGCCGTCGGCACCCCTTGACCCCACGTCCGCTCCCGACCCCGGCCCCGCCGGTGCGGCCGCGACCGCGGCCCTCGGGCAGCAGCATTTCGAGGGACTGGAAGGCCTTGCGGATCTGCCGGCGATTCCGCCCTGCGACGAGGTGGACTCGCTGGACGCCCGAGCGCTGTCGAAGACGCTCTTCGCGCGGCTCACGACCCTCGAAGAGGGCACACACGAGTACGCCTACGTCCGCAACACCCTGATCGAACTCAACCTGGCTCTCGTCAAGTTCGCCGCGTCACGCTTCCGCACGCGCAGCGAGCCGATGGAGGACATCGTCCAGGTCGGGACGATCGGCCTGATCAAGGCGATCGACCGGTTCGAGCTCAGCCGCGGCGTCGAGTTCCCCACGTTCGCGATGCCGACCATCATCGGCGAGATCAAGCGCTTCTTCCGGGACACGTCCTGGTCGGTGCGGGTGCCGCGGCGGCTGCAGGAGCTGCGCCTGGATCTCGCGAAGGCGGGTGACGAGCTCTCCCAGCGGCTGGACCGCGCGCCCACCGTCGACGAGCTCGCCGAACGCCTGGACATCAGCCGTGACGAGGTCGTCGAGGGCATGGCGGCGAGCAACGCGTACACCGCGAGCTCGCTGGACGCCCAGCCCGAGGAGGACGACACCGAGAGCGCGCTCGCCGACCGCATCGGCTACGAGGACCACGGACTCGAAGGCATCGAGTACATCGAGTCGCTCAAGCCGATGATCGCGGGCCTGCCGTCGCGGGACCGCACGATCCTCAGCCTGCGGTTCGTGGCCAACATGACGCAGTCGGAGATCGGCGAGGAACTCGGCATCTCACAGATGCACGTGTCCAGGCTGCTGACGAAGACGCTGGTCAAGATGCGCAAGGCGCTCACTCTCGAGGAGTGAGCCGACACCTCCCCTCGTCCCGTAAGGGCCCGTTCCGCCAAAGGAACGGGCCCTTACGGTGCCTGCGGTGCCAGCGCGGCCGTCACCGCCGCCTCCGCGTGCAGCCGGGTCGTCGGGAACACCGGCACCCGGCTGTCGTCCGCGCCGATGAGCAGCTCGATCTCCGTGCAGCCGAGGATCACGCCCTCGGCGCCGCGTGCCACCAGCCCGTCGATGACCTGCCGGTACGCGGCCCGGGACTCCTCGCGCACGACTCCGAGGCACAGCTCCTCGTAGATCACCCGGTGGACCAGGGCGCGCTCCGCGGCGTGCGGGGTGAGGACCGTGAGGCCGTGAGAGGCCAGCCGGTCACGGTAGAAGTCCTGCTCCATGGTGAAGGCGGTACCCAGCAGTCCGACGGTGGCAAGGCCCTGGGCGCGTACGGCGCCGGCGGTGGCGTCCGCGAGGTGCAGCAGCGGCACACCGACCGCCGCCTGCACCTGGTCCGCCACCTTGTGCATGGTGTTGGTGCAGATCAGCAGCAGCTCGGCGCCCGCCGCCGCCAGACCCTTCGCCACCTCGGCGAGGATGTCGCCGGCCCGCTGCCACTCGCCCGCGGCCTGGAGTGCCTCGATCTCGGCGAAGTCCACCGAGTGCAGCACGCATCGGGCGGAGTGGAGCCCGCCGAGGCGCTGTCGTACGAGCTCGTTGAGCAGCCGGTAGTACTCCGCGCTGGACTCCCAGCTCATGCCGCCGATCAGTCCGATGGTTCGCATCGGCCCACTGTCGCATGTCGCACCCCGCGCGGGCGCGGCCGCCCGTGACACTGGTCGGCACAGCCCCGGTCGTACGAGAGGACACCTGCCATGCCCCCAGTCATCGCGGTCACCGGAGCGAGCGGACGCGTCGGCGGCCGGGTGGCGGCCAGGCTCTCCGCGGCGGGCCTCGCGACCCGGCTGGTGGGCCGCGACCCGGCGCGGCTGCCGGACCTGCCCGACGCCGCCGTCGCGCCGCCCGCCTCCTACGGGGACGGCGAGGCGATGCGGGCGGCGCTGGACGGGGCGGACACCCTGTTCCTGGTCTCGGCGCACGAGTCGCCCGGCCGGGTGCAGGAGCACCACACGGCCGTGGACGCGGCGCTCGCCGTGGGCATCGAGCGGATCGTGTACGTGTCGTTCGTGGGCGCCGCGCCGGACGCGACGTTCACGTTCGCCCGCGACCACTTCCACACCGAGGAGTACATCCGCGGCCGCGGGGTGCACCACACGTTCCTGCGGGACAACTTCTACCTGGCCGCGTTCCCCGCGATGACCGGCGCGGACGGGATGCTGCGCGGTCCGGCCGGACAGGGCAGGGTGGCCGCCGTGGCCCACGACGACATCGCCGACGCGGCGGCGGCCGTGCTGCTCGACGGGGTCGGCCCGCACGACCGCGCGGTGTACGACCTGACCGGTCCCACCGCGTTCTCCCTCGCCGAGGCCGCGGCCGAGCTGACCCGCGCCGCGGGCCGCACCGTGCGCTATGTCCCCGAGTCGCACGACGAGGCGTACGCCTCCCGCGCCCATTACGGCGCCGCGGAGTGGGAGGTGACCGGCTGGGTGACCTCGTACGAGGCGATGGCCGCCGGCGAGATGGCCGCGGTCTCGGACGCGGTGCCGCGGCTGACGGGGCACCCGGCGCAGTCGCTGCGCGACTATCTGGCCGAGCACCCGCGCAGCTACGCGCACCTTCTGCCCTAGACCCGCCTCAGACCCGCTTCCCGGCCCGCCACACGTCGCGCACCAGCGGCACTCCGGGCCGGTAGGCGAGGTGGACATGGCTCGGGGCGTCGAGCAGGGCGAGGTCGGCCCGGGCTCCGGGGGTGAGGCGGCCGACGTCCGTGCGGCGCAGGGCGGCCGCGCCACCCGCCGTCGCGGACCACAGCGCCTCGTCGGGTGTCATCCCCATGTCGCGTACGGCGAGCGCGATGCAGAACGGCATCGACGACGTGAACGACGAGCCGGGGTTGCAGTCCGTCGACAGCGCGACCGTCACGCCCGCGTCGATGAGCCGGCGTGCGTCGGGCCACTCGGCGCGGGTGGAGAACTCGGCGCCCGGCAGCAGGGTCGCGACCGTGGCGCCGTTCGCGAGCGCGTCGACGTCCGCATCGGTGAGGTGGGTGCAGTGGTCGGCGGATGCGGCATCGAGCTCGACGGCGAGCTGGACGCCAGGGCCGTGACCGAGCTGGTTGGCGTGGACGCGGGGCACGAGGCCCTTCGCCCTGCCCGCGGTGAGGATCGCACGGGCCTGGTCGCCGTCGAAGGCCCCCTTCTCGCAGAAGACGTCGATCCAGCGGGCGTGCGGCGCGCAGGCGTCCAGCATCTCGCCGGTGACGAGGGCGACGTAGGCCGCCGGGTCGTCGGCGTAGTCGGGGGACACGATGTGCGCGCCGAGGAACGTCACCTCGTCGGTGTGCCGGGCGGCGATGCGCAGCGCCCTGGCCTCGTCCTCGACGGTCAGGCCGTAACCGGACTTGGTCTCGAACGTGGTCGTGCCCTGGCGCAGGGCCTCGTCGAGGTAGCGGGTGAGGTTGGCCTCCAGTTCCTCGTCGCTCGCGGCGCGGGTGGCGGCGACGGTGGTGCGGATGCCGCCGGCGGAGTAGGCACGGCCGGACATGCGGGCGTTGAACTCCTGGGTACGGTCCCCCGCGAAAACGAGGTGCGAGTGGGAGTCCACGAACCCGGGGATGCAGGCGCGCCCCTGGGCGTCGTGCCGCGTGTCGGCGTCGGGCGCGTCCTTCGCGGACCCGGCCCAGGCGACGCGGTCGCCGTCGATGACGAGCGCGGCGTCGTCGATGAGTCCGAGGGGGCCGTTGCCGAGGGCGGGGTCGTTGGTCACGAGGGTGGCGATGTTGGTGACGAGGGTGGTGGTCATGGGGTCCTTTCCGGGAGTCTTTCCTTCCCCACCCCGCCCCTTCCCGTAACCGGGGCAAGCCCCGGACCCGTACCGCGCGCCGTGGGGTGTCCGGGGTCTCCCCCTACGGCCTGGCGCCCGTGGGTGGCCCCCCGGCGAAGCCAGGGGAGTGCCCCCGGACGGGCTGATTCTCGCTCCGCGAAATCCAGCCCCGCCGGCGTTTGAGGCGCTGGGGGTCCCGCACGCCCTCAGGGCGTAGGAGACGGGGTCCGGGGGCAGAGCCCCCGGTAAAGGGAGGGAAGGGGGCGGGGTGGGGAACAATGCAGCGCGTCACTACCGCAGCGCGGCCACCGCCTCCGCCAACGCCGGCCCCGCGTCCGGGACCGTGGCATGGGACCCGTCGCGCACGATCCGGCGGCCCCCGACCACCACGTCCCGCACATCCGCCGCGCACGCCGCGAAGACCGCCGTCTCCGCGCCCAGCCCCGGCACCGGTCCGGCCGTGCGCACCGACTCCAGCGTGAGGGTGGTGAAGTCGGCGAGGGCGCCCTGCTCCAGGCGGCCCGCGTCGGGCCAGCCGAGTGCGGCGTGGCCGTCGGCCGTCGCGGCGCGCAGCAGCGCCGCCGCCGTCCAGTGGCCGCGGGTACGCGAGCGGAGCCGTTCGTCGAGCTCCATCGCCCGCGCCTCCTCGAACAGGTCGATCACCGCGTGGCTGTCGCTGCCGAGCGACAGCGGCGAGCCCGCCGCCTGCAGCGCGGGGGCGGGGCCGATGCCGTCGGCGAGGTCGCGTTCCGTCGTGGGGCACATGCAGGTGCCCGTCGCCGTGCCGCCGAGCAGGGCGATGTCGTCGTCCGTGAGGTGGGTGTTGTGCACGCCGGTCGTGCGCGGGCCGAGGACGCCGTGGTCGGCGAGCAGCCGGGTCGGTGTGACCCCGTGCGCCGCGAGGCAGGCGTCGTTCTCCGCGGTCTGCTCGGAGAGGTGGACATGCAGGGGCGCGTTGCGAGCGGACGCCCAGGACGCGACGGTCGACAGCTGCTCCGCCGGGACGGCCCGTACGGAATGGATCGCCGCTCCGATGCGTACCTGCTCGCCGTCCTTCAGCGCGTCGGCGCGTTGTGCCCAGGCGTCCGCCGTGCCGTCGGAGAACCGCAGTTGGTGCGGGTTCGGCGGTTCGCCGCTGTGCTTGTTCCTGATGGCGGAGGAGAGATACGCCGTGTCGAGCAGCGTGATGCGGATGCCCGCCTCGGCCGCCGCCGCGATCAGGGCCTCGCCCATGGCGTTGGGGTCGGAGTAGGGCGCGCCGCCGGGCGCGTGGTGGACGTAGTGGAACTCGCCGACCGCCGTGATCCCGGCGAGCGCCATCTCGGCGTACACCGCGCGGGCCAGCGTGAAGTACGTGTCGGGGGACAGCCGCGACGCGACCTGGTACATCACCTCGCGCCAGGTCCAGAACGTGCCGCTGCCGACCTGGACGGTGCCGCGCAGTGCCCGGTGGAAGGCGTGCGAGTGGGCGTTCGCCAGGCCGGGGACGGTGAGCCCGCGCAGGACCACCGCCCCGGGCGGCGGGCCGCCGGCCCCCGTACGGACGGCCGTGATACGCCCGTCGCGGACCTCCAGGGCCACGCCCGGCTCGACGTGGGCGCCGAGCCATGCGTGTTCCAGCCAGTACGTCACCTGCACGCCAGGCCCTCCAGTACGTCGGCGAGTGCGATCACCCCGGCCACGCAGTCGTCCTCGGGCGCGAATTCGGCCGGGGAGTGCGAGACGCCGGTGGGGTTGCGTACGAACAGCATGGCGGTCGGGACGGACGCGGACAGGATTCCCGCGTCGTGTCCGGCACCCGTGCCGAGGACCGGCACGGCACCGCCGAGGATCCTGTTCAGCTCGTCGCGCAGGGCGTGCTCGAAGTCGATCACCGGGGTGAAGGACTCCCGTACGACGGTCAGATCCACGCCGTCGCGGTCCGCGCGTTCCTTCGCCGCGTGCTCGATCGCCGTGACGACGGTGTCGAGCGCCGCCTGGTCGGGGGCGCGCGAGTCGAGCCAGCCGCGGACGAGGGAGGGGATGGCGTTGACGCCGTTCGGCTCGACGGAGACCTTGCCGAAGGTGGCGACGGCGCCCGCGAGTTCCGCCTCACGGCGGGCCGCGAGCACGGTCTGCGCGTACGTCAGCATCGGGTCGCGCCGGTCGACGAGGCGGGTGGTGCCGGCGTGGTTGGCCTCGCCGTGGAAGTCGAAGCGCCAGCGGCCGTGGGGCCAGATGGCGGAGGCGATGCCGACCGCGTGGCCCGTCCCCGCGGCGGAGCCGCTGTCCATTGCAGCGAGCGCGCGGCCCTGCTCGACATGCAGCTCGACGAAGGCACCGATGCGGGCGAGCCGTTCGGGGTCGGGCCCGATGGCGGCGGGGTCGTACCCGGCCGCCTCCATCGCCTGCGGAAGGCTGATCCCGTCGCCGTCGCGCAGCTCGTACGCGGCCTCCCGCGTCAGCTGCCCGGCGCTGAGCCGGGAGCCGACGCAGGCGAGCCCGAACCGGGCGCCCTCCTCGTCGCCGAAGTTGGTGACGGCGAGCGGCCGGGTGAACTCCGCACCCCTGCGGCGCAGTTCGTCGAGCGCGGCGAAGGAGGACACGACACCGAGCGGGCCGTCGAAGGCTCCGCCGTCGGGGACCGAGTCGAGGTGGGAGCCGGTGACGACGGCGTCACCGGCGGTGGGGTCGCCGAGCCAGGCCCACTGGTTGCCGTTGCGGTCGGTCTCGTACGTGAGCCCGCGCGCCTCGGCCTGCTCCCGGAACCAGGCACGGCACTCGGCGTCGGCGCCGGTCCAGGCGTAGCGGCGGTACCCGCGGGTGCGGGCGTCCCGCCCGATGGGCAGGAGCTCCCGCCACATCTGCGTGAACGACCGGCCGGCGGCGCCCGCGGCGCCGTCGGTCACGACTCCTCCCGCATGGGGATGCGGACGTTCTTGTCGGTGGCGACGGTCTCGGCGATGTCGTAGCCGGCGTCGACGTGGCGGATGACGCCCATGCCCGGGTCGTTGGTCAGCACCCGGCGGACCTTCTCGCCCGCGAGCTTCGTGCCGTCCGCGACCGTGACCTGACCGGCGTGGAGGGAGCGGCCCATTCCCACTCCGCCACCGTGGTGGATGGACACCCAGGAGGCGCCCGAGGCCACGTTCACCATCGCGTTCAGCAGCGGCCAGTCCGCGATCGCGTCCGAACCGTCCAGCATCGCCTCGGTCTCCCGGTACGGCGAGGCCACCGAACCGCAGTCCAGGTGATCCCGGCCGATCGCCAGCGGCGCCGCCAGCTCACCGGAGGCGACCATGTCGTTGAACCGCTCACCGGCCTTGTCCCGCTCGCCGTAGCCCAGCCAGCAGATCCGCGCCGGCAGGCCCTGGAAGTGGACGCGCTCGCCCGCCATCTTGATCCAGCGCGCCAGGGACTCGTTCTCCGGGAAGAGCTCCAGCATCGCCTTGTCGGTCTTGTGGATGTCCGAGGCCTCGCCCGAGAGCGCCGCCCAGCGGAACGGGCCCTTGCCCTCGCAGAACAGCGGCCGGATGTAGGCGGGGACGAAGCCGGGGAAGGCGAACGCCCGCTCGTAGCCCGCGAGCTGGGCCTCGCCGCGGATCGAGTTGCCGTAGTCGAAGACCTCGGCGCCCGCGTCCATGAAGCCGACCATGGCCTCCACGTGCCGGGCCATGGAGTCACGGGCCCGGGTGGTGAACCCGGCCGGGTCCTTCGCCGCGTACGCCTGCATGTCGCCGAAGTCGACGCCGACGGGGAGGTACGACAGGGGGTCGTGCGCGCTGGTCTGGTCGGTGACGATGTCGATGGGCGCGCTCTCGGCGAGCATGTGTGGAAGGAGGTCCGCCGCGTTGCCCAGCAGGCCGATGGAGAGCGGGCGGCGCGCATCGCGGGCCTCGACCGCCAGCTGGAGGGCGTGCTCCAGGGAGTCGGCCTCCACGTCCAGGTAGCGGTGCTCGATACGGCGCTCGATCGCGCGCGGGTCGCAGTCGATGCAGATCGCGACGCCGTCGTTCATGGTGACGGCGAGCGGCTGGGCGCCACCCATGCCGCCGAGCCCGGCGGTCAGCGTGATCGTCCCCGCCAGCGTGCCGTTGAACTTCTTCGCGGCGACGGCGGCGAACGTCTCGTAGGTGCCCTGCAGGATCCCCTGCGTGCCGATGTAGATCCACGACCCGGCCGTCATCTGGCCGTACATCGTCAGACCCAGCTGCTCCAGACGCCGGAACTCCTCCCAGTTCGCCCAGTCGCCGACCAGGTTGGAGTTCGCGATCAGCACCCGCGGCGCCCACTCGTGGGTCTGCATGACGCCGACGGGACGGCCTGACTGCACGAGCATCGTCTCGTCCTGCTTCAGGGTCCGCAGCGTGCGCACCATGGCATCGAACGAGCGCCAGTCCCGCGCCGCCTTGCCCGTGCCTCCGTACACCACCAGCTTGTCCGGATGCTCCGCCACCTCCGGATCCAGGTTGTTCTGCAGCATCCGCAACGCGGCCTCCTGCTGCCAACCCAGGGCGCTCAGCTCCGTACCGCGCGGCGCCCGAACGGGGCGGGGTCCTGACATGGCGATGCCTCCTCGCGACAGCGACTACGACGACCCTCGAATGTGGATCTCCTATTCACATCCTGTACGTCTGAATAGTTTTAGTCAACAGCTGCGGTGCGACCGGCCGGATGATTGGCTGAAGGGCATGACCGCGGACATGACTGCCGACCTGGCTGCCGACTTGACTGCCGACCTGGCTGCCGAGCGTCGGAACCTGGCCGTGCGCGCGGCCGTGGACCAGGGAGTTCTCTCCGAGGCGGAGCCCGTGACCGCCCTGCTCGACGTGGCGGGAATCCGAGCGTCGGCCGCCGCCCTGCGCGCTGCGTTCGCCGCGGTCACCGACGCCCCCGTGCTGCACGCCTTCGCCGTCAAGGCCGCGCCGCTCGTACCGGTCCTCGCCCTGCTGCACGCCGAGGGCATCGGCACGGAGGTCGCGAGCTCCGGGGAGCTGGCGCTCGCCCGGGCCGCGGGCCTGCCGCCCGGGCTGACCGTGCTGGACTCCCCCGCCAAGTCCGCCGCCGAGCTGCGCGAGGCGCTCGCCCTCGGGATCGCGGTCAACGCGGACAACGTCCAGGAACTCGCCCGTCTCGACGCCCTGACGGCCGAGGGGCCGACGGCCTCCCCCGTGGGCCTGCGGGTCAATCCCCAGGTCGGCGGCGGCTCGATCGGCGCGCTGTCGACGGCGACCGCGACCTCCAAGTTCGGGTTCGCGCTCACCGACGAGGGGGCCAGGGAAGCGGTCGTACACGCGTTCCTGGCGCGGCCCTGGCTCACCCGGCTGCACACCCACTCCGGCTCCCAGGGGATCGCGCTCGCGCGCATGGCCCAGGGCGTCCTCGCCGTGTACGAGCTGGCCGAAGAGATCAACGCGGCGGCCGGACGCCGCCAGGTCGACACGATCGACATCGGCGGTGGCCTGCCGGTGAACTTCGCCTCCGACGAGCACACGCCGACCTTTGCCGAGTACGCGCGGCAGCTGAAGGAGCACGTGCCGGGCCTCTTCGACGGCCGCTACGGACTGGTCACCGAGTTCGGCCGGTCGCTGATCGCCAAGCACGGCGTCGTCCTCGCCCGCGTCGAGTACGCAAAGACGGCGGGCGGCCGCCACATCGCCGTCACCCACGCCGGCGTCCAGGTCGCCACCCGCACCGTCTACGACCCCGTGTCCTGGCCGCTGCGCATCGCCGCGTACGACGGCAAGGGCCTGCCGCGGTCGGGACCGGAGGTGGAGCAGGACGTCGCGGGACCGGCCTGCTTCGCCGGTGACCTGCTCGCCGAGAGGCGGGCGCTGCCGCTGCTGGAGCAGGGCGACGTGATTGCGGCGCTCGACACGGGCGCGTACTACTTCTCCAGCCACTACGGCTACAACAGCCTGCCCAGGCCCGCCGTGCACGGCTTCACCACCGGCCCCGAGGGGGTCCGCTTCACCCGCGTACGGGCCGCCCAGACCCTCGACGAGATCGTCGCGGAGTCCGGCGGAGCTCAGCGGGACGCCCTCCTCGGCCGAGCCCCCGCCCGACGGCCCTGATCGGCCGACGCGCCGTGGCGCGGGGGCGATCGCCGGACGCCGGTGGTTCCATGGACCCATGGCCACCAGCAGTGTCGTCGTCGAGCGCATGATCCTCGCGGAGCCCGGCGCCGTGTGGCAGGCCCTCACCGACATCCAGGGCTGGGAGCGCATCCTCAGCGGCGTGGAGCGGATCGAGGTGCTCTCGTCCGGCGGCTTCGGCGTGGGCACCCGGTGGCGCGAGACCCGGCGGATGCTCGGCCGGCAGGCCACGGAGGAGATGTACGTGACGGCCTGCGAGCCGCCCGGGCGCTATGTCGTCGAGGCGGACTCCCAAGGCACCCACTACATCTCGGAGTTCAGGCTGCTGCCGGCGGGCCGGGACTCGACGACGGTCCGCATCACCTTCGGCGCCAAGCTGCCCGGGGGCTTCATGGGCCTGCTCGCGAAGGTCCTCGGCGGGCTCGGCGCCAGAGCCGTGCGCAACGCGGTCACCAGGGACCTGCACGACGTTGCCGCCGCTGTCGAGCGCCGGGGCGACTGACCGGACACCCGCGTCCGGCGGGTCCGCCGCACGGGTGGCGGCACGCATCACGCACAGCACGCAGGGCAGAAACCTTCCCATCCGACTCCGGGAGAGGTGTTCCATGGCCACATCCGAAGCGTCCGAGGCACCAGCGGCGGAGGGCGGGCTCAAACGGGCCATCGGGCCCAAGCTGCTGATCTTCTTCGTGATCGGCGACATCCTCGGCACCGGCATCTACGCCACCACCGGCAAGGTGGCGGGCAAGGTCGGCGGGGCGCTGTGGCTGCCGTTCGCGATCGGCTTCGTGGTCGCCATCCTGACGGCCGCGTCGTACGTGGAGCTGGTCGGCAAGTACCCGAAGGCCGCCGGGGCGGCGCTGTACACCCAGAAGGCGTTCAAGGTCCCCTTCCTGACCTTCATCGTCGCGTTCATGGTGATGTGCTCCGGTTTGTCCTCGGCGAGCGCGGCCGCCCGTGCCTTCGGCGGGGACTACTTCCAGGAGTTCACCGACGCCGTCCCGCCGACGCTCATCGCGATCGTCTTCATCCTCGCCCTCGCCGCACTGGCACTGCGGGGCGTGTCGGAGTCCGTGAAGACCAATATGGTGCTGACCCTCGTCGAACTCACCGGCCTCGTGGTGGTCCTGGGCATCGGCGCCTGGGCGGTGGTGACCGGCGACGGGGAGCCGTCCCGGCTGGGTGAGTTCCAGGCGTCCGGCACCGGATACGCGCTGATCACGAGCGTCCTCGGGGCGACGGCGCTGGGCTTCTTCGCGTTCGTCGGATTCGAGGACTCGGTCAACATGGCCGAGGAGACCCGTGATCCGGTCCGTACGTTCCCCCGCGCGATCTTCACCGGTGTCGCCGTCACCGGCACCATCTATGTGCTCGTCGCGCTGGTGTCCTCGCTGCTCGTCGACTACCGCACGCTGGAGCAGTCGAGCGGCCCGCTGCTGGAGGTGGTCAAGGCGGGCGGCGTCGCCTTCCCGCCGAAACTCTTCGCGCTGATCGCCCTGTTCGCGGTCACCAACTCGGCCCTGATCAACATCATGATGGCCTCCCGGCTCTGCTACGGGCTGGCCAACGAGAAGGTGCTGCCGCGCGGCATGGGAAAGGTCCTCCGCAGGCGCCGCACCCCCGTCACCGGCATCGTGTTCGTGACGCTGCTGGCCGTCGGGCTGGTGTCGACGGGCGAGATCGCCGGGCTCGGCGACACCACCGCGTTCCTGCTGCTCTGCGTCTTCACCGTGGTCAACGTGGCCGTCCTGGTGCTGCGCAAGGACCGCGTGGAACACCGGCACTTCCGCACGCCGACGATCCTGCCGGTCCTCGGCGCCGTCACCTCGCTGATCCTCGCCAGCCCGCTGGCCGACCGGGCGGCGGACGTCTACATCAGAGCCGGTGTGCTGATCGGCATCGGCATCGTGCTGTGGGGAGTCAACAAACTGGTGATGAGGGTGCGCCACGAGGAGGAGGCAGGCACCCGCGCCGGATAGGCCTCGGACGGGGGTGAACCCTATCGGGCGCACGCATGTTCCGTTGGAAAATGCCAGAACTCACCCCCAGCGGGCGCCACGTTGAGTAACCTCTCCGTCACGCCGTGCCGGTTGCGCGGCGCACCGAGGCGGGGAGGGGAGTCCGCGTGCCCGGAATCGACGAGTGCCTGCTGCAAGCCATGGTGGTGCCCGGGGCCCGGGGAGCCTCCATCGTTGACTGGACCAGCGGCCTCGCCCTCGGCACCGTCGGGGAGACCCCCGGCGGCGACCACGAGGCCACCGCGGCCGAGACGGCCGAACTGGCCAGGATGGCCGCCGAGTACCCGTCCTTCGCGACCGACGAGCCCCCGGCACCCGACGGCGCCAAGGGGTTACCCGTCGAGGACCTCATCGTCACCACCCGCACCGGATACCACGTGATGCGGTTCGTGGAGACCACGTTCGACAGCAGTGTGTTCCTGCATCTGTGGCTCGACCGGGACACCGGCAATCTGGCGCTCGCCCGGCTGCGCCTCGCGGACCTCGCAGAGCGGCTGGTCCTCGGATGACCGCAGCGGCCACGGCCGTTTCCCCCATGCTCGTGCGGCTGGCCGAGGAGCGTGCCACCGGCGTCCTGGTCCGTGACCACGGGGCCCTCTACCTCGCCGACGGCCAGGTGGTGCACGCCGAGAGCCCGGCAGCACCCGGCCTCGACGTGCTGCTGACCGCCGGCGGCCAACTGGCCCCCGAAGGCTGGCAGGAGGCGGTGGCCAGGGCCGGCGCACGCCGCGAGGTGGCACGCTTCCTCGTCGACAGCGGCCAGGTCACCGGCGGCGCACTGGAGATCTGCCACCTCGGTGCCCTCCACGACGCCGCGTTCTTCGCCCTGGCGCCCTGCAGCGGACCGACCCGCTTCCGCTACGGCGTCGCGCACTGGATCGGCACCGTGCGCCCCGTGCCCGCCGCGGCCGTCGTCCGGGAGGCCCGTCGGCGGCGCGGGCTGCTCGACTCCGTGTGGCCGCACCCCGGGGTTGACACCGCACCGCTGCGCCGCCGTCCGCCGGGCCACGGCGCCACGGCCACCCGCAGACAGCGGACGCTGCTGGAGCTGGCCGACGGTGTGCGCACCCCGCCGGCGATCGCCCGGGCCGTCGGCCGGCCCGCCTTCAACACTCTGATCGAGGTACGGCGGATGGCCGCCGCAGGGCTCGTCGAGACACCGTCGGAGCCCGTCGCGCCCGCCCCCGCCCCGCTGCCCGACTGGGTCGCCGGATTCCCCGCCGACCCGGACATCGCCCTGTTACGCCGGCTCCGCGACGCTCTGGAGGCAAGCCTGTGACCCACCGCACGACCCACCGGGCCCTGCGCACACCGTCATGAGGCGTGCTTTGAGGCTGCGCGCCGAGAGGAGACAGCTCATGACGGCCGAGACCGAGGTGCTCGGTGAACTCAGAAGACTGCGCGCTCGTGTGCCGCAGCTGACCGGTGCGCTCGCCGCGAGCGTCGACGGCCTGGTGCTGGCGACCGACACTCCGGACGCGGAGGGCGTCGCAGCGCTCACCGCCGCCGCGCTCGGGGTCGCGCTGCGGCTGACCGAGGCGACCGGACAGGGCGGCTTCAAGGAGCTGCTCGTACGGGGCGAGGCGGGCTACATCGCCACCTATGCGGCCGGCTCGTCGGCCGTGCTCACCGTACTGGCCGAGCCGCGTATCAACGTGGGCCGGCTCCATCTCGAGGCCCGCCGAGCCTGTGTCCGTGTCGGGGCGCTGGTGGACGCCGCCCTCGAACGACCGCAGGAGGCCTGACACATGGCCGCCGCCCCCGCAGACCCACCCGCACGAAACCGCACCGGAACGACCCACAACAGAACCACCGCAAGAACGACAACCAACCGACGGAAGGAACGTGCGCCTGCCATGGCCAACACCGAGACCGCGCTCAAGGAAGCCACCACCATCGAAGGTGCCATCGGCGCCGCGCTCGTCGACTACACCAGCGGCATGGCGCTGGGCACCATCGGCGGCGGCAAGGACCTGGACCTCACCGTCGCCGCCGCCGGGAACACGGACGTGGTCCGCGCCAAGGTCCGCACCATGGAGCACCTGGGCCTCAAGGACGAGATCGAGGACATCCTGATCACCCTCGGCTCGCAGTACCACCTGATCCGCCTGATGAAGGGCCGCGGCGCAAACGGCCTGTTCCTGTACCTGGCGTTGGACAAGGAGCGCGCGAACCTGGCGATGGCGAGGCACCAGTTGAAGAAGATCGAGGCCGAACTGGAGGTCTGACCCAGCCCGCTCACCTCCGGCGCCGCGCCCCTCCGGGCGCGGCGTCCCCGGCCGCGATCCCGGTGGTGGTATAGCCCTTGACCCGCTTGCCGGCCGGGCCCTGCGCCAGCCAGTCGGTGCGCAGCCAGAGCAGGGTCTCCTCCGCCCGCTCCCGCCGTCCGAGCCAGAGCGCCTTGGCCCACAGGCCCGCCCCCGCGCCCGCGAGCAGCGCGCCGCCCACGACCGGCACGGCGAACGACGAGCCGACGGCGGCCAGGAAGGCGAGCACCAGCCACCAGCGGTGGGCGCGCCGTCGCAGCCGCAGCGTCACGCGCCGGTCCTGGAGTATGTCGTGGCGTCCCGCGCGCGTGGCGCAGCCGGCCAGGTGCGTGTAGCGACGGCGCCGGGCGAGTGCGCCGACGGCGGAGGTCACGAGGAAGACCGCCGCGGAGGCGAGGAGCCCGATCCGGCGGCCGGTGAGCCCCGGTACCAGGGTGCCGATCCCCGCGGCGAGCACGCCGAGCCACCACAGGGGAGCCGCCCCCGCCCGTACCGCCACCGCCACTCGCGCCAACGACTGCGCCCCGCGCCCCACTGCAAAGTCCTTTCCGCCGAGTTCCGCCCAGTTACGTCGAGCTGCCGTTCCGGCGGGAGAGTAGCGGCCGTTTCTGAGCGGTGCATGAGAATCGGCGGAAATCAGGCCCCCGCGGCTAGTCCACGAACAGGCCGCGCTCCGCCGCCTGCGCGTCGAAGTCCTCCAGCCGTGCCTGGGCGTCCGGGAGACCGTCGCACATGGCTTCCAGCAGCACCCGCCCCAGCAGCATCGGGGCGCACGCCGTGTCGAAGGCGAGGCCGGTGCCAACGGCGGCCGGGATCAACAGATCGCTGTGGGCTGCGACGGGCGCGAACGCGGAGTCCGCGACGGTCACCACGCTCAGCCCGGCCCCGCGTGCGTACTCCAGCGCCGCCACCACCTCCCGGGGGTGGCGCGGCAGCGCGAAGCACAGCAGCGCGCTCGCCCCGGCCCGCCGCGCGGTGTCGATGCGGTCGGCCAGCATCGAGCCGCCCTCGTCGAGGAGGCGTACGTCCGGGTGCACCTTGGCGGCGAAGTAGGCGAAGCCGCGGGCCTGCGAAGAGGCGGCCCGCAGCCCGAGCACGGGCAGCGGGCGGGAGGCGGCGAGCAGCCGGCCCGCGCGCTCCACGGGGGAAGGATCGGCGAGCATCTCGGCCAGCTGCCGCAGATTCTCGATCTCGCCCTGCACCGCCTGCTGGTACTCGTTGTACGTGTCCTCCTGCGCGACGGCCTCCGGCGGCGCGACCTCGCGCAGATGCCTGCGCAGCGCCGGGTAGCCGTCGAAGCCCAGGGCGACGGCGAAGCGGGTGACCGAGGGCTGGCTGACGCCCGCGAGCTCGGCGAGCTCCACGCTGGACAGGAACGGCACGTCCGCGGCCCGGCGGACCATGCTGTGCGCGATGCGCCGCTGGGTGGGGGTCAGGCGGTGCCCCTCGAAGAGCAGTTGCAGCCGCGCGGCCGGGCTGTCGTTCATGCCATCCCCCTCAGCGCATCAAGGTTCCGGCAACATCTATTCAGTCACCTCTGCCTCTGCATGACCATATGCAGAGGCACTCGTGACGGGCAAGTGGCGAGGGCAACCGCCGGCAGTGGCTGGGTGGAGGTCTATGGGAGCAGCTGTGTCTGCTGTCATCTGGTGGGGTGTGGCCGCTGTGGTGGAAGCTGGCCTGCGCGGGTGTGTGCCCCGTGCATGAGGTGGTGCTGCTGGACCAGTGTCCGTCGTGCCGGTGCGTGCTGCGGTGGGGTGGGATGCGGCCTCGGGTGTTGTCGAACGCGTCGCGAAGGGGGCGCGCCGCTGTCCTGCGCCAGCATGGTCGGTCGGCGACCGTGTCCGCAGTGGCTGCCGATGGTGCGCGTACGGTCGGCGCCTCCTGGTGTCGCGGGGCTTCAGCAGAGGTGGCTGGAGATCGCGGGCGGGCCGGTGCGGCCCATGTTGGGCGGGGTGGAGGTGTCGCGGGCTGAGTGGTTCGCGGCGTACCGGGCGTGCGTGGTGCTGCTGCGTTTGGGTCTGCCGGGGGTCCTGGAGCGGCTTCAGGGTGCGCCTAGTGGAGGCGGGTGCTGATGGGCGAGCGGGAGGCGCGATGGCTGTCTCGGGCCCGGTTCGGCTGGGGTCCCGCTCCCGCGGAGGCAACGGTGTTCCTGGCCGTGGTGATGCCGGTGCTGGTGCGCTTCGTCGACCGTGAGGGTATGGAGCCAGCGTGATCCCCTCAGCGGCAGGCCCCCGCATGCTGTGCGCCGAGCACACCGCCCGCGCCACGACCCGGGCCCAGCCACAACCCTTGACGAGCACCGGGTGGTGCACAGCCCCGGAGACCGTCTTTCTACGCGCCCGCCTTGCCGAGGAACTCCAGGCCGGCGACCCCACCAACGAGACCCGCGCCCTCCACCTGTACGCTGCCGCCTCATCCTCGACGCCTGTGAAGGCACAGATCCCCGAAGCCGAGAAGGCTGCGCACTGCGCTACGCCGTACGATCTCTGCTCCTGGCCTACGCCCACCATCCCGACTTCGAACCGGCATGGCTGCCGCGCGCGGGCGAACACCCCACCGAGGCCCTCGGCCAGCCATCCCAGCCCATGCCCTGACACGGCTTTCACCGCCCGGCGCGGCGCCGCTCCGCCTCACCCTCACCGCGCCTGAGCAAGGCCACCAGACGCTGCAGATCCGGAGAGCGCAGTGGAGCTCCGCGGGTGAGCGGCCCGTTCCAGTTCCGCTCCCGGCACCGCTCCACCAGCCAGGCCGCACCGGCCGCCAGATCGCCGGCCAGCAGCACCCGGCCGGCGGCCCGCACCAGCACAGAGACCGCAGCGGGTGACCCGTTCTCCAGCACCCACGCCAGATCGGGATGGAAGGGCTGCCCCTGAGCCTCCCCGACAGCACGAGCCACCTCGGCTTCCATCCCCTCGAGGACGGTGAGGGTGAGAGAGCCCTGGCTCTGCACCACTTGGGCCAGCGCGGCGAGATCGCCCAGCATGCGGGGAGAGGCAGCGTTGTGTTCGACATCCGCGGGCATGAGTAGGGCGTTGATGCGGCGCTGTATGTGCACCGCCTCTACGTCCTCCACCGGCACGGCCGGGATCTCCGCCACAGGGAAGCCACAGGCGGCGGCCCCCCGACGGCCGCGCCCACCACCATCAACGCCGCGCAACGGCTTGGTGCAGTGCGTACGCCGGCCAGCCCCTGTCGCCTCCAACCGCCAGTACAACCGTGTACCGCAGGCTGGACAGCGGTACACCAGGTGCACGAGGTGATCCGCACAGAGGAACGTCCACTTCAGCCGCCAACTCAGCAGCCACCGCCCGCCGGACGACTGCACGCACAACGGGCACGCGGCTGAGTGCTCCCGCCGCAGCCATGGATCCGAAGCCCGCCAGCTCCGCCCGCTGGCCGGATCGAGCCAAGGCAGCGCCGTCGGCGCATGGAAGCTGAACAGCATCCGCTCCACCTGCCTCGGCCGCAGCCCCGTGCGGCGCTCCACGCACGCCAGCTCCGGTTCACTCAAACGGAAGGTAGCTACTGAACGCAGCACGGCCAGCCAGACCGAGAGCCCCCATTGTCCGGTCTGGAGAGCCTCAGAGTGGCCGACATCGCGTCGACCCAGCTAACGAAGGCTTCCCCCGCAAGCGGAACTGGGACGAAGCCAAGCCGCCGGTCAAGATCTTGATTGGGCACCCTTGACTGTCTCAGAATCCGCCCCGGACCAAGAGACCCTTTGCCGCGGCAACGGGCGTCGAGATCTCGCCAAGGACCCCTTCATCAGTCGATGACCATCTACAGCAGAACACTTCGAGCCAATTCGACCGGGCGTAGAGAGACTTGGAGGCATGTCACCAGCAACTATGTAGCCCCGCCCAGTCACACAAAGCTTGATATCTTCCATCAGCCCGACAGCCCCCTACCGAAAGAACCTGGCATGTGATTGCCTTCAAGCAAAGATCACATCACGGGGGCTTCTGTTGATTTTCTTGCCAGGTGGACATTCCAGCGTTCAACAACACCGACGCCTCGCAGCCGCACGGCACAGGACCGCAGGACGCTGACGAGATTGAGCTTTGCCAGTTTCACCTGAGGACCCGAATCGCCCCTCGCCGGCGACAGGTCGGCTCGAACCACCAAGGACCTTGGTGAACGAGTAGACGCCTCAAGGGCATCTCGCACCCCTATCTCCACCTGCACAAGTCCAACATTCATCAAATCCAGCATCTCAACATGCCACCACGATCGCCTGCCAGAAAATACCGGCGGGCAATTTCCCATGCCATTGCTCAGGTCCCAACCACACAGGCAACGGGCGCTTCAACCTCGCGATCGACTACATCACCCCGCAGGTTGTCCCCACAGCGGGAGAGGACAGCGCGCTCCTCGTCCGCGGTGAAAGCATCGGCGCCTTCCTCCCCGAGGCCAGGCCCGTATCGGACTTCGACGGCGCAGCACTGCAGCAGTTCTACGCCGGCGCAGCCCGCCGCCAGAAGCGAATCGACCAGACGATTCTGAACCGTGGCACCACTCAGAAGCAGGACCGGACATGACTGGCGGAACGACAGGGCAAGACACCCCGCCGAACACCATGACCGCCGACGCCGCCTATCTCTCCCGGATCCACCCCCCCTGGTGGAGTAGCGGCCGGACACCGGAACACATGGACCTGTCCAGCTGGATGCCGCCCGTGATCAACCAGGGCCAGGTTCCGCTGTGCACCGCCGCAGTCACCACAGCCATAGCCGGCTACTACGCCCGGCGGGCTGAGCGTGTGGAGTTCACCGGCTCGGTCCTGTTCAATTACCGCCTCTCCCGCGTACTCGCGGGATCCGCCGACCGCAAGGGCTCGCGGCTGGAACACAGCTTCCGGGCCTGGGCGGAATCCGGGCTGTGCGAGGAAGCAGCCTGGCCCTACGATCAGCACGGCCTGACCAGGGTGGATCGAGACCCACCCGAGCACTGCCGTGCCACCGCCCGGCGCACACACCCCGCAATCAGCCGACTGTCCACCCCCGACGGAGCAGGCGCGCTGGACCTGACCCGCCGCGCGATTGCCCTGGGGATCCCGGTGAGCGTGGAGATCCGGCTCTGCCCCTCGATCTCCATGTCCTTGGTCAATGGCGGTGTCATCCCCGTACAGATGACGACTGAGCAGTCCGTGGGGCCACACGTCATCCTCCTGACCGGCTACGACGACCGCGTCGACACCGCTCCGTACGACCGAGGAACCGGGCCAGGCGCGTTCCAGGTGCGCAACAGCTGGGGGCCCCAATGGGGCAACAAGGGCTACGGCCTCCTGCCCTACGCATTCCTCGAACAGCAACTGACCGGTGAACACTGGATTGTCGTGGAACAGGACTGGGTGAAACTGTGACGGCCACCAGGGAGGCCGGGTCATCTCTCTGCCGTGCACCCTCCGCGCCCTGATTTATGCGAACGAATATGGCCACCAACACACTTACCACCGGCTCCTCATGAAGAGGTGCCTGCCCACCGGCTCCTCATGAAGAGGTGCCTGCCATGATTGCCAGGACACCGAGCACCCGCGCAAGGACAGGTGAGTAACGTTGAGGAAGTTCTTTGCAGCCGCTGCCCGGTGGGCGGCACCCACCGTGGTCCTCGCCCAGGTCTGTCTCGTATGGACCGGCGTGTTCAGCCTAGGCGAAGCTGTCGCGGTGGGACTGCTCCTCGAACTCCTGCTGGCCGGGATTGTCATCACTGAAATCACCCTGGCCAGACGGGCGTTCCGCACCTCTAAGAGCCAGGGAGCCGACGGGCAAGAGGCCCTCAACCAGGCGCTGTCCGCGGTGTTACCCGCACCCGTCGCCAAAGCGATGGGCATGGAGTTCGGACTCTTCCGTGCACTTTGGCGCTGGATCCGTCGGAAGCCGGACGCGCCTGAAGGACACCAGATCCTGAGCTATGGCTCCGAAATCAAGCCAATTATGTGGGTGATGGTCTTCCTTGTGCCACTGGAGATCCTCGCCGTCGAACTGCTGATCCCTTGGGCGGTGGCGCGCATCGCCCTGCTCGTACTCTCCGTGTATGGAATGGTATGGGTGCTCGGATTCATCGCGGCGCTCTCCATCCGCCCTCACACGGTCGGTGACGGCAAAATCGTCCTGCGCTTCGCCCACTTCACTCGGATCACCATTCCGCTGGAACTCGTCGAATCGGTTCGTTCGTCCCGGCACAGCGGCTACCGAAGGGCGGTCAACATCAGCGATGGGGTGCTGGCGATGCCGATCGGCGACTCCACCACGCTCAGCATCAAGCTGCGCGAACCCTACTCGGTGACGCCCAAGCCCGGGAAGCCTCCGCAGGAGGTGCGAGAGGTTCGCTTCGCCGCGGACAACACCCGCGAAGCCATCCGCGTACTCACAGCGAACATCTCCGCGAGCTGAACCGTTGCCGGTGGCGATCTTGATGGCGCCGGCCACGATCAGCGGCTCGCGCCACGTCTTGTAGCCTTCCGGCGCTTGGAACCCGTCCCAGGCCCGACGGACTACGTCGTCGGTGTCTGAGAGCGCTGCGGGCCATACCGAAGAGCAGGCGCCCTGGAGCGAGCGGTAGAGCGCATCGAAGGCCTCCAATACATCGGCGCCACCGTCGCCCCGGCCCTCCAGGAGCATGTCGATACGCTGCTGGCACTCAAGCAGCTGTGTGTCCCGTACAGGCTCCGGACGCATGCCCGGGATGTCCCGCCCACACGGTCGCGTCGGCTTGAACAATCCCAGCCTTGGCGCAGGGCCCGGGCAGATCCACGATTCCGCGGTCCCGGGTCGCAGGGGGATGGAGCGCGGCGCCGCAGCCCCGACATGCGGAGATCAGATACCGCTGATGGTGGACGCAGGCGAACGCCCAGGCCAGGCGCGATTTCAGCAACCACCGGCCGCCGCTCCCGCGCAGTCACGTCGGGCAGACGTTGGAGCGGCGGCGCAGGACCATTTGCTGCTGATTCCGCCACGTGCGCAGGTTTCGGCGCCTTGTGGATGGTGCTGTGGCAGCCGTGTCAGCCCACGCCCCGCGTACTTGGCGAGCACCATCTCCGGAATGCGCTCCGGCGGTACTCCGGTGGCCAGGTACACATCACGCGCGACGGTGTCCGCGACGTGGAAGCCGAAGGATACCGGCGGCTGAACCGAGAGAGCGTTGGGACAGATCAGGCCCGCCAGTCTCAACGCCGTGAGTGGGAAACGCGGTTGACCCTGGCGAGCGCGTCCACCCAGCTGAGCAGGGACTCACCAGGGTGAGGCTCAGGCACCAGAGCAAGTCGGCGCAGTAGGACGTGCACGCCCTCCTCCCTCCCGAAGCGCTCAGCCGCTACCGATCCCTGCCCGTCGCGTACACCGCGGCCACTCTCACCTTCAGTGGTGCGGAACGGATGTCTGGCACCCGGAACGCAAATGAGAGTGGCCTGGCAAGCAGCTGTGTCAAGTGTCACTTCAAGCGACGGCTCTCACTGACGGGTCAATCCAAGTGGCAGGCCGCATACGAAGAGTCAAGGCTCCGTAGCAGAGGGTCGCGGCGCGTCGTTCGCCGTTCCGGGCGGGTCCGGGCCTGCCACACCGTGGAGGCTGTCCGGTCCGCCTGCCGGTTCTGCCGGTGGCGCGCGTGCCGACCAAGGCGGAACAAGAGAAAGGTGTCGACATGGCACGTCCATGGCGCCCGGCGCTGCACCCCTCCCGTAATCGCCGTGGCAGTCGCTCCCGTACGGCCGACGGGGCGGGCACGGCCTCGCTCACCGCCGTGACGGCACTCCTGGCCACGGTCCGGCGGTATCGGCGAGGGGTTCCGGCCGGGACCGGGGGAGGCTGCGCAGCCGCCGACGGAAACCGCGGCCGGCCAGTGCGCGAAGGCGCCTGCTATGTCGCGGGCATGATCAATCCGCCCGGGAGTCACCGCCGAGCCTCGCCCCGCGCCGCCGCCCGGCGCCTCTACGCACACCTCGACAACACCGACCCCTCGTCGACCCGGAGGCGCCGCAGCACAAGCGGCTCGCCGAGCAGGGCGTCGAGGTGGCCTACGACGGGATGGTGATCGCACTGTGACCACGACACTCACCCCGGTCGACGCGCCCTGGAGCAGAGCCGAGTTCGAGGCACGGCTGCGCGCTGTCGCGGAGGAGCGGTATCACGACCGCCATGCCTTCCACCTCCGTATGCACAGCGGCGCCCTCAATCCGGCGGAACTTCGCTGCTGGATCGTCAACCGCTTCCACTACCAGCGCCACATCCCCGTCAAGGACGCCCTGATCACCGCCAAGCTGGACACCCCCCGCCTGCGCCGTATGTGGCTGCGCCGCATCCAGGACCACGACGGGCAGCACGACGGCGAGGGCGGCATCGAGCGGTGGCTGCGGCTGGGCGAGGCGGCCGGGCTGGACCGCGAGACGCTGCTCCGCGGCGACACCGTGCTGCCGGGCGTACGACTGATGGTCGACGGATACGTCAACTTCTGCCGCCTGCGCCCGCCCCTCGAAGGCGTCGCCGCCTCACTCACCGAGCTGTCCGCCCCGGACCTGATGCGCACCCGCATCAACGCCTTCGAACGCCACTATCCATGGATCGAGCCCGACGGCCTCGGCTACTTCCGCACCCGGGTCTCCCAGGGGCACCGGGACGGCGCCGAGGCGCTCGGCCTCGTGCTCGGCTGGGCTCGCACGCGCGAAGAACAAGAGCGTGCCGTGGCGGCGCTCCGCTTCAAGTGCGACCTCCTGTGGTCACTCCTCGACGCGGTGGCCCACGCAGGCTGTCCGGAGGGGGCGTGAGGGCGTCGGCCGAGTGGCGGCCGGCCCTCGACCCGGTCATCGAGCGGCGGCACGACCGCGTACGCGGCACGGACCTGCTGGTGCTGCCCGAACGTGTCGTCGTTCTCACGGGCCGGGCCGCCCTGGTCGTCGGCCTGTGCGACGGCACCCGCAGCGTGCGGGCGATCGTCGAGGAACTGGCCGAACGCTTCCCCGGTGCTCCGCTGGCCACCGACGTGCCGTCCTTCCTCGACCGACTGCGAAAGGAGGGCTGGCTCCGATGACCGCCGCCGCGACCGGCACACCGCCCGCCCCTGGGCCCCGCCGGCGGAACTCACGCATGCCGGCCCGCTCCACTGCCCGTACTGCTCCAACCCGCTGGAACCGACGCGGCGGTCGCGCGAGATGACCACCGGACGTCGGCTCTCGTCGGCGTGGACGCGGCCCACGCGACGCACCCGTGGCACTGACAGCCGGGGGGCGCGGGGACCCCATCCCACCGGGAGGACCGAGGTGCTGAGAGGGCCGCGCGGGAGAAAGACTGGCGCGGGGACCGCCGCACCCCCGGCGGACCGGGGGGCGGGACGACGGCGGTCCCCGCGAAGGACACGGACCGGGTCAGGACCGGTCTCCGCGTCCAGGGCGTCCAGGGGTCCGGGAGCCGCTCCGGAAGTCCTTGACGCCGCTGGTTGCCGGCCGGGTTACCTGCCCGGTCCCCCTGCCGACATCCACCACTGTGCCGGACGCGTGTTAAGCGGGTGCTGCGCGGACGTGACACCCCCGTACCGTTTCCGCGAAGAGACGCCTGTCTGCGGTCACTTGGCGTCGACCGCCAGGAAGGCCAGCAGGTCCTGACGGCTCACCACACCCGTCGGCTTGCCCTCGACCAGCACGATCGCCGCGTCCGCCACATCGCCGAGCACCGACATCAGGTCGGCGACCGGCTCACCCGAGCCCACCTGCGGCAGCGGGGCGGACATGTGCTTCTCCAGCGGGTCGTGCAGCGAGGCGCGCTGGGTGAACAGGGCGTCCAGCAGCTCGCGTTCGACGACCGAACCGATGACCTCGGCGGCCATCACGTCCGGGTGACCGGCGCCCGGCTTGACGATCGGCATCTGCGAGACGCCGTACTCGCGCAGCACCTCGATGGCCTGACCGACCGTCTCCTCCGGGTGCATGTGCACCAGGCTGGGGATGGCACCGCCCTCCTTGTGGCGCAGCACGTCGCCGACGGTGGCGGACCCGGTCTCCTCCAGGAAGCCGTAGTCGGCCATCCACTCGTCGTTGAAGATCTTGGAGAGGTAGCCGCGGCCGCTGTCGGGGAGCAGGACGACCACGACGTCGTCGGGGCCGAGCCGCTCGGCGACGCGCAGGGCGGCGACGACCGCCATACCGCAGGACCCGCCGACGAGCAGGCCCTCCTCCTTGGCGAGGCGCCGGGTCATCTGGAAGGAGTCCTTGTCGGACACGGCGACGATCTCGTCGGTGACGGTCCGGTCGTACGCGCTCGGCCAGAAGTCCTCGCCGACGCCCTCGACCAGGTAGGGCCGGCCGGAGCCGCCGGAGTACACCGAGCCCTCCGGGTCGGCGCCGATGATCTTCACACGGCCGTCGCTCACCTCCTTGAGGTAGCGGCCGGTGCCGGAGATCGTGCCGCCGGTACCGACGCCCGCGACGAAGTGGGTGATCTTCCCCTCCGTCTGTTCCCACAGCTCGGGACCCGTGGTCTCGTAGTGCGAGCGGGGGTTGTTGGGGTTGGAGTACTGGTCCGGCTTCCAGGCGCCGGGAGTCTCGCGGACGAGGCGGTCGGAGACGTTGTAGTACGAGTCCGGGTGCTCAGGGTCCACCGCGGTCGGGCACACGACGACCTCGGCGCCGTAGGCCCGCAGCACATTGATCTTGTCGGTGGACACCTTGTCCGGGCAGACGAAGATGCATTTGTAGCCCTTCTGCTGGGCCACGATCGCCAGTCCGACACCGGTGTTGCCGCTGGTCGGCTCGACGATGGTGCCGCCGGGCTCGAGTTCCCCGCTCTGCTCGGCCGCCTCGATCATCCGCAGCGCGATGCGGTCCTTCACCGACCCGCCGGGGTTGAAGTACTCGACCTTGGCGAGGACGGTCGCCGAAATGCCTGCGGTCACGTTGTTCAGCTTCACCAGCGGGGTGTCGCCGACGAGGCTGATCATCGAGTTGTGGATACGCACAGTGTTCTCCGGGGTCTCCGTAATGGTCTCGCCAGCGTATGCCGGATGCGCGCGGGATTGGGCGACACCGGCTACGGGGCAGTTAGCTGGTGTACGGCAAGGCAGCGGCCTGCACGGGGGCCGCGAGGAGGTGGCTGTGTCGAGGGCGAGGGTGGCGAGGCGCATCGCGGCGGGTGCGGCCTACGGCGGAGGCGGTATCGGCCTGATCGGTGCGGCGGCGGTGGGCGTGCTGCTGGCGGAGGTCCAGCTGGCGAAGCGCTCGGTCGGCGGAGGCACGGCCCCCCTCCCGCCACGGGGCAACGGCCTGTACGGGCTGGCCTTCGGCCGGGACAACCCGCTGTATCTCGCGGTCCTCGGCGACTCCACGGCGGCGGGCCAGGGCGTGCGCAGGGCCGGGCAGACGCCGGGGGCGCTGCTGGCGTCCGGTCTGGGGGCGGTGGCCGAGCGTCCGGTCGAGGTCCGCAACATCGCGCTGCCGGGCGCCCAGTCGGATGATCTCGAACGGCAGGTGACCCAGCTCCTCGCGGACCGTACGCGTACGCCCGACGTGTGCGTGATCATGATCGGCGCGAACGACGTCACGCACCGGATGCCGCCGACGCAGTCGGTGCGCTGTCTGGCCTCCGCGGTGCGCAGGCTGCGCACCGCGGGGGCGGAGGTTGTCGTCGGTACCTGCCCCGACCTGGGCACGATCGAGCCGGTGTACCAGCCGTTGCGCTGGCTGGCGCGCCGGGTGTCACGGCAGCTGGCGGCGGCGCAGACGATCGTGGTGGTGGAACAGGGCGGACGCACGGTCTCGCTGGGCGACCTCCTGGGCCCCGAGTTCGCCGCGAACCCCCGGGAGATGTTCGGCGCGGACAACTACCACCCGTCCGCCGAGGGGTACGCGACGGCGGCGATGGCGATGTTGCCGACCCTGTGCGCGGCGCTCGGCCTGTGGCCGGAGACCGACGCCATCGATGTGGACCGTGACGAGGACGTGCTGCCGGTGGCGCGTGCGGCCGCGACCGCCGCTGCCGAGGCGGGCACCGAGGTCACGGGCGTGCGGGCCCCGTGGGCGCTGCTCAAGCACCGCAGGCGCCGCCGTCTCCCGGCGGCGGAGGTTCCGCCCACCCCGGAGCGGGAACCCGCCGACGCGCGGGTGGAGACCGAGTGACGACCGACTGCCGACCCGGCCGCCGGCGCGAGCTCCGAGCCGTCCGCCGCCTCGGCCCGCCGGCCGAGCGCCCGCACTGAGCAAGCGCCCGCTTAGAAAAGAGGTCCGCATCACATGGCCCGTACGGTGACCGGGGCGGTACGTACGGGTAACTTCCCAGACAGACCTGCCCGTCGTTCCTCCCCCTCATGGAGCCGTGATGCCCGAAGCCGTGATCGTCTCTGCCGCCCGTTCCCCCATCGGCCGGGCCTTCAAGGGTTCCCTGAAGGAACTGCGGCCCGACGACCTCGCCGCCACGATCATTCAGGCCGCGCTCGCCAAGGTGCCCGAGCTCGACCCCCGCGACATCGACGACCTGATGCTCGGCTGCGGCCTCCCCGGCGGCGAGCAGGGCCACAACCTGGGCCGTATCGTCGCCGTGGAGATGGGGATGGACCACCTCCCCGGCTGCACCGTCACCCGTTACTGCTCATCGTCGCTGCAGACGTCGCGCATGGCCCTGCACGCCATCAAGGCCGGCGAGGGCGACGTCTTCATATCGGCGGGTGTCGAGATGGTGTCCCGCTTCGTCAAGGGCAACTCCGACACGCTGCCGGACACGTACAACCCGTTCTTCGCCGAGGCTCAGGCGCGCACCGCTGCCGTCGCCGAGACCGAGGGCACCACCTGGCACGACCCGCGTGAGGACGGCCTCGTCCCCGACGCGTACATCGCCATGGGGCAGACCGCGGAGAACCTGGCCCGCTGGAAGGGCGTGACCCGCCAGGAGATGGACGAGTTCGGCGTCCGCTCGCAGAACCTCGCCGAGGAAGCCATCAAGAACGGCTTCTGGGAGCGGGAGATCACCCCCGTGACGACCCCCGACGGCACCGTCGTCAGCCAGGACGACGGCCCGCGCGCGGGCGTCACCCTGGAGGGCGTCCAGGGCCTCAAGCCCGTCTTCCGCCCCGACGGCATGGTCACCGCGGCCAACTGTTGCCCGCTCAACGACGGCGCGGCCGCGCTCGTCATCATGAGCGACACCAAGGCCCGCGAGCTCGGCCTGACCCCGCTCGCCCGCATCGTCTCGACCGGTGTCTCGGGCCTCTCGCCGGAGATCATGGGTCTCGGCCCGGTCGAGGCGTCGAAGCAGGCTCTGCGGCGCGCGGGCCTGACCGCCTCCGACATCGACCTGGTCGAGATCAACGAGGCGTTCGCGGCACAGGTCATCCCGTCCTACCGCGAGCTCGGCTTCGACCTGGACAAGGTCAACGTCAACGGCGGCGCGATCGCGGTCGGCCACCCCTTCGGCATGACCGGCGCGCGCATCACCGGCACGCTGATCAACAGCCTCCAGTTCCACGACAAGCAGTTCGGCCTGGAGACGATGTGCGTGGGCGGCGGCCAGGGCATGGCGATGGTCATCGAGCGGCTGAGCTGAGCCGTAGCGGAGGGTAGGGGCCGCCCGAGGAACGAGCGGCGGCACCTGCACGCAGCGGTGGCGAAGCCCAGCGCGACCAAGAAACCAGGCGGCTGAGCTGAGCCGTAGCGGAGGGCAGGAGTCACCCTCGTTCCTCCTGCGGCACCCGCCCTCCGCGGTGGTAAGCGGAACGCGACGAAAGAGTCGAGCGGCTGAGCCAAACCGGGACAGTACGGCCCCCGTAGCGGTCTACGCGCTGTGGATCTCAGTTCGTGACGCAATCTCCCCCAGGATGTGACCTATCTCCTGGGGGAGAGCCTTTTACCAGGTCAAGGCCGTTTCCCGGCTGACGGCAGGGGACAAAGTCCTGTCCAATTCGTGACGTAATGCACTGACAGGAGGCGCGGGCTCACCGCAAGCTGATGTAGGAAGTCGGGGGTATCGATCCACATCGGGAGTACGTCAGTGAGCGCCATGTCTCTTGCCCTGTTGCTGACCGCGGCCGCCGCCACGGCCGTGGGCGCCGCTGCCCTGCACGCCGCACACGGACTCCGCAAGCAGGTCACCGCCCTGCGGGCCGATCTCGCCGCGTCGTACGGGCCCGGCCGCACCGCCTCCGTACCCGCGGCCCGCAGCGGCGACACCGCCGAGATACGCGCGGCCGTCGCCGAGGCGCTGGCCGAGGAGCGGGAGCGTGAGCTGGCCGAGGCGCGCGCCTTCTGGGCGGCGCAGGAGGCGCGGGACGCCGCGGACGCCTCCGCCCGTTTCCCGGGCGACGGCTCCTCGCTGCTCGGCGGACTCGCCGGCTCCGGGGACGAGAACCCGCCGTTCTATGTGCCCCGCCAGGCCGACTTCGTGGGCATGGAGGCCATGGACCTGGACGCCGTGGAGGCGCTGGACGACATGGCGGACCTGCCGGAGATGACGGAGTTCGCCGAGGACTCCCCCGAACTGGCCGCCGCCCGCCGCCGCCACCCCTCGCACCCTGATTTCGTCCCGGTGCAGACCCCGGTGGTCACCGACCACGAGCGCACGGTGGCCCGTCTGGAGGAGCTGGCCGAGACCGGTACCGAGTTGGCCGACGTCCGACCCGGCCCGCTGGGCACGCTCGACGTCTACGTCTTCGCCGACGGGACGACGCTGTGCATGACGCCCGGCCACCGCGAGACCGCCGAACGCCTCGCCGACGCGCTGCGCGCGGGCCACGCGCCCGTGCTGCTCGGCGGCTCCGGCGTCTCCGGCGCGTACGCCCTGACCTTCGCCTGCGGCGAGGAGAGCGTGTACATCCTCGCGGACCGCGTGATCGCCTCCCACTGAGGCCCGCGGGCTTCCCTGATCGGACGTCCCGGATTCCGGCGCGCCCTAGAGCCCCGCGCGCGCCGTGGATTCCTCGACGAGAGCGATCGCGGCGTCAACCTCGTCCGAAAACACCGAAGTGACACGCAGTGCCTCGGCAAGGTCACGGACCGCGACCATCAGCTGATCCGCCACCACGAAAACCCCCTCGTCCGGCATGATCGCCGGCTCTCCCACCGGGTCCTCCAGACGCTGCGCCCGCACCGACAACTCCCTGGCCAGCGCCAGTCCCTCCGCCGCCGCACCGCGCTGGAGCCGGCTCTGCGGCGCCGCCCGCAGCCGGTCCGCGAAACGCTCACCGACGGTGATCAGTTCACTCGTATCACGCACCCCGCGACCCTACGCGCCTTCTCGGGACTGTTGCCAATACGCCCGCGCTCAGGCACGGTGGCGTGAAGAGCACACGCGCAATGCGTCCGGAGGCGCCGATGTCCCAAGTCTTCTCCGAAGAGACCCATCGAAATCTGCTCTCCCGAATCCCCGAATGCACCGGTCGTGAGATCTCCGACTGGCTGCGCACCGTCGAGGAAGGACCGTCCCTCTTCAATTTCGAGGAGAAGGTGAGCTGGCTCCGCGGCGAACACAACCTCGCGTATGGCCACGCAAAAGCGATCATCCATGAGTACGACCTGAGGCGCGCCGCGCGCAAGCTGCTCTAGCGGCTTCGGCCAACTCGGGCACGACAACGGAAAGGGCCCGCCCGGCACGTGCCGGGCGGGCCCTTCGTGCGCTTGTCGCGCGGGTGACGACCGCGGTCAGTCGTTGCCCTGCAGGATCGACAGCACGCGCAGCATCTCCAGGTAGATCCACACCAGGGTCAGGGTGAGGCCGAAGGCCGCCAGCCAGGACTCCTCGCGCGGAGCGCCGTACGCGATGCCGTCCTCGACCTGCTTGAAGTCCAGAGCGAGGAAGCAGGCGCCGAGGATGATGCCGATGACTCCGAAGAGGATGCCGAGGCCGCCGGTGCGGAAGCCGAGGCCGTCACCGCCGCCGATGACGGAGAACAGCAGGTTCACCAGCATCAGCAGGACGAAGCCCATCGCCGCGGCCATCACGAAGCCGTAGAAGCGGCGCGTGACACGGATCCAGCGCATCTTGTACGCGATCAGCACGCCGGCGAAGACCGCCATCGTGCCGAGCACGGCCTGGGCGACGACGCCGTCGGAGATGTACGTGGACACCGCACTGGAGATCACGCCGAGGAAGACGCCCTCGAAGGCGGCGTACGACAGGATCAGCGCGGGCGCGGCCTTGCGCTTGAAGGCCTGGACGAGTGCCAGAACCATCGCGACCAGAGCCGCACCGATGGCGATGCCGTACGACGTGCCGAGGTTCTCCGGGTCGACCGGCAGAAGCACCCAGGACAGGATCGCGGTGAGGACGACCGTGCCCAGGGTCATGGCGGTCCGCGTGACGACGTCGTCGATCGTCATCACGCCCGTGCGGGCGGGAGCCTGCGGCGGGGCGCCGAACTGCGTGCCTGCCGGGGCGTAGGGGTTGGTGGCGTACGGGTTGCCCGCGCCCTGTGCATACGGGTTCGTTCCAGCGGCGGGGCCCCCGGCCTGCGGCTGCTGCGCGTTGAAGCCCGCGTAGCCGTTGTCGCGGCTGAACCCCCGTCGCGAGAAGACCGGGTTGCTGCTCCTCATCTCACTCCTCCTTGGCCACCGTGCGCGGCCTAGAAGGCAAGAGTAATAGGGAAGCAAAGCAAACGCCCTAGTGCCCGGGGAGGATCTTTCCGGGATCATGACGTGCCGAAGGGCCGCCGGGCCGGTGGCCGGGCGGCCTGCGGGTCACACCGGCGGACGCCTGCCGTGCCCGGAGCCGGACTTGAACCGGCACGCCCCGAGGGGCAGCGAGGTTTAAGCTCGCCGTGTCTGCATTCCACCATCCGGGCGTGTACGCGGCTCCGCGTTGGCACACGAGCCTATCGGTGGAGATCGAACCGACATCGGGCCCGATGGCCCGATGTTGTCTTATTTTATTGGTGCTTGAGGGTCCGTCAGCGCTGGTGAGCAGCCGTTCGCACCCGCAGCACAGGGGTCGTCGCCACCGGCATACGGCATCCGGATTGACGGAAAATTGCCGGGCGCCTATGTCAGGTCGGCACGCCTGCGCCCGGCCTCAGGGACGCCGTCATACCCAAGGATGACGAGCGGGCCGCCCGGTCCGACTGGAGATGGCCACCTGAACGGGCATCCGGAGTGACGATTCGCGGCCCGGCCGACGACACGATGGAGTGGTCCCCGCAGCACAAGGCCGACAGGAGCCCTTCTCGTGACCACCACGCCCCTCGCTCACCGCGCCACCGCAGTGGCCGCCCGCGCCACGGACCTGTCCAAGGTGTACGGACAGGGCGAGACCCAGGTGGTCGCCCTCGACCGGGTGAGCGTCGACTTCCGCCAGGCGGAGTTCACCGCGATCATGGGGCCATCGGGCTCCGGCAAGTCGACGCTGATGCACTGCGTCGCCGGCCTCGACACCTTCAGCTCCGGTTCCGTGCGCATCGGCGACACCGAACTCGGCACCCTGAAGGACAAGCAGCTGACCCAGCTGCGCCGCGACAAGATCGGCTTCATCTTCCAGGCGTTCAACCTGCTGCCGACGCTGACCGCCCAGGAGAACATCACGCTCCCCATGGACATCGCGGGCCGCAAGCCCGACAAGGAGTGGATGCAGCGTGTCATCGAGATGGTCGGTCTGCGGGACCGGCTCGGCCACCGTCCGGCCCAGCTCTCCGGCGGCCAGCAGCAGCGCGTCGCCGTGGCTCGCGCCCTGGCCTCCCGGCCCGAGATCATCTTCGGTGACGAGCCGACCGGGAACCTGGACTCGCGCTCCGGCGCCGAGGTGCTGGGCTTCCTGCGGAACTCGGTGCGCGAACTCGGCCAGACCGTCGTCATGGTGACGCACGACCCGGTGGCCGCCTCCTACGCCGACCGCGTGATCTTCCTGGCAGACGGGCGGATCGTCGACGAGATGCTCAGCCCGAGCGCCGACGGTGTGCTCGACCGGATGAAGGCCTTCGACGCCAAGGGCCGTACGAGCTGACGCTCCCTCCGGCCGCGGACCGGTCCGTCCCGCGCGGGCGCGACGCCGCCCGCCGATCGGGGCGGAACGTCTCGCCGACCGGGCGGGACCGCCCGCCCCCCGCGCCGTACGGGCGCGTCTGCTCCTGCACGGCGCTCGCGCGCGGCATCGGGGTCCGACCCGTACACCGGCCGCCGCCCGTCCCTCCCCCCCACCTCCTGTTGTCACCGTCCGGCCCCGTGGCCGAGCCGTCGGGCTCGGCCACGGTGTGCCGGCCCATTCCCAGGACACACACCATGTTCCGTACCGCCCTGCGCAATGTGCTCGCGCACAAGGCCCGGCTGCTGATGACCGTGCTCGCCGTGATGCTCGGCGTGGCTTTCGTCTCCGGCACCCTGGTCTTCACCGACACCCTCGGCAACGCCTACCGGAAACAGTCCGCCAAGAGCTACGACGACGTCGCGGTGGCCGTCACCACCTACGCCGACCCCGGTGACAGCGAGAGGAACCCCGGCATCGACGACCGGACCCTGGAGAAGATCCGGGCCCTCGACGGCGTGGCCGCCGCCACCGGACGCGTCTCCGGCTTCGCCGGCGTCGCCGACCAGGACGGCAAGCTGATCGGCAACGGCTGGTCCAACACCGGAGCGAACTTCGCCCCGGACAAGGACGGCAAGGACCCGGCGTACGACTTCACCGACGGCGGCGGGCCGGCGTCGACCGACGAGATCGCCCTCGACAAGGACTCCGCGGCCAAGGGCGAGTACGAGGTCGGCGACACCGTGCGTGTGGCCACCAACGGACCGGTGAAGGAGTACACCCTCGCCGGTGTGTTCACCACCGAGGACGGCGCGGTGAACGCGGGCGGCAGCCTGGTCCTGTTCGACACCGCCGTCGCGCAGAAGCTCTACCTGCAGCCCGGCTCCTACAAGGACGTCACCATCACCGCCGCGGCCGGGGCCTCCCAGACGAAGATCCTCGACGCGGTCGAGCCGCTGCTGCCCGAGGACGCCTCGGCGCAGACCGGCGAGCAGCTCGCCGACGACCAGGCCGCACAGATCGAGCAGGGCCTGTCGAACCTCAACACGATGCTGCTCGCCTTCGCGGCCATCGCCCTGTTCGTCGGCGTCTTCCTGATCGCCAACACCTTCACCATGCTCGTCGCCCAGCGCACCAGGGAGCTGGCGCTGCTGCGCGCCGTCGGCGCCTCGCGCCGTCAGGTCAAGCGCTCGGTGATCCTGGAGGCCATGGTCGTCGGAGCGGTCGCCTCCGTGGTCGGCTTCCTGCTCGGTCTCGGGCTCGCGACCGGACTGCGGTCCACGATGAGCGCGTTCGGCGCGAAGGTGCCGGCCGGTCCTCTGGTCGTCTCGCCGACAGCGGTGGTGGCGGCGTTCGGTGTCGGCGTGCTGATCACGATGCTGGCGGCGTGGCTGCCCGCCCGCCGGGCCGCGAAGATCGCGCCGGTCGCGGCGATGAGCAGCGTGCACGCGGCCGCGACGACCAAGTCTCTCGTCCTGCGCAACAGCATCGGCGGCGCCATCACCCTCCTCGGCGCGGCCGGCGTCCTCGGCGGCGCGGCGGTCGGCAAGGACGGCCGGATGCTCATCGCCGCCGGCGCCTTCTTCGCCCTGGTCGGCATGATCGTCCTGATCCCGCTGCTGTCGCGGCCGGTGATCGCCCTGGTGCGCCCACTGCTCCACAAGGTGTTCGGGGTGTCCGGCAAGCTGGCCGGGCAGAACGCGGTCCGCAACCCGCGCCGCACCGGCGCCACCGCCTCCGCGCTGGCGATCGGCCTGACGCTGGTCACCGGGCTTTCGGTGCTCGGCGCGACGATGGGCCGGGCCGTGGACAAGATGACGACGGACAACATCCGGGCCGACTACATGGTGTCGATGGCCAGTGGCGGCGGACTGGACCGGTCGGCGCTGGAGGCGATCGGGAAGGCGAAGGGCGTCAGCGCGGTCTCGCCGCAGCAGTCGACGTCGCTGGAGATCAAGGGCACGTGGCACGGAGCGTCGGCGGTCACCCCCGGGGACGTGGAGAAGGTCTTCGACCTGAAGACGGTGTCCGGCTCGCTCGCGACGCTGGCCAAGGGCGAGATCGCGGTAGCGGAGAAGACGGCCGAGGAAAACGGCTACAAGGTCGGTGACACGCTGCCGGCGAACTTCGGCGACGCGGACAAGCCGGAGAAGAAGAACGTGACGATCGGCGCCGTGTACAAGGGGAACGAGTTCCTCTCGTCGGTGCTGGTGCCGACCGGCCTCGTGGCCCCGTACGAGACCAAGCCGTACATCTCCGAGATCTGGGTGACGATGGACGGCGGCGCGACGGCGGCGAACGAGCAGGCGCTGGTGAACGCACTGGGCGACAACCCGGCGATGAGCGTCATGGACCAGCAGGACATCCGGAACATGTTCGGCGGCTTCATCAATACGGCGCTGAACATCATGTACGGCCTGCTCGCGATGGCCCTGATCATCGCGGTACTCGGTGTCGTCAACACCCTGGCGATGTCGGTGTTCGAGCGTCAGCAGGAGATCGGCATGCTGCGGGCGATCGGCCTGGACCGGGCCAGGGTGAAGCGGATGATCCGCCTGGAGGCCGTGGTGATCTCGGTGTTCGGCGCGGTGATCGGCGTGGGCCTGGGCGCCTTCCTGGCGTGGGCCATCGGCGAGACGATCCGCAGCGAGATCCCCGGCTACGCGCTGATCCTGCCGTGGGACCGGATCGGGATCTTCCTGCTGCTGGCGGGAGTGGTGGGCGTGCTGGCGGCGCTGTGGCCGGCGCGGAGTGCGGCGCGACTGAACATGCTGACGGCGATCAAGACGGAGTAGGCCGGGGCGGGGGGCGGGTCCGCTGCGGGGGTGGCCGCTGCATGGGTCGTTCTCCCCTACCCGCCCTCCCCCTACGGCCTGGCGGCCGTGGGTGGGAGCCCCATCCCGATACCGCGCCCGCCCGGACCAGTACCGCGCTCCGCGCGGTGTCCTCAAACGCCGGACGGGCTTGCGATGCAGCCTCGTCGGCGTTTGAGGCGCTGGGGGTCCCCCCACGCCCGCAGGGCGTAGGGGGAGGGCCCGGAGGCGAAGCCTCCGGGCCTGGAACGCCCCCTACCCCCGCCAGTCCCGCAGTCGCGCCGGGACACCCGACTGGCCCGACACCGGCGTGCGGACCGCCAGGATCTGGTTGACTCCGATCCGGTTCCGCTCGAACGAGACCGCCGACGCCGCCATGTACAGACGCCACACCCGCGCGCGGCCGACGGAGGTCAGCCGGGTCGCGCGGGCCCAGTCCGTCTCCAGGTTGGCCACCCACGCGCGCAGTGTGCGGGCATAGTGCTCTCGGATGGCCTCCACGTCACGGACCTCGAAGCCCGCCTCCTCCAGCGTGGCGACCGTGCGGCCGAGCGGGGCCAGTTCGCCGTCGGGGAAGACGTAGCGGTCGATGAACTCGTCCACGTGGTACGCCGCTTCGTTCTTCTCGGGGCGGCGTGCGATCTGGTGGTTGAGCAGGCGGCCGCCCGGCCGCAGCAGGGACATCAGCTGGTCGGCGTACTGGCGGTAGCGGACCCGGCCGACATGTTCCGCCATGCCGATGGACGAAATGGCGTCGTACGGACCGTCCCTGACGTCCCGGTAGTCCTGCACGCGGATCTCGATCCGGTCCGTGAGTCCCTCGTCGGCGATCCGCTTGCGGGCGTACGCGGCCTGCTCGCGGGACAGCGTGATGCCGGTGACCTGTGCGCCGTACTCGCGAGCCGCGTGCCTCGCCATCGAGCCCCAACCACAGCCGACGTCGAGCAGCCGGTCACCCTTGCCCAGCCCCAGCTTGCGGCAGACCAGGTCGAGCTTGTCGCGCTGGGCGTCCTCCAGGGTGCCCTCGCCCTCGTCCCAGTACGCGCACGAGTAGACCATCGACGGACCGAGAACCAGCTCGTAGAAGTCGTTGCCGACGTCGTAGTGGTGACTGATGGCTTCCTGGTCGCGCCGCCTGGTGTGCAGGGGTCCGGTGCGGCGCCGAACCTCCTCGGCGGGCGGGGCGGGCGGGGGCAGCGCGCCGCCGAGCTTCAGCAGGCCGCGGGCGGCGGCACGCAGCCGTGGGTCGCGCAGCGGGTGGACGGTGGCGGCGTCCGGATCGCGTTCCCACACGAACTCGGACAGCAGATCGAGCGCCCGGTAGAGATCGCCCTCGACGTCGATGTCACCCGCGACCCACGCCCGCGCGAGCCCCAGCTCGCCCGGCCGCCACAACAGCCGCCGCAACGCCCGGCGATGGCGCACGACGAGGACGGGCATGTCCGGTGGACCGGACTCGCTGCCGTCCCAGGCCCGGATACGGACGGGGAGCGGGACTCCCAGCACTTCCTCGGCAAGACTGGTCAGCCGCAGTGCGGCGTCGGCCATGGCGCACACCTCCGTGACGGTGGTTCCCCGGAACGCTCCGCTTCCGTCAACAAGATGCCCACTTTGTGTGATTCCCTGCACCACGCAATGCACACGCAAGAGCCTGCGCGACACACCTATCAGGAGGAGCGGGGGCGGGAACGCCGAAGGGGTCGCCCGCACCACGGATGGCGGGCGACCCCTTCGGGTCAGTGCACAGGTGTCGTTACGACGCCTTGGCCTTCTCGGCCTCCGGCTTAGCGGCGACCGGGGCCGGCTTGGCGGCCTCGTAGAACTCCTCGCGCGGCGACTCCATGGCGCCGAGGGAGACGACCTCGCGCTTGAGGAACATCGCCAGCGTCCAGTCGGCGAAGACGCGGATCTTGCGGTTCCAGGTCGGCATGGCCACGCCGTGGTAGCCACGGTGCATGTACCAGGCGAGCCGGCCCTTGAGCTTGATCTTCACCTTGCCCATGACGATCATCGCGACGCCCTTGTGCAGACCGAGACCGGCCACCGCACCCTTGTTCGCATGCTCGTACGTCTTCTGCGGGAAGCCGCGCATCCCGGAGATCACGTTGTCGCCGAGGACCCTCGCCTGGCGCAGCGCGTGCTGGGCGTTCGGCGGGCACCAGGCGTTCTCTACGCCGGCCTTGCGGGCGGCGACGTCCGGGACCTGGGCGTTGTCGCCCGCGGCCCAGATGTAGTCGGTGCCCTGGACCTGAAGCGTCTCGCCGCAGTCCACGTGACCGCGGGGGCCGAGCGGCAGGCCGTAGCGGGCGAGCGCCGGGTTGGGCTTCACACCGGCGGTCCACACGATGGTGTTGGAGTCGACCTCGAGGCCGTTCTTGAGCACCACATGGCCGTCGACGCAGGAGTCCATGGAGGTGGAGAGGTAGATCTCGACCCCGCGGCCCTCCAGGTGCTCCTTGCCGTACTTGCCCAGCTTGGGGCCGACCTCGGGAAGGATCTTGTCGGCGGCGTCGACCAGGATGAAGCGCATGTCCTCGCGCTTGACGTTGGTGTAGTACTTGGCCGCGTCGCGGGCCAGGTCCTCCACCTCGCCGATGGTCTCCGCGCCGGCGAAGCCGCCGCCCACGAAGACGAAGGTCAGCGCCTTGCGGCGGACGTCCTCGTCGGTCGTCGAATCGGCCTTGTCGAGCTGCTCGAGGACGTGGTTGCGCAGGCCGATGGCCTCCTCGATGCCCTTCATGCCGATGCCCTGCTCGGCGAGGCCGGGGATCGGGAAGGTCCGGGAGATCGCGCCGAGGGCGATGACCAGGTAGTCGAAGGGCAGCTCGTACGCCTCGCCGACCAGCGGCGCGATGGACGCGACCTTGCGGTCCTGGTCGATGGTCGTGACCCGACCGGTGAGAACCTCAGCCTTGGGCAGCACGCGTCGCAGCGGGACGACGACATGCCGAGGCGAGATGCTGCCGGCGGCAGCTTCGGGGAGGAAGGGCTGGTACGTCATGTACGAGCGAGGGTCGACGACCGTGACGGTCGCCTCGCCGTAGCGCATCTTCTTCAGGATGCGACGTGCTGCGTACAGGCCTACGTACCCACCGCCTACAACGAGGATCCTGGGACGCTCCGTGGTGCTCATGCCATCGAGTATCCACCCCCCTCGGAGGGGGTGCTCGTGAGCCCCTTCACAAGCACTCGGGTGTCCTCTGCTACACTCCGCCGCCCACGTGACCGAGGTCATGGCGGGCTACGGGAACCACGGTGTATCGGAGACGTTCTCCACCCCGCGTGAGCTGGCCCCTAAGGCCTCTCCGTCGGTGAACCACTCCTCCTTCCCCTGTGCGGGCCACGCATACCGAATGCCTTGGAATCCGCTGTCACACGGCCAACACGGGGGTAGAGACAGGGTTTCGGGGCCCTGATGGGCCCATCAGCGCACTTTTCCTTGTGAAGAACTTCACGAACTTTCTCCGCAGGGTCGCGCGGGGATGCCTCGGCGGGCCCGTGGAGGCAGCCATGGGCCCCGGCTTTCCGCTCCGTCGACGAGCCCGGACCGTCCGCGGCACGCCTGCCACGAAGCGGCTGTCGGCGCCCGGCTTCGTCCGGCCGGCACCGTCAGCAACCGGCGCGGGGTGTCCGCCCGGAGTAGCCGGGCCCGCCCGCGGTGGCCTCGCCGCACGGCGCCGCGGCGAGCAGGGCGAGGACCTCGCGCTCCCTCGGCGAACGGTCCTCGGCCGGAGCGCCGGTACCGGGGCCCGTGCCGTACCGGCGGCCCGTGCTCCAGCGCTGGTCGAAGACCTCCGCGAAGCACTTGGCGAGCCCGGCACTGTGCGGGATGACGTCCTCCGACTGCTCGGCGCGACCCTGCGGGCGGCCGAGCGCCGTGATCGCGACCGCACAGTCGACGACGTGGAGGTGGGCGGGGACTGGTCGTGCTCACCCATATGCGTGCGCCGTGGTGAGCGTGGCGGAACTGCGGGCGGGACGGTGCGGCGCGCGGCACGGATGGCGACGAGCAGGTGCATCTCGTGGCCACTGGGAGCCGGCAGCCGGGCGGTCACGTGAGCGTGCAGCCGCAAGCACCGACCAGTCCCCGCGCAGCCGGGCGGTCACGTGACCCGCCGGGCGGTTCGGCGCGCGACCGGCCACCGGTGGTGCCAGGCTGGGAAAGCTGAGCCAGGAGTCCCGCACCACGCCCAGGAGAGGGAGAAACCAGAACATGATCACCACCGACTTCGTCCCCGGCTCCCCGTGCTGGATCGACCTGGGCGCCCGCGACGTCCCGGCGGCGGCGGCCTTCTACAACGCCGTCTTCGGCTGGGAAGCCAAGCCGTTCGGCGCCGAGGCGAGCGACTACAAGGCCCTCCGACTCGACGGCAAGACGGTCGGCGCCATCGGGCCGCTCACCGAGGAGGGCGCCCGCTCGGCCTGGATGGTCTACTTCCACACCCCCGACATCGAGGCCACCGCAAAGGCCGTCGAGCAGGCCGGCGGCTCCGTCCGCACGGCGCCGTCCGAAGAGTCGGAGGAGGGACGGTTCGCCCAGCTCACCGACCCGCAGGGCGCCCAGTTCGCCGTCTGGCAGCCCGGCAGCTACCCGGGCATCGAGGTTGCGGACGGCCCGGGCAGCCTGAGCTGGGTCGAGCTGTACACGACCGACTCCTCGGCCGCGCGGGACTTCTACGGCACGGTCTTCGGATGGACCGGCCAGGACATGGAGCTCCCGGGCGGTGGCGGCACGTACACGATGCTCACCCCGAAGGACCATCCGCCGGAGCGGATGTTCGGCGGTCTCATGGCCGTCCCCGACATGTTCGCGTCCGGCGACGCGAAGCCGTACTGGCACCCCGTCTTCGGCTCGGCGGACTGCGACGCCACGGTGGCCCTCGTGCGGGAGAACGGCGGCTCGGTCTCGATGGGCCCGGAGGACGCGGAGGGCGTCGGCCGGCTGGCGGTGTGCAACGACCCGGCCGGGGCGGAGTTCGTCGTGCTCACCCCCGCCCCGTCGGCGGAAGCCGCCTAGCCGGAGCCGCTAGATCCAGCCCTCGGCCGCCTTGTAGGCGATGCCGTCGAGGATGTCGTGCTCACTGACGACGACCTCGCGGGCACCGATGCGCTGCATGATCGTGAGCAGGACGAGCGCCCCGGCCTGGATGACGTCGACCCGGCCGGGGTGCATCACGCCGATCGCCGCGCGCTCGTCGTGCGTCGCGTTCAGCAGCATCGTCGTGACCTCCTCGACCTGCTCGTAGGAGATCCGCGAGTGGTGGATCCGCGTGGAGTCGTACCTCTGCAGGCCGAGCGCGATCCCGGCCACCGTGGTCACGGAGCCGGCGAGGCCGACGAGGGTGCGGGCCTCGCCGATCGGGACGGTCTCGGCTGCGAGGTCGAGCGCGGCGTCGATGTCGGCGCGGATCGCGGCGATCTGCTCGGGCGTCGCAGGGCTGCTCGGCGCGTGCCGCTCCGTCAGCCGGACGCAGCCGATGTCGACGGACCGGGCGGCAAGAGAGAGGGGGTGGCGCGTAGCGCCTGCGTTGAGGGTGGTGGGCGACGGGCGGGAATGCTCCTCGCCGACCACGAACTCGGTGGAGCCGCCGCCGATGTCGACGACGAGGTACGGCTCGTCCAGGTCGGTGCGCCCGGCGAGCGAGCGGGTGGCACCGGTGAAGGAGAACTCGGCCTCCGCATCGCCGGTGATGACCTCCGGCTCGACGCCGAGGATGTCGAGGACGCCCCGGACGAAGTCGTCGCGGTTCTCGGCGTCGCGCGAGGCGGACGTGGCGACGAAGCGCACGGTCTCCGCCCCGAGGTCCTTGATGACGGCGGCGTACTCGCGGCACGCCGCGAAGGTCCGCTCCAGCGCCTCGGGTGCGAGTCGCCCGGTGCGGTCGACGCCCTGCCCGAGCCGGACGATGATCATGCGCCGGTCGAGGTCGACCAGGGTGCCGGACTCCGCGTCGACGTCGGCGACGAGGAGCCGGATGGAGTTGGTGCCGCAGTCGATGGCGGCGACGCGGGTCACTTCCCGGCCTCCTCGGGCAGCTCGGGCGAGACGCACGGACCCTTGCGCCACCACTCGGGCAGCATCGCGATCGCCTCGTCACCCAGTGGGTTCACGCCGGGGCCCGCCGCGAGCGAGTGGCCCACCAGGACGTGCAGGCACTTCACCCGGTCCGGCATGCCGCCCGCGCTGGGGAAGCCCTGCAGCACCTCGATCGCGTCGCGGCGTGCGATGTAGTCCTCGTGCGCGGCGCGGTAGGCGGCGGCCAGCTCGGGGTCCGTGGCCAGGCGGGCCTGCATCTCCTTCATGACGCCGTTCGCCTCCAGCGTGCCGATCGCGGAAGCGGCACGCGGGCAGGTCAGGTAGTACAGCGTGGGGAAGGGCGTCCCGTCCGGCAGACGGGGTGCGGTCTCGACGACATCCGGCTGCCCGCAGGGGCACCGGTGGGCGATGGCGCGCAGTCCGCGCGGCGGCCGGCCGAGCTGCTGCTCGAACGCGGCGATGTCCGCGTCGGTCGGCGCGGTGTGCTCGGTGGTGGGAGGAGGGGTTTCCATGCCTGCCTTGTTGCTGTGTTCGCTGCTGGGTGGCTACTTGCGGTCGGCGTTGTCCACGCCGTTCCAGACGTTGGAGTACCAGGGCCGGTCCGCCGCGCCGTCGTCCTCGATGCGCTCCTCGGCGGTCTCGGGGTCGATCACCGTGTAACCGGTCTCACCGGGGAGTACATAGTGCAGATGCTCGCGCGCCAGCCGCCGGATGTACATGTCGTCGTTCAGGCGCGCCTTCTCGTCCCGGAGCTCCTCGACCCGCTCGCGGGCCTCGGCCATCCGGCGTTTCTCTTCGGCGATCTCGGCGCGCTGGGAGACGTACTGGCGCATCGGGTACGCGAGGGCGACGACGAGGGAGCAGACGACCAGTGCGAGGAACGCGGCGCGGCCGGTGAGCCGGGAGCGGCGGGCCTGGCGGCGGCTCTGCGAGCGGTAGACGCGGGCGGCGGTCTGCTCGCCGAGCAGTCGCAGCCTGGTCGCGGTGGAGAACCGGTCCGGCTCCGTCCTGCGGGCCATCTCTCTCGCCTCCCCTTCACACGCGTACGTCCCCGGACACGGTACGGGACCGTGGCCGGGGACGTACGGACGACAGGGCGTCGGCCGGTGATCAGCCCTTGAAGCGGGGGAACGCCGAGCGGCCCGCGTACACCGCGGCGTCGTCGAGGATCTCCTCGATGCGCAGCAGCTGGTTGTACTTGGCGACGCGCTCGGAGCGGGCGGGGGCGCCGGTCTTGATCTGGCCGCAGTTGGTGGCGACGGCCAGGTCGGCGATGGTGACGTCCTCGGTCTCGCCGGAGCGGTGGGACATCATGCACTTGAAGCCGTTGCGCTGGGCGAGCTCGACGGCGTCCAGGGTCTCAGTCAGCGAACCGATCTGGTTGACCTTGACGAGCAGGGCGTTGGCGGTGCCCTCCTCGATGCCGCGGGCCAGGCGCTCCGGGTTGGTGACGAACAGGTCGTCGCCGACGAGCTGCACCTTGGCGCCGAGCTTGTCGGTGATGACCTTCCAGCCGGCCCAGTCGTCCTCGAACAGCGGGTCCTCGATGGAGACGAGCGGGTAGGCGGCGACGAGCTCCGCGTAGTACTCGGTCATCTCGGCGGCGGAGCGGGCCTTGCCCTCGAACTCGTACGCGCCGTCCTTGTAGAACTCGGACGCGGCGACGTCGAGCGCGAGCGCGATGTCCTTGCCCGGGGTGTAGCCGGCCTCCTTGATGGCCTCGAGGATGAGGTCGAGGGCGGCGCGGTTGGAGTCGAGGTTCGGCGCGAAGCCGCCCTCGTCGCCGAGACCGGTGGACAGGCCCTTGGTCTTCAGCACCTTCTTGAGGGTGTGGTAGACCTCGGTGCCCCAGCGCAGGGCCTCGGAGAAGGACTCCGCACCGATCGGAGCGATCATGAACTCCTGGATGTCCACGTTGGAGTCGGCGTGCGAGCCGCCGTTCAGGATGTTCATCATCGGAACGGGCAGCAGGTGCGCGTTCGGGCCGCCGAGGTAGCGGAAGAGCGGCAGGTCGGACGCCTCGGAGGCGGCGTGTGCGACGGCGAGGGAGACGCCGAGGATGGCGTTCGCGCCGAGCGAGGCCTTGTTGTCGGTGGCGTCCAGGTCGAACATCGCCTGGTCGATCAGGCGCTGCTCGGTGGCGTCGTAGCCGACGAGCTCCGGGCCGATCTGCTCGATGACGGCGAGGACGGCCTTCTCGACACCCTTGCCCTGGTAGCGGTTCTGGTCACCGTCGCGGAGCTCAATGGCCTCGAACGCACCGGTGGAGGCGCCGGACGGAACAGCAGCACGACCCGTGCTGCCGTCGTCGAGGCCAACCTCGACCTCGACCGTGGGGTTGCCTCGGGAGTCCAGGATTTCCCGGGCTACGACGACGTCGATGGACGGCACGAGCATCTCCTTCTGGGATGTGACGCGAGAAATATGCAGAGGTCTGCTTGGCCTTGCGGCAAGAGCCTAACCGGCGCGGGGGCAAAGCCCGGCCGATGCCCGCCCCGTGGGACGAAAAAGGGCATGAACGCTGGGCGTGCCGGACAAAACACCCGCAAGCTACTCGTAAGTAAGCCCTCATGGCCGAACCCCGGCCCGGCGCAACGGGGGAAGGTGCGCCAGGCCGGGGTGCTGGGGAGTGTCCGCGCGCGGGCGCGGACAGCGGGCGCGCGGCGGCTCGCATGGAGCCGCCGGCCCGGTCGGCGGGTCAGCTCAGGTGGAGCTGCTGACCCGGGTAGATGACATCGGCGTCGTCGATGATGTCCTTGTTGAGGTCGAACAGCTTCTTCCAGCCGCCCTTGACCTTCTCGGCCTCGGCGATCTTGCCCAGGGTGTCCCCGGCCTTGACCTTGTACTCGCCGTCGCCCTTCTTGACGGGCTTGGCGGCGGCCTTCTTCGGGGCGGGGGCCTCGGCGCGCTCGGAGCGGGTGGTCGGGGCCTCGGCGCGCTCGGCCGGCTGGGCGGCGGGCTGCGCAGGCTCGGCGGAGCCGCCGTTGTAGGGGGCGCTGGAGAGGTTGACGCCGCAGCTCGGCCAGGCGCCCTTGCCCTGGCCGGCGAGGACCTTCTCGGCTATCGCGATCTGCTGCGACTTGGAGGCCTGGTCGGCGCTGGCGGCGTAGGCGGTGCCGCCGTAGGCGGCCCAGGTGGAGGCGGAGAACTGCAGGCCGCCGTAGTAGCCGTTGCCGGTGTTGATGGACCAGTTACCGCCGGACTCGCACTGGGCGACGGCGTCCCACTCGGAGGCGGTGGCGGCGGATGCCGAGGTGGCACCAAGCAGCGGGGCGGCGATGGCGGCACCGGCGACGCCGGCGAGTGTGGCGATACGGGCGACCTTCGACGGACGGCGGTGCGCGGCCTTGCTGGAACGCAGCATGGAGCTTCTCCTCACCGACGCCTGCGAGGTGAGCTGTCGGGTTCGGGCCGGTGGGTGTCCCCGGGTCCGTCAGGACCTGTGGACGAGCTGCCCGGCCGCGCGATCGTGCATCGCGCGGCTTCACCCCAAGCCGTTCACGGCCGTCGTGATCGACGACCGGGACCGGCACTTACCTTGGGTCCCCCGCTCCTGCCTTCGGCGCACTGAGCGACGACTGTTCCCCCCGACCGACGGCAGGATTCGGCGTGACGGTCGACGGTGCCCGCGATGGCGAGCGGTTCAGACCGTAAACACACCACTCCCCGATGTTCAAAGTCGAACATCGGGGAGAAATCGCCCGAACCACCCTCCAATAAGAAGGTGTTTGCGCAGGTCGGGCACGGCTTGGGCGAATTTGCTGGGCCAGATCCGGCAGTTGCAGCAAAGAGACCCTTGTCTCACTTGCACAGATCGGACATATACCGGCGAATCGACGCCCGAACTACGGTCGGTTCAGGCCGACATCGAGGCTCTGACCGGGCCGGATGAGGTCGGGGTCGGCACCGACGGTCGCCTCGTTCGCCTCGTAGAGGGCGCTCCAGCCGCCGGGCACCTCCCGCTCCTCGGCGATGGCCCACAGGGTGTCGCCCTCCCGGACGGTGTAGGCGCCGTCGGACGCGCCACCCGTTGCCCCGTCACGCGCCGATCCGTCACCCCGTGAAGCATGACGCCCGCTATCGCGCTCATTGCCCTCGATGCCCGTTTCGGCATCGTCCGGCGCGGGCGTGCCACGGTGCTTGCCCGTCGCCCCGTCGGACGCCTCGCCGCTGCCTGGAGCACCCGGCTCATACACGCCGGACGAGTCGGCCGGATCGGACGAGGGGGGCCTCGAGGCGTCGCCGTCCTTGGGTGCGGGGGTCGTCGACGCGTCCGGCGCGGCGGCCCGCCCCGAGCCCTGCGCATGGCCGGTGGACGGGTCGGCGGAATCGGCCGACGCGCTTGCGTCGGGACCGGCTTCGGGATTCGTTTCGGCGTCGGGCTCCGAGTTCGCGTCCGGCAGCGGCAGGGTGTCTCCGGGGTCGACGCCGGTCGCGGCGCCGTCGTCCGTCAGGCCGGCGATCGAGGCGCAGACGGGCCAGGCCTCGGGGCCTTTGGCTTCCAGCACCCTCTCCGCGACGGCGATCTGCTGCGAACGGCTCGCCAGGTCGGCGCTCGACGCGTACACCGTGCCGCCGAAGTCCTCCCACGTCTGCTGCGAGAACTGAAGCCCGCCGTAGAAGCCGTTGCCGAGGTCGGCGCTCCACATGCCGCCGCTCTCGCACTCGGCGACGCGGTCCCAGGCGTTGGCGTCGGCGGCGGAGGCGGAGCCCGCGCCGAGCAGCGGGAGCGCGATGGCCGAGCCGGTCACCCCTGCCGCAACGACGATGGCCGGAGCCTGACGGGGTCGACGGTGACGTCCGTTCCCGGAGCGCATGCGGTTGCCTTTCGCGTGACTACTGGGGACTGAGCGGCCTGCTGATGCCTGCCGAGTCGACGGTGAACGTAGCCGCACTCGAACGTAAGTCACAAGTCGATGCAGCGCAGATCACGTGAAAGTCACAGTTTTGACGGCCCGTCAGCTAGTTTCGCGGGTGAACTCAACGGGCAGAGTGCGCAATCCGCGCATGATGAGTCCGCCACGCCACCGCAAATCGGCCGGATCGCCCGCAAGTCGCAAGTCCGGCATTCTCTTGAGCAGGGTCGCGATCGCCGTCTGCCCTTCGAGCCGCGCGAGCGGGGCGCCCAGGCAGTAGTGGATGCCGTGCCCGTATCCCAGGTGCTGGTTGTCGCGCCGGGAGAGGTCGAGCGCGTCGGGCTCCGTGAAGCGCTCGGGGTCGCGGTCGGCGGCCGCGAGTACGACGAGTACGGGGTCGCCTGCCGCGATCCGCTGTCCGCCGACGGTCAGTGGCTCGGTGGCGAACCGCCAGGTGGCGAGCTCCACGGGCCCGTCGTAGCGCAGCAGTTCCTCGACACCGGTCGCCAGCAGTCCGCTCTCACCCGCGGCCAGCGAGAGCTGCAGCCGCTCGCGCTGCTCCGGGTTGCGCAACAGCGCGTACACGCCGTTGCCGATGAGGTTGACGGTCGTCTCGAAGCCCGCGAAGAGAAGGATGAACGCCATGGCGGCGGCCTCGTTCTCGGTCAGGTGCTCACCGTGGTCGGACGCTTTGATGAGCCCCGAGATGAGGTCGTCCCCCGGGTCGTTCCGCTTGCGGTGGATCAGCTCGGCCAGGTATCCCCGCATCTTCTTCACGGACCGGGCGACACCACCGCGCGGACCTCCGCCGTGACGGATCATCATCCCGGCCCAGTCACGGAAGTCGTCCTGATCCTCGCGGGGAACGCCCAGCATGTCGCAAATGGCATAAATGGGCAGCGGGAAGGCGAACTCGTGGATGAGGTCGGCGCTCCCCTTTGTAGCGAAGTTGTCGATCAACCGGTCCGTCAGTTCCTGCACGCGCGGCCCGAACTCCGCCACGCGCCGGGGCGTGAACGCCTTCGACACCAGGCGGCGCAGCCGGGTGTGGTCCGGCGGGTCGATGTTGAGCAGGTGCGTCATCAGCTCGGCCTTGCGCTCACCGGGGATGCCGGTCCTGCCCCTGGCGTGGGCGGGCTCGTCGTGATGCGCCGGGTTCTTGGACAGCCGGGGATCGGCGAGTGCCTGCCGCGCGTCCGCGTAACGGGTCACCAGCCACGCCTCGACCCCGGACGGAAGCGCGGTCCGGTGCACGGGCGAGTGCTCGCGCAGCCAGGCGTAGGCGGGGTAGGGGTCGGTGGCGAACTCCCAGGTGAAGAGCTCGGGCGGGGTGTTCGGGTCGGTCACCCCTCGACGGTATCCGCCCCGCCGTGCCCCTCCGCCGCGCGGATCGCGTCGCGGTAGGCGCGGGCCGCCGCGCGCAGGGCCGCCTCCGGGTCGACACCGTCCGCCTCCGCGCGTACGGCGAGGGCGAGCAGCTCGTAGCCGATGCCCTCGCCGGCCGGGGGCGGCGCGTCCAGGCCGGCCGTACGGACCCGGGAGGCCAGCTTGGCCGCGAGGGCGAGGCCGGGCTGCCCGAGCGGCACGCCGTCGGTCACCGATGTGCGCTGCTTCTCGATCGCCTTGGTGCGCAGCCAGTGCGCCTTGACCTCCTCCGGCGTCTCGGCGCTCTCGTCGCCGAAGACGTGCGGATGCCGGTGGATCAGCTTCTCGACGATGGTGCCCGCCACGTCGTCGATCGAGAACGGCCTCTCGGCGTCCTCCTCGGCGATGCGCGCGTGGAAGACGACCTGGAGCAGGACGTCGCCGAGCTCCTCGCGCAGCTCGTCGCGGTCGCCGTCCTCGATGGCCTCGACGAGCTCGTACGCCTCCTCGATGCCGTACTTGGCCAGACCCTTGTGCGTCTGCTGCGAGGACCAGGGGCATACGCGGCGAATGCGGTCCATGACCTCGACGAGGTCGAGCAGCCGGGCGCCGGGCAGGTCGTACGAGCCGGGGAGCAGCTCCAGGTCGGGCATGTTCAGCTGTCCCGAGCCGCCGAGCCGGGCCAGTCCGTCGGTCAGCGCCCGGTCCCCTTCACCGGCGGCGAGGACGACCACGGTGCGCCCTCCCCTAGAGCCTTCGGCCTGGGAGGTGCCCCCAGCGCAGGCGTCGACGAGCTCGCGGGCACTCGGCGCGGCATGCTCCACGGCCACGCCCGCCTCGCGCAGATACGGCAGCTGGGGGTGGGCGGCGTCGGCGCACAGCACCCGGTCGGCGGCGTGCAGCGTCTGCCACGCCGGCCAGGACAGCAGTCCGGGCGCCACCCGGTGGCTGGCGGTGAGCAGGACGATACGGCCGGCGTCGACAGGTTCGGTCACTCCTCGAACCTACCTCGGCCCGGGAGCGGGCCGGAGGGGCCCCTTTCCTGCCTCGGCCGGGTCCCCTCCTTCCACTCAGGTGCCCCGGCGAAAGCCCCGGCGTCCTCGACCCAGGAGCTGGCGCCCCCTGGCCAAGGCACCGTGTCCTCGACTCACGGCCTGGCGCCCCTGGCCAAGGCACCGTGTCCTCGGCTCAGGCACCGGCCGGGGCCGCCTCCGCCTCCTTGGTCACCTGGGTGATCCAGGGCGCCTTGTAGGTGCCGAGCTCCAGCTCGGTGTCGTCCCAGGCGCCGTAGCGCGGGTTCACCTCGATGTGCAGCGACTTGGCGGCAGCGGTGAAGGCCTCGTTCATCTTCTGCTGGCCCTCGGGTCCGTTCGTCGCGCCGAGCGCTTCCGCGATCTTGTTCACGAGGACGTCCCGGCGCACGACGTCGTCGAGCTGGTCCGGGGCGACACCGCGCTGCTGGAGGTACATGGCGGTCAGCTGCTCCTGGCCGCCGGACTGCTCCGTGAGCGCGGCGCGCGCGTCCTGGACCTCCTTGCGGCTCGCCTTCACCCCGGCGTCGGCGGCTGCCTTCTCCACGACCTTGTCCACGATGAGGTCGTACAGCTTGGCCCGCCCGAGCTGCCCGGTGTCCTTGATCATCTGAGCGGCCTGATCGGATGCCCGCTGCGCCTCGCGCACGTCCTTGACCTTGGCCTGGACGGTGGACACGTCGATCCGCTGCCCGCCGACGACGGCGGCGGCCCCGGGGTGGGCCTCGTTGCCGCAGGCGGCGAGGAGCGGCGCGGCGGCGATGATCGCGGCGGAGACGGCGAGCGCGGTGCGACGGCGGCGGTGCAAAGGGGCCTCCCCTGGGATTGTGCTTCGATGCACAAGACCTTGCGGTGATCGATGGTAGGCAGTCGACAGTGACCTGGGCCACTGATTCGCCAAACGATTCGCCTGCGGCAGGGGATGCGCAGGCGCGTCACCGTGTCAGCCGGCCGAGGTGCGCTCCGGCTCCGGGGCGGGCTCGGACCGGCGCTCCGGGCGGAGCATGATCGTGCGGGAGACCACGAACGTGATCGGGATCGCCGCCGCCGCCGCGATCAGCGGCGCGTACCGGCTGCCGAACCCGAGCACGGCCACCAGCAGGTACACGCCGGCCGTGGTGACCACGAAGTTCGCCGCGTTGGTGAGCGGGAACAGCAGGAATTTCCGCCAGGTCGGTCGCGTGCGGTAGGTGAAGTACGAGGTCAGGAAGAACGACCCGACCATGCTCAGCAGGAAGGCGACGACATGCGCCGCCACGTACGGAAGCCAGATCAGCAGCACCAGGTACAGGCCGTAGTACGTCCCGGTGTTCACCACTCCCACCAGGGCGAACCTGACCATCTGGCCCCGTACCGTCATCGCCCTACCAGTTCCCCCGTGCGCCTGTTCCGCTCGTCGTCCCGGCGGAGGCCGGCGTTGGTCGCCTTCACCAGGAAGTGCGGTCGCCGCTTCACCTCGTAGTAGATGCGGCCGACGTACTCGCCGACCACTCCGAGCATCAGCATCTGCACGCCGGCGAGCGCGATGACCGCCACGAGTAGGGTGACATACCCGGGGGTGTCCACACCGTTCACCAGGGCGACACCGACGATCCACGCCGCGTACGCCATGGCGACCGCGAGCAGCAGCATTCCCAGGTAGATCGCCGCCCGCAGCGGTTTGTTGTTGAACGAGAGAAGCCCGTCCAGACCGTAGTTGAGCAGCTTTCCGAAGCTCCACTTGGAGCGGCCCTGCTCACGTACCGCATTCTCGTACTCGAAAGTCGTCGTACGGAATCCGACCCAGGCGAAGATCCCTTTGGAGAACCGGTTGTATTCGGTGAGCTCCAAAATCGCGTCGACCGTCCGGCGGGACAGCAGCCGGAAGTCCCCCACGCCGTCCACGAGCTCGACGTCGACCAGCCGGTTGATGAGCCAGTAGTAGGCGCGCGCGGTGACGGTGCGGGTGACCCGGTCGCCCTTGCGGGTGCGCTTGGCGATGACCTGGTCGAAGCCCTCCTCGTGCAGTTGCAGCATGCGCCGCACCAGCTCCGGCGGGTGCTGCAGATCGGCGTCCATGATGACGACCGCGTCGCCCTCGGCGTGCTGGAGGCCGGCGAGCATCGCCGCCTCCTTGCCGAAGTTGCGGCTGAAGGACACATAACGCGTACGGGAGTCGGCCTCGGCGATCTCCTGGAGGAGATCGAGCGTCCGGTCCTGGCTTCCGTCGTCCACATAGACCAGCTCGAACTCCTGCTCCAGCAGGTCCATTTCGGCGGTCACATGGTCGTGGAAGCGGCCGATGATCTCCTCTTCGTTGAAACACGGGACAACTATCGAGATCAGCACGGGAGAACAACAACCCGCCCGAATGTCGCCGCCCCGTGTTTCGCATGACATACAGGCGACCATTGGGTGAACTGGCCCGCGCCCAGCACGTTTTCACGATCGGCGCTGGCATATTCGATGCATCATGTGGACTCTGCCCTCCGCGCGCGGCCGTGCCGCCGCACTCGCCGCGCTGATCACCGTCGGGACCATGAGCGCCGGTGACGCCGTCGCCCGTACCTTTCCCTTCGGACCGCGCACCCGCAGCGTGAACGACCTCGGCAACCAGTTCGTCCCGTTCCACGCCCGCCTGTGGGATCTGCTCCACGGCCGCGCGGACGGCGGTGTGCTGCTCAACTGGCAGTCGGGCTACGGCACCAGCGCACTGCCCGACCTCGGCACCTATCTGACAAGTCCCATCTCGCTGCTCGTCGGTGTCTTCCCGCGGGACGAGATCGACCTCGCCGTGTACGTCGTGACGCTTGTCAAGATGGCGGCCGCCGCCGCGGCCATGACCTGGCTGCTCACCGCACTGCACAAGGGCAACGGCCGCCGCTGGGCGGCGGGCGTGCTCGGCGCGTCCTACGCCCTGTGCGGCTGGTCGGTCGTGGAGGCGTCGTACAACCCGATGTGGCTGGACGGTCTGATCGCCTTCCCGCTGCTGTGCCTCGTCGGCGAGTGGGCGCGCAAGGGCGTCAGGCCGCTGCTGGGGCCGGTGATCGTCGCGCTCGCGTGGGTCGCCAACTTCTACACCGCGTACATGGCCACGCTCGGGGCCGCGCTGGTGCTGGTGGCCCGGCTGCTGGCGGAGACTCAGGCGCAGGAGCGGATACGGGCCCTGCTGCGGTCCGGATGGACGGTGCTGCTCGGGATCGGCCTGTCCGCTCCGGTCCTCGTCCCCGTGTTCCTCGGCGCGCGGCACGCCTACCCGGGGTGGACGAAGGAATTCACCCCCGCCGGCTGGACGGACGTGTTCGCCCGGACCCTGCCGGCGACGTACAGCTTCTTCACCCCCGCCGTCTTCATCGGCGGCGGCGCACTGCTGCTGGCCGGCGGGCTCGCCTTCAACCGGTCCGTGCCCCGGCGCGAGAGACGGGTGTGGACCGCGCTCACGGTGGCGGTCGCCGTCTCGATGCAATGGGGGCCGACGCATCTGGTGTGGCACGCCTTCGCGACCCCCAACGGCAGCCCCTACCGGCAGACCTTCGTCCTCGCCGGCCTTGTGGTGATCACGGCCTGGACGTGCCTGTCGCGCGGCTGGCCCAGTCGGCGGGCGCTGCTCGGGGGCGGCGCGGTGGTGACCGCGATGGCGCTCGGCGCCGGCAGCAGCGAACTGGTCACCGGACCGGCGTACCTGCTGTTCGCCGCGGGCCTGGCCGCCGCGGTCGGCGGTCTGCTGCTCGCCGCGCGGGGCCGCGCCGTGGCGGTGGCAGCGGTGCTGCTGACCGGGGCGCTCGTCGGCCAGGCCGCCGCGACGACCGCGTACGCCGATCGCGAGCGCCCGGCCAGGCTCGACGACTACCCGTCGTGGGGCGCCTCGCACGACGAGCGGGCGGCCGCCGTCGCCGCGGCCGACGGCTGGCCCCGCTACCGAACGGACCCCGGGCGCACGCAGCTCACGGGCAACGACCCGATCCTGCTGGGCGGTCAGGGCGCGTCGTACTACAGCAGCCACACGCCCGAGGTGCTGACGCGCACGCTGGCGGCGCTCGGCGGCGGCTGGACGTCACGCGGCCGCAGTCTGCAGTCCCTGGACAACCCCGTCACGGACGCCGTCTTCTCGGTCGGGGCCCGGCTGCGGACCGCCCCCGGGCAGCGGCCGCGGGTGATCCGGCAGGACACACCCCCGCTGGTGACCGTGCGCCCGGCGGGCCCGGAGCCGCGCTACGGCACCTCTCCGTTCCGCAACCAGGAGATGCTGCTGGGCGCGAAGGTGTACGAGTCCCCGGTCGCGGGCGCCTGCCGCGTCGGCACCGAGGTGTTCCTGTGGGCGCCCGACCACACGGGAACGGCGCGCGTCGGCGACGGCCCCGAGGTCCGGCTGCTCGGCGGACTGCCGAAGCGGCGGGCGGCGCTCACGCCGCTCGGCACGGTCACCGAGCCGGGCGCCCCCGTCGTCTACGGCGGCGCGGCGCCGCGGGACGCGATCATCGGCTGTCTGGACCGGGACCGGTTGACGGCCGCGGTCGCCCGGCTGAGCAGGACCGGCGCGGTGGCGGTCGAGGTCACGGACAGCGGCGTCACGGCCGAGCTGCCGCCCGGTACGAAGGGCACGGCCGTGCTCGCGGCACCGCGGATCGCGGGCTGGAGCTGCGACGGGCGCCCGGCGGACGCGTACCTCGGTCTGGTCGCCGTGCCGCTGGACGGCACCCGTACCACCGTCACGTGCTCCTTCCGGCCGCCGGGCCTGCTCGCGGGGTCGGCCGCGGGCGCCGGTGCGCTGGTCGCGCTGGCCGTCACGGTCTGGGTCGTCAGGCGGCGTCCCGGCGCCGGAGCGGGTCGCCGGGAGGTGTGACGGGCGGCCCTTCCCCTCAAGGAAGGACCGCGGCCTTCTTCACGGCGGCGACATCAAGACTTCACCTGCGCAGCATCGGCCCTTGGTGGGGTCGGGGGCTGATCACGCGTACGTTCCCGGGCATGCCTTTTGTGCCCAGCCGTTTGACGAAGCAAGTCCTGCGTCCCGCCCTCACGTTGGTCGAGCCGCACGTGAGACGGGGCGTGGAGCGTGTGACCAAGCCCCTGCGGGCCGACGTCGATTCCCTGCGCAGAGAGGTCGAGGAGATGCGGACCCGGCAGTACGCGCTGGGCCTGCTCCTCGACAGCACGGGCAGGGGAACGCACCGGATGCCGACGCGCGGCGCGATCGACACGCTGGTGCGGCAGATACAGCAGGTGAGCGGCGGCAGCGAGCACGCACACCGCAGCGTCGTCGTCGCCTACCGCACGGTCGTCGCCCAGGAGGCACTGGGCGTCGGCCGGCTGGCGGGCTCAACGTCCAATGTGTGCGGGAAGCTCGCCACGGTCCCCCTGCTGTCCCCGCCCAACGGCAGCATCCTCGAAATCGGCACACTGTACGGGCAGTTCGCGTCCGCCCTGCTGCGGATGATGCACCGGGCGGGGACACGGCCGGACCTGACGATCGTCGACCCGCTGGCCGGCTCGCAGCTCCAGCCGGGCACCACCCACCACGCCGACCCGACGGGCACCCCCGTGGACGAGGACGTCGTACGGGCCAACCTGGCGCTGGCCGGCAGCCCGGAGGCGTACGCGTCGAGGATCGAGCGGGGCTTCTCGTCCGACCCCGACGTGCGCAAGGCAGTCTCCGACCGGGAGTACGGCGTCGTCATCGTGGACGGCGACCACTCCGGTGACGGGGTCCGGGCGGACCTGGAATGGGTCGAGGAGATCGTCGCCCCCGGCGGAATCGTGGTGCTCGACGACTACGGGGACAACAAGTGGCCGGGCGTGCAGGACGCCCTGGACAAGCACCTGGCGGCCGGCGCGTCCAGGCTGCGGATGCTGGGACGCGTCTCGACGTCGGCCTATCTCCGGGCGAGCTGACCGGGCCCGGGAGCGGCCTCGCTGCTGCGCACGGCAGCGGGGCCGCTTCCGTTGTCTCAGCCCGCGCGGAACTGCTGCTGCCGCTCCAGTGCGCGCCGCAGCTCCAACGGGAGCTGGTGGTACGAGCCGTACACGCGCTCCGCGTCCGACAGCAGCGCCTGGAACTGGTGCCGTGCGGCCTTGTGATCGCCGACCGCAAGCAGCAGGTGGCCGATGCGGTGCCGCACCTGGAGCGCCCGTTCGTGGTCGGCACTCTCGTAGTACGGCAGGACCGCGCGGTATTCAGCGAGCGCGGCGGCCGCCTCGCCCAGCTGCTCCAGGCACTGGGCCGCGTCGAAGCGGAACTGCAGGGTCTGCGGGTCGGAAGGCCCCGCCTCGGCCGTGCGATCGTCGGCGAGCCGGCGCAGCTCGGGCAGCGCGCGGCGGTACTGGCCGTCGTCCATGAGCGTCGCCGCGTACTGCTTGCGCAGGATCCTCACCACCGGTGAGTGCTCGCCGTGCTCGGCCGCGGCCGCCGGGAGGATGCCGCCGAGGATGTCCACGGCCCGGGTGATGCTGCCCTCGCCGAGCAGGCGCTTGACCTCGTCGACGGCGGCGGCGACGTCCGGCCTGGGCTCGTGCGCCATCGGCGGTGCGGCCGGCGGCGGCGGAGTGCTCGCACGGTCCGGCCAGGGGGCGTGCGGGCGAAGGAAGGGGCGGGTGGGATCCAGCGGACCTGCCGGGGCGCCGCGCGAGGGCAGCAGCGGCGCCAGCGCCTCGTACACCTCCTGCGCGCCGGACGGCCGGTGCTCCGGGTCCTTGGCGAGCAGGCGCAGGACGAGGGCCTCCAGCGGCTCGGGGACCTCGGGGCGCAGCTGCCGGACCGGGAGCGGCGGCTCGTAGAGATGGCGGTGGAGGACGCCGAGCGCGGTGGAGCCCGCGAAGGGGACGTTGCCGCTGAGGAGTTCGTGGAGCAGGACGCCGAGGGCGTACAGGTCGGTGTACGGGCCGACAGCGCCGCCCATCGCCTGCTCGGGCGCCATGTAGGCGGGGCTGCCGATGGGCGATCCGGTGTGGGTGAGCCGGGTGGTGTCCGTGTCGATGACGGAGGCGACTCCGAGGTCCAGGACGGTGACCGTCCCGTCGGGCTTCACCATCACGTTGCGCGGCTTGAGGTCGCGGTGGACGATCGGCACGGCGTGCACCGCGCCGAGCACCGCGCACAACTGGGCGGCGACGCTGACGGCCCACTCCCACGGGTAGGGGTCGTGCTCCGCGAGGTGGTCGGCGAGGTCGGCGCCCTCGACGTACTGCATCACGAGGTACAGGTCGTCGTCGTCGCTGCCGGCGTCGTGGACCGTGACCAGACCGGGGTGGCTGACCTGGGCCGTCACCCGGCACTCGCGCACGAAGCGGCGGCGCATCTCGTCGGCGGCGGTGGCGGCGGCCATGTGGCCGGGGTGCAGCAGCTTGACGGCGACGCGGCGGTCGAGGCGCCCGTCGTACGCCGTCCAGACCTGGCCCATGCCGCCCTGCCCGATGAGCGCGGACAGCTCGTAACGGTTCGCGACGACGCGGCCGTTCACTTGTCCTCTTTCTTGCGCAACAAGTCGCTGAGCTCGTCGAGTTCGGCGCGGACCTGGTCGATCCGCCCGGTGGCGGGCGCGGAGGACGGCGGTGTGGACGGGGCGGGCGCCGGTATCGGGGGCGCCGGTATCGGGGGCACCGGAGGCTGGTCGGCCGGGACATGGATCGAGGGCTGCACGGCCGGGACCTGGGTCGGGGGCCGGTCGGCCGGGACATGAGCCGGGGGCTGCGCCGGCGGGTAGCCGTAGCCCGCCGGCTGATGTCGGGGCATCCCGTACAGCCCTGCGGCCGCTGCCGCCGGACCGTACGGCGAGCCCGTCGGCAACGGCGGCGGCCATGCCGCGGCCGTGCGCGGCTCCTGGTAGTGGCGGATGTCGGCGACCAGGTAGTGCGTCGGCACACCGAGCGCCAGCCCCAGCATGGCGAGGAGGCACACGTAATCCACCGACTCCGGGGGCGCCACGGCCGCCGGCGTCTCGCTTTCGGAAGAGAACTCCCCGATGACGACGAGGCAGGTCACGGCGACCGCGAGCGACAGCCAGAACAGCAGCCAGTCCGACCGCCGCCCCCTCATGATCGCGATGCGCAGCATCGTGCCCCAGGCCAGAAGTCCGAAGCTGAGCAGCGCGAGCGCCACGAAGACGAGGCGCACGACGACGAGCAGCGCTGTCGAAGGGCGCCGGGGCTGCGGCGGCGCGAAGCCGTGGCCGTGCATTCCTGCTCCTGGAGGCCTGAACGGGGAAAAAGGACTCAAGCGGACTGAAGCGTATACACCGACGACGACAAACGGTTGCCGGTTGTACGGAACCGTTGTCCCATGCGTCACTCCGAGATCGACGGCCCCGGTGCGCGCGGGCCACTCCGTGCGCGACGGCCCTGTGCCGGCCTTGCTGCCGAGCCGGTCATTCCGGCAGGACGCTGCCGTCCGTGAGTCCGTCGTACAGCCCCTGCACCAGTTGTTCGCCGAGCCTTCCGGCGAGACGCAGCGCCTCCTCGAACTCGCCCAGCGCACGGAAACGGTCGCCGTAGCGCCGCTGGTCGGCGAGCGGCAGCCGGGGCAGTTGGAGGCGGCGGACGTCGAGCCGGGTCGCGGTCGAGGCGTAGCTGCTGGCCTGGCGCTGGTTGGCGCTGCCGCGCAGGAAGCCGGCGAGGAACCAGGGATCGAGCGCGGCCGGATCGGGACGCAGCAGTTGGAGGTTGCGGCCGAGCGCGGCGCCGGCCAGCTCCTCGTCCGCCACGCGCACGATCGTGCCGGCCCCGAGGACCGGGACGACGACGTCGCCCGCCTCGATCAGCACGGGCTCCTCTTCGGGGCCTGCCGGAAGTGCGCCCGAGGGGTTCCGGCCGGCGAGGACGTCCTGCTCGGTGAGGACGGCCACCGGTCCGTCCGCGGGTGCGGCACCGGTGCCTCCGGCGCGCAGGACGAGGGCGCCGGCGCGGGCGAGTTCACCGACGGTGGTGGAGGGCCAGTGCACGGGGGCGGCGGGCGGCGCGGAGCGCGCCGGCCGGGGGGTGAGCTCGGCGGTCCGCCCGAGGGTCTGCGTCAACCGCTCGCGGACGCGGCCCAGTTCGGCGGTGCCACCGCCTGTCGCGGGGAGCGGGAGATGACGGGCGGGTGCCAGGTCAACGTCGTCGTCGAGGAGTTCGATGACCGGGACGCACCGGCTCACACCGGGGGTCTCCGCCACCGACCCGTGCCGCTCGAAGGGCCGCCAGGCGTCGAGCACCGCGGTGCGGATGGCCTGCCAGTCGAGTCTGTCGCGGCCCGCGGCGGCGTGCTCGGTCGTGGCGGTGTCGACGACGAGCAACTCCGGCGACGGGCGTTCGGTGGCGTCGGGCCTGGACAGCACCCACAGATGGAGCGGGATGCCGTACGGGGGCGCGGCGCCGGCGGGGAGGGCGATGACCGCCCGCAGCGCACCGCGGCGCAGCAGCCCGGCGCGGACGCGGCGCCCGGAGCGGCGGGAGGCGGCGGCGGGCGGCATCAGCAGCACGGCGGTGCCGCCGGGGCGCAGTCGGGCGAGGGCGTGCTGGACCCAGGCGAGCTCGGACTCGGTGCGGGCGGGGAAGCCGTACTCCCAGCGCGGGTCGTAGGCCAGTTCCTCGTGGCCCCAGTTGCGTTCGTTGAACGGCGGGTGGCACAGGACGGCGTCCGCCGCGAGCGCGGGGAACGCGTCGGCGCGCAGGGCGTCGCCGACCCCTACCCGTACGTCGGCGTCCGTGTGCAGGGCGAGGCGCAGCGCGGTGAGTGCGGCGAGGTCCGGGTCGCGCTCCTGGGCGTGGAGCGCGGCCGGGCGGTCGACGGCACGCAGCAGGGAGCCGGTCCCGGAGGCGGGGTCGAGCACGATCCCGGCCGCCCCGACGAGGGCGGCCATCAGCGCGGCCGGCTCCGCCGGGGTGAGTGTGTACTGGCGCGGGTTGGCGTCGAGGTGGCGGCCCAGCAGGAACTCGAACGCCTGGCGGGCGCCGGTCTCGGCGGCGAGCGCGGCGGCCCCGCGCATGAGGGGCACGGAGGGCGCGAGCTCGCCCGCGACCGGTGTCCGTACGGCTCGCGGACCGCCGAAGCGCAGGGTCAGCACCTCCTCGAGCACGGCGGGCAGCGTCTCGGCCATCCGGGCGTCGGATACGGCGCTCAGGGCGGGCCAGCCGGAGGGCCTGTGGTGGACGAGGAGGAGCGCACAGCCGGCGTGGACGAGTGCGGTGACGGCTCCGGCCGGGTGGCCGGAGAGCTGCTGCCAGACCCGTTCACGCAGCGGCACCTCTGCCAGCTTTCCCTGGTCACGCAGCCAGCGCTCGACATCCGCGAGGGCGAAGGACGGGCTGGTCTCCGTCCCGCCGGCGGGCTTGGGGAAGTCGGCGTGCCGGCGCCGCCAGTTGCTCACGGCGGCACGGCCCACGCCGGCGAGCCGGGCGATTTCGGCGGCCGTCACCTCTGGCTGGTTCTCCGGCACTCGGCTGTCTCCCCGTCAAAGTTCCGCTTGTACTGCGATCGGCACTGTACTCGGGTTCACGCGCAGCGTGCGCTTCACACCATCGAATTAAAGAGCCAACAAATTCCATGTTGACTCGGTTCACAAGCTCTGCTGTCATTGACCCACGGCAGCACGGGTCACGGCAATCGGGCCCGCCACAACCAATGGGGGGGACCCATGTCGCAGTACACCCAGCCGCAGCCGGAGCCGGGCCAGTTCACAGCGCCGAGCCCGGCGCGCAACGGCCTCGGCACCGCCGCCCTGGTGCTCGGAATCATCGGCATCATCTTCGGAGTGATCCCGTTCCTCTTCTGGATCGGCACCGTCCTCGGACTGCTCGCGCTGGTCCTCGGCCTCGTCGGCCGCGGCCGTGCCAAGCGTGGCGAGGCCACCAACAAGGGCGCGGCCACGGCCGGTACGGTGCTGGGCCTGCTGGCACTGATCGCGAGCATCGCCATCGGCATCGTCACGGTGATGGCGGTGGACGAAGCGGTCGACGAGATCAACAAGTCGGTCGAGAACACCGCTCCCAAGGACACCACCAAGGACACCACCAAGGGCGACCAGGACGGCGCGGCCAAGGACGACTCGGCCGAGGAGAAGGGCAAGGCCCTTGCCGCGGACGAGACGTCCGTCTACGACGACGACGTGCAGGTCACCGTCTCCGCGCCCAAGCCGTACACGCCCGGCGAGTTCGCGGTCGGCCACACCAAGGGAAACAAGGCCTACCAGGTCACCATCACCATCGAGAACGCCGGCAAGGAGAAGTACGACGCGAACCTCGTCACCGTCGACGCCCGCGCCGGAAAGGACGGCGTGACCGCCGAGCAGATCTTCGACGACAAGGCGGGCACCGGCTTCGAGGGCTCGATCCTGCCCGGCAAGAAGGCCACGGTCACCTACGCCTTCGACGCCCCGGCCGATGCGAAGAACCTGACGGTGGAGGTCTCCCCCGGCTTCGACTACGACGCCTCGCACTGGGAGCTGACGGTCTGACCGTCCCACCCATGTCAGCCGGGGAGGCCGCCGAAGCGGGCGGCCTCCCCGGCTGACGCGTTCTCCGCCGCGGCCGCATCCCCGGCTTCCGCCCGACAGCGCGAGCGGGGCCGCCCACCCGGACAGCCCGCTCCGGCGCGTCACAACCGGTGCCGCACCCATACGTTCGGCTCCACGTACACCGCGTAGCCGCGCTCCACCTCGCAGTGCACCGGCACCAGGGCGCCCGGGACCTCGACCTGACCGGTCGCGTCGAACGGCAGCCCGGTCCACTTACGCCACTGGTCCAGCGAGCCGGTGACCGTCATCGATGTGTGCGCCACCTTCTCGATGACACCGCCGGCCCGCACATGCACCCGCAGCCATGGGTCGTGCGGCAGGCCGTCCGCCTCGCGGGTGCGGTGGGCGTACTCGTCGATCAGGGTCTGCGGTTCGGCCTTCTTCGCGCTCGGTCGCACCGGTGCGATCACCTGGTCGAAGCCGAGACGGCGGGCGTTGTCCCGCATCGCGGCCAGCATCCGGCCCGATGTCCCCCGGCCCTGCCGGTCGGTGGCCACAGTGATCTCGACGGCGCTCATGATGTCCGGCTTCCGGCCGTGCCGCAGGTCGGAGAACGCCCACAGCATCACCTGGTCCCAGCCGCCGGCGGGCAGTTCCCGGCGCCCGTCCACGTCCATGGCCAACGGCACGCTGAACGCCCGTGCCACGACCTGCCCCTCGGGATCCGTCGCCACCAGCACATACTCGGGGAGCTCGCCGACGATCCGTCCGACGTACGCCCAGCCGACCGGGTCGTTGACGATGAACTCCTCCCAGGTGTCGAGCATCTGCCACATGGGGCCCTGGAGTTCGGGGCGCTCGGCGAGGGTAGTGATCGTGAGGTCCATGGCGGCAGGCTAATCAGCGCCGGCCACGGACCCCACCGGTTATCCGCCGCACTGGGCCAGCATGATCCGCTTGTCGGCAGCCGTCACCGGCAGCTCGTACTTCACGGCGACCTGCGCGAAACGCACCGCGTAGGAGCAGCGGATCGCCTTGTTCGGCGGCAGCCAGGACGCGGGCCCGGAGTCGCTCTTCGCGCTGTTCGCCCGGCCTTCGACCGGCAGCAGGTTCAGCGGGTCGTTGGCCAGTTGCCGGCGTTTGGCCTCGCCCCAGCCGGCCGCACCCATCTGCCAGCTGTACGACAGCGGCACGACATGGTCTATCTGCACCTCGGCAGCGCGCTGCTTGCGCCACTCGATGGTCCTGCCGGTGTACGGATCGTGGACGGTCATCTCCACGACGACGCAGTCGGAGCCGGCACGGAAGGCGAGGCGCTGCCCGTCACGGGCGAGCATGTCGTTGCGCGTGTCGCAGCCGTTGCGCGCCAGAGGGACGCCGTCTGCCGTGTCCATCCACGCGTAGCCGTACTCGTCCCGGTCGTAACCGGTCCTCGGGCCACGCCCCTTGGTGGCCACCTTCGCCATCACCGCGCGGGCGGCGGCCTTGTCCTGCTCGGTGGTGAGGGCGGCCAGCCCCGGCTCCGTGCCCCGCGGATTGACGAGCGGACTCGTACCACCGCCGCCCGGAGCGGCATGCGATGGGCTCCCGTCGCCCTCGGCGCCGCCCCCGTCGATGCCGACGGTGTCGCATCCGGTCAGCAACAGCGCCGCGAGCAGCGCCGCCGCCCCTCCCCCGACCGCCCCACGTCTGTTCACGGTCCGTACCGTACTGCCGGGCTCAGACCTTGCCGATACCGAGGGTGTTCTGCGCGGGCAGCAGTCCGGTGCCGAGCATCGCGACCCAGTACGCGCCGAGCAGTTCGGAAAGGCGCGCCGTGTCGTCGGCACCCAGCGCCGCCCAGGGGGCGGCGGCCATCTCGTCCGTACGCCGCTCGACCTCGGTCCGCAGTGCCCGTCCGTCGGCGGTGGCCCTGCCGTCGGCTGCCGACAGACCGCGTGCCACCAGTCGTTCGTGTGCGGCCGTCCACTCCGCCTCGCTCCAGCCGCGGCTCGCGAAGGTCTCGACCGGGGCGGCACCGATACCGGCGAAGGAGACGAGCGACTCGACGGGATCGAGACCGGCCGTCAGCAGCGCGGCGAGGTGCCCGTCGCCCCGGTGCTCGCGCAGCCGGGTGGCGGCCTGCCACAGGACGAGGTGCGGCTCGTCGGCGGGGAGCGCGGAGTTGGCAGCCGCGAGCGGACGCCCGGCACAGTCCGCGGCCTCCGCGGCGCGCCGGGCGAGGCCGGCGGCCTCCGCGAGCTCCTTCGACGCGACGGCGTCGCCGAGGACGTCCCGGTACGTCCGGTCCACGGCGCGCAGCCTGGCGGCGATCACCTCCGCGGGTGATGCCACGCGCCAGGTGTCGGGGACGTACCGCCGCACCATCGCCGGGCTGAAGCTGTAGAACGCGGAGGAGACCTGCACTGCCCCCGCCTCGCCCAGGGGTGCGGCACGCCAGGCGAAGTAGCTGGGCCAGCGTTCGTCGGTTCCGTAGCCGAGGGCCGCGGCCTCCTCGTAGGCCTGCGGCGCGTAGTACAGCACGGCGTGCAGGGGCTCCAGCAGATGCCACATCTGCCGTACACGCCCGAATTCGTCGGTCATGACGTCTCCTCCGCTTCCTCGACCGCTCCATCTAGACATTGACTAGATTGACTCACCCCGCCAAACTTGTCAATGGCTAGATTCCGCGTACCCTGGCGCTCATGAGCGAGCGCACCTACCACCACGGCGATCTGCGGCGCGCGGTGCTGGCCGCGGCCCTCGACGTCATCTCCGCCGACGGCCCCGCGGCGCTCAGCCTGCGTGATCTCGCCCGCCGCGCCGGGGTCTCCCATGCGGCACCGGCCCACCACTTCGGGGACCGGGCCGGCCTGGTCACCGCGATCGCGGCGGAGGGCTACGAACTGCTGGCCGGGGCGCTCGCCCAGGCGCCGGACCTGCGCGAACGGGGCGTGGCCTACGTCCGCTTCGCCCTGGACCACCCCGCTCATTTCCAGGTCATGTTCCAGCCGGACCTGTACCGCGGCGACGACCCGGACCTCGTGGCCGCCAAGGAACGCGCCTCGGCCGAACTGCGCGCGGGCATCACCAGCCTCGCCGCGACCCCGGAGCCCCGCACCGCCGGCATAGCGGCCTGGTCCCTGGCCCACGGTTTCGCGACCCTGCTCCTGAGCCACAACCTGACCGGCCCGTTCGACGGCCGGGACCCGGAGGAGATGTTCCGCGCCCTCAGCAGCCTTCTGTTCACGGCCGACAGGCGCCAACTGCCCGGGGAATAAGCGGAGTCGATCACCCCTTGAAGGTGTTCGCGTGTACGCGAGCACCTTCGAGATCGGCTTCGCAACCTACAACGGGCGGGACTACATGAGATCCACGAAATCCATGCGGCGCACCGGCATTGCCCTGCTGGCCGCGGCCACGCTCACCGCGCTGCCGGTAGCAGGCACGCACGGCCCGGCCGGAGGCTCCGCCGCCGTCGCGGTCGAGTACAACGGCGGTGCGTGGCGGGGTGCCTGGGCTGCCTCACCGCAGGCGCCGACGGCACCCTTCGGCCCCAACTGGTCGACGCAGGGCTTCTCCGACCACACGCTCCGGCAGGTGGTCCGCGTCTCGACCGGCGGTACCAAGGCCCGTATCGAACTCTCCAACCGCTACGGCACCACTCCGCTGCGGATCACCGGAGCGACGGTGGCCCGCACGGCCGGGGGCGGTGCGGTGCGGGCCGGTTCCGTGCGGCCGCTCTCCTTCGGGAAGGGCCGGTCCGTCACGATCCCGGCAGGTGGCACCGCACGCAGCGACGGGGTGCCGTTCCCGGTCCGGGCCCTGGAGTCGGTGACCGTCACGCTGTATCTGGCCGGGCCGACCGGCCCTGCCACCTTCCACCACTTCGCCGGCGCCACGAGCTACCGGGCGCAGGGCGACCACCGCTCCGACCTGGCCGGCTCGGCGTTCAAGGAGACCGCTGAGTCCTGGTACTACCTTTCCGGCGTCGAGGTCTCCGGCGGCCTCGCCGCGCGCCGGGACGGCGTGGTGACCTTCGGCGACTCCATCACGGACGGCGTCGGCGCCGGCACGAACACCGACAACCGCTACCCTGACGAGCTGGCTGAGCGATTCGCCGCCGCCGGGCACCCGCGCAGCGTCCTCAACCACGGGATCGGCGGCAACCAGGTCACCAACGACACGGTCTGGGCCGGTGAGAAAGGCACCACCCGTTTCGCGCTCGACGCGCTGAGCGAGCCGAACGTCGGCACGGTCGTCGTCCTCGAAGGCATCAACGACTTCGGCGGCAACGGCTGGGAGGGCATCCCCGGCGGGCCGACCCCCGAGGTGTCGGTCGACGAGTTGATCGACGGCCACCGCTCACTGATCCGCCAGGCGCATGCCAAGGGCATCAAGGTGATCGGTGCGACGCTGACCCCGGTCAAGGGCTCCTTCTACTACACCCCGGTCAACGAAGCCAAGCGCGAGGCGTTCAACGAGTGGGTCCGTACGTCGGGCGAGTACGACGCGGTGGTCGACTTCGACCGCGCCGTGGCCGACCCAGCCGACCCGGACCGCATCCTCCCTGCGTACGACTCGGGGGACCACCTGCATCCGGGCGACGCCGGCTACCGCGCGATGGCCGAGGCACTGGACCTCGACGAGCTCTGACACCCGCCCGAGCCCGGGCCGGCTTCGGCGGCCGACGCCGGTTCCGGGCCGGATTGGGCCGCCCTCCGGCAGCGGGCAGCGCTCCGGGCCGGCCCCGGCCAGGCCGTCCCCGGCACGCCCCGGGGCGGTCAGCCCGCGGGGCAAGTCGACCCGGGGCTCCCGAGCCCCGGGTCCCGAGCCCCGGGTCAGGAACCCCGTGGCACGGCGGCCCGGGTCACGTCGGCCCGGGGCAACGTCGGGCGGGGTCATGTCGGGCCCCGGGCTCCCGAGCGCCGGGCCAGGCCGGCCCCAGGTCACATCGGCCCCCGGTTCCCCGAGCCGGGGCACGTCGCCCCGAACCCGCCCCGGCCGCTACGACCCGAGGATCGTCGTGAGGAACTCGCCCGTCCACGCGAGCAGTTCACGGCCCACCACCGGCTTGCCGCCGATCTTGCCCGTCGTCGGGCGCGGCACCAAGATCTGGTGGATGGCCGGCTTGATCACCGTCCGCGGGTACAGCCGCTTCAGCCGCAGCTCCTGCGATTCGCGCAACTCGACCGGCGCGAACCGGATGTTTGACCCCTGGAGCACGATCTCACCGACACCGCACGCCCGCGCCAGCATCCGCAGGCCCGCCACCAGCAGCAGGTTCTCGACGGGCTCGGGCAGCTTGCCGTAGCGGTCGGTGAGCTCCTCGCGGACCGCCTTGACGTCCTCCTCCGAGTTGGCGGAGGCGATCGCACGGTACGCCTGGAGACGCAGCCGCTCTCCCGGCGCGTAGTCGTGAGGGACGTGCGCGTCGACCGGCAGCTCGATCTTGACCTCCAGCGGCGGCTCCTCCTCCACGCCGCCCTCGAGCGAGGCCCGGTAGTCGGCGACGGCCTCGCCCACCATCCGTACGTACAGGTCGAAGCCGACGCCAGCGATGTGTCCGGACTGCTCGCCGCCGAGGAGGTTGCCCGCGCCGCGGATCTCCAGGTCCTTCATGGCGACGTACATGCCGGCACCCATCTCGGTGTGCTGGGCGATGGTCGCGAGCCGCTCGTGCGCGGTCTCCGTGAGCGGCTTCTCCGGCGGGTAGAGGAAGTACGCGTACCCCCGCTCGCGGCTGCGGCCGACACGGCCACGCAGCTGGTGCAGCTGCGAGAGGCCGAAGTTGTCGCCGCGCTCCACGATGAGTGTGTTGGCGTTCGAGATGTCGATGCCGGACTCGACGATCGTCGTCGAGACGAGCACGTCGAACTTCTTCTCCCAGAAGTCCACGACCACCTGTTCCAGGGCGCTCTCGCCCATCTGGCCGTGGGCGGTGGCGATACGGGCCTCGGGCACGATCTCCCGCAGCCGCGCGGCCGCCCGGTCGATCGACTCCACGCGGTTGTGGATGTAGAAGACCTGGCCCTCGCGCAGCAGTTCACGCCGCACGGCCGCGCCGATCTGCTTCTCCTCGTACGGGCCGACGAAGGTCAGCACGGGGTGCCGCTCCTCCGGGGGCGTCGTGATCGTCGACATCTCGCGGATGCCGGTGACCGCCATCTCCAGGGTCCGCGGGATCGGGGTGGCGGACATCGTCAGGACGTCCACATTGGCCCGCAGCTTCTTCAGCTGCTCCTTGTGCTCGACGCCGAAGCGCTGCTCCTCGTCGACGACGACCAGCCCCAGGTCCTTGAACTTCGTCTCGGACGAGAAGAGCCGGTGGGTACCGATGACGATGTCGACGGAACCGTCCCGCAGCCCCTCCAGCGTCGCCTTCGCCTCCGCGTCCGACTGGAAGCGGGACAACGCCCGGGTGACGACGGGGAACTGCGAGTACCGCTCGGTGAAGGTGCCGAAGTGCTGCTGCACCAGCAGCGTCGTCGGGACGAGGACGGCGACCTGCTTGCCGTCCTGCACCGCTTTGAAGGCCGCTCTCACCGCGATCTCCGTCTTGCCGTAGCCGACGTCGCCGCAGATCAGGCGGTCCATCGGGACCGTCTTCTCCATGTCCTCCTTGACCTCGGCGATCGTGGACAACTGGTCGGGCGTCTCGGTGTACGGGAAGGCGTCCTCGAGCTCGCGCTGCCACGGGGTGTCGGGGCCGAAGGAGTGGCCGGGGGCGGCCATCCGTGCCGAGTACAGCTTGATCAGATCGGCGGCGATCTCCTTGACCGCCTTCTTGGCGCGCGCCTTGGTCTTCGTCCAGTCCGCGCCGCCGAGCCGGTGCAGCGTCGGCGCCTCGCCGCCCACGTACTTGGTGACCTGCTCCAGCTGGTCGGTGGGGATGTAGAGCCGGTCACCGGGCTGGCCGCGCTTGGCGGGGGCGTACTCGACGAGCAGGTACTCGCGGGTGGCGCCCTGCACGGTGCGCTGCACCATCTCGATGTAGCGGCCCACGCCGTGCTGCTCGTGGACGATGTAGTCGCCGGTCTCCAGCGTGAGCGGGTCGATGGTCTTGCGGCGCCGGGTCGGCATCCGCCGGCCGTCCTTGCCGGCTGCCTTCTGGCCGGACAGGTCGGTCTCGGTCAGCACCGCCAGCCTGAGCGCCGGGTCGATGAAACCGTGGTCGATGGAGCCGCAGGCGACGTGGACGACGGACGGCGCGATCACGGCGAGGTCCGCCTCCAGGCGGGCGGCGATGCCCTCGCCGCCCAGCACCTCGACGGTGCGGGCGGCCGGCCCCTGAGCCTCGGTGACGAAGACGGTGCGCCAGCCGTCGGCCAGCCAGCCCTTGGTGTCGGCGAGCGCCCGGGCCGTGTCGCCGCGGTACGACTCCGGGGCGTGCATGCCCAGCTTGAGGGTGTCGTCCGACATCTCCTCGTCCGCCGCGAAGGGGGACACCGACCACCACATCATGCCGAGCTCGCGCGCCCGGTCGCGTACGTCCGCGATGCCCCACAGCGAGGCCGCGCCGACGTCGATCGGGGCCTCTCCCCCGCCCGCGGTCGCCGCCCACGACGCCTGGAGGAACTCCTGACTCGTCGCCACGAGATCCGCGGCCCGGGTCCGCACCCGCTCCGGGTCGCACACGACGGCCATGGAGCCCTTCGGCAGCACGTCCAGCAGCAACTCCATGTCGTCGACGAGCACCGGGGCGAGGGACTCCATGCCCTCGACCGCGATGCCCTCGGCGATCCTGCCGAGCAGCTCCCCGAGCTCGGGATGCGCCTCGGCGAGCACGGCGGCCCGTCGCCGAACCTCGTCGGTCAGGAGGAGCTCACGGCACGGCGGCGCCCACAGCCCGTGCTCCGCGACTTCCAGCGAGCGCTGGTCGGCGACCTTGAAGTAACGGATCTCCTCGACGTCGTCGCCCCAGAACTCCACCCGGAGGGGGTGCTCCTCGGTCGGTGGGAAGACGTCCAGGATGCCGCCGCGCACCGCGAACTCGCCGCGCCTCTCGACCAGTTCGACACGGGAGTACGCGGCGGCCGCGAGGCCCTCCACGATCTCGTTCAGATCGGCCTGCTGTCCCGTCCGCAGCTCCACGGGCTCCAGGTCGCCGAGGCCCTTGACCTGCGGCTGGAGCACGGAGCGCACGGGTGCGACGACGACCTGCACGGGGCCTGCCGCCGGATCGTCGGCCGAGGGGTGCGCGAGCCGGCGCAGCACGGCGAGGCGGCGGCCGACCGTGTCGGAGCGGGGCGACAGGCGCTCGTGCGGCAGCGTCTCCCACGACGGGTACTCGACGACGCCCTCGCCGGGCAGCAGCGAGCGCAGCGCGGCGGCCAGGTCCTCCGCCTCGCGCCCGGTCGCGGTGACGGCGAGCACCGGCCTGCCCGTGTCACGGGCGAGGGCGGCCACGGCGAACGGCCGGGCGGCGGGCGGCCCCACCAGGTCGACGTGCATCCGGTGGCCGTCCCCGGCCGCCTTGACCGCTTCGGCGAGGGCCGGGTCACGTACGACGGCATCCAGCAGACCGTGCAGGCTCATGAAGGGCTTTCCGTCCAGAGGATCCGGGAGGATCCCGGGGGTGGGCAACGCGATGCGCCCGACACGTCTGGGGTTCCCCATGTCGAAGACCAGGGGCGGGCCGGGGGTCTCCAGCGTACGACGGTGGTACGACAGCCGCGCCCCGGTCCCGGGCGACGAGGCGGGCGGCGCGCGGACCGGGCGGCGGCCACGTGCGGACGCGGAGAGAAGAAAACCTCGTACCGGCGTCAACCGGATCACCTCCCGCGTGCGTATAAGCGGTGAGACCCGCCACCCGACAGGAGCCGCATTGACCGACGAGGAGTTCGAGGAGTTCTACGCGCACTCCGTGAAACACCTGGTCGGGCAGGTGTATCTGATGACGGGGGATCTGCACGAGGCCCAGGACGTGGTCCAGGAGGCGTTCGTACGCGGCTGGGCGCGGCGCTCCCGGCTGCGGTGGGACGGCCGGCCCGAGGCGTGGATCCGCACCACGGCCTGGCGGCTCGCGGTGAGCCGGTGGCACGGGCGCGGCCGGGCGGCCGCTGCCTGGCGGCTGCGCCACGGGGAGCTGCCGGGCTCGGCGCCCGCGCCGGACGCGGAGACCGTCGCGCTGGTCGCGGCGCTGCGGCAGCTCTCCGAACGCCAGCGGCGCGTCGCCGTCCTGCACTACGTGTGCGATCTCACCGTCGAACAGGTCGCCGCCGAGACGGGAATCTCGGCGGGCACGGTCAAGACCCATCTCTCCCGCGCCAGGGCCGCGCTGCGGCCCCATCTGATCTCGGAGGAGGAGCACGGTGTCTGACGTCCCGGGCCGCATCCCGGCCCCCGCCGCGGACGGACACGACGAGGCGCTGTCAGCCGCCCTCAAGCGGGCCGCCGCGGCCGGCGGCCGGGCCGTCGTGCCCGAGCCGGCGCAGCTCGTGGTGGCCCGCGGGGCGCGGCGCCGACGCCGCACGCTCGCCGTTGCGGCCGTGTGCGCGGTGTGCCTGCTGGCCGGGGCGGGCGCGCTGACCGCGGTCCGCCTGGCCGCATCCGACCAGGGCGTGCCGGCGGCACCGCCGTCGCCCTCGCCCTCTCCCTCGGTGTCGGTGCCGCCGCCCGACACGGGTTTCCCGTCGCCGGGCGGGCTGTCCCCGACCCCGACGGGGCTCGCCTCGACGTCCCTGCCGCCCGACGGCGACGACCACCCGGGCTCGGCCGCCTCCCCCTGACCGCGCCTCTCCCCGAGCGCCCCTTTCCCCGACCACGCCTCTCCCCGGCCCCTTCTCTCCCCGACCGCCGCTTCCCCTGCCCCGTCCCCTGACCGTCCGCAGCCCCCATCCCCACCGCAAAGGCCCGTCCATGCCAGGAGTCCTTCTCGCCGTGCCCGGGACCAGGGCTGTCGCCCCGCGTCCCGCGCCCGCGGCACGGCGGCGCCGCACCGTGGTGCCGTACGTCCTCGCCGGTCTGCTGTTCATCGCGTACGCGACGATCTCCGTCAGCCGCTATCGCCGGATGGACACGCTCTCCTGGGATCTCGGCATCTTCGAGCAGGCCGTACGGGCCTACGCCCACCTCCAGGCGCCCGTCGTGGATCTCAAGGGCCCCGGGACGCTCGTCCTCGGAGACCACTTCAGCCCGGTCACCGCACTCCTCGCCGCGCCCTACCGGCTCTTCCCCTCTCCCGTCACCCTGCTCGTCGCACAGGCCGCGCTCTTCGCCGTGTCCGTGATCCCGGTGGCCCGCCTCGCGGGAGTCTCGATAGGTCTCGCGTACGGGCTCTCGTGGGGCGTGCAGCGCGCGGTCGACTTCGACTTCCACGAGATCGCCTTCGCCGTGCCGCTGATCGCGTTCGCTCTGGAGGCCGTCCTGCGCGGGCGCTGGTACCGCGCTCTGGCGTTCGCCGTCCCGCTCGTCCTCGTCAAGGAGGACCTGGGAGTCACCGTCGCCGCGTTGGGCCTGGTGGTGGCGTTGCGCGCCCGGCGCGCCTCGCCCCGGGCGGCGCTGTGGGGGCTCGGGACCGCCGCGTTCGGGGTGGTGGCGGCACTGGTCACGCTGACGCTGGTCATTCCCGCCTTCAACACGGGTGGCGGGTACGACTACTGGGACAAAGTGGGGCGACACGACAACGCGGTGGGCTTCCTCACCACCGCCCTCGACGTCAAACTCCGCACGCTGGCCTGGCTCCTGCTGCCGACGACCGGCCTGCTCGCCCTGCGCTCGCCGCTGCTGGTGGTGGCCCTGCCCACCCTCGGCTGGCGCTTCCTGTCCGCCGAGGACCACTACTGGTCGACCGACTGGCACTACAACGCGGTTCTCATGCCCGTCCTCGCCTTCGCGCTCGCCGACGCCGTGGACATCTGCCGCCGCAGCCCGCACACCTGGCTGCGCGCCTACGCCTTCCGGCTGCCGGCCTGCACGGCGGCCGCGGCACTCGCGCTGACGACCACACTGCCGCTGGGCGCGCTCACCGATCCCGCGACCTACCGCAGGAGCGGTCAAGTGGCCGCAGCGGAAAGGCTGTTGGAACGCATACCGGACGGCGTGTCGGTCGAGGCGAACATCGGCCCGATCAGCCGGCTGACGGGCCGCTGCCGCGTCTTCTGGGTGGGCGGCGCACGGGGCGAGACGCCGGACTACATCGCCCTCGACAACACCGACGGCGACTTCCCGCGGCCGGAGGAGTACGCCGGGAGGCTGCACCCCGGAGCCCGTTACTCCCTGACCGGGGCGGCCGGCGGCTATCTGCTGCTCCGACTCCGCGCCTGACGTCCGGTCCGGCACGAGCGGCGGCCCCGGATGTCCGACATGGACATCCGGGGCCGTCGAGGGCCCGCGGTCCCCCGTGCTGCGGGCCCTACTCCGTGGCGATCGCGTTCAGCACGTTCATCCGGCCCGCGCGGAACGCCGGCACCAGCGCGGCGAACAGTCCGACGAACGCCGAACCCACGAAGACCGTGATGATCGTCGGCCACGGAATCTCCAGCACCCCCAGCCCCTCCAGCGCCAGGAGTTTCTGCGCCGAGGTGCCCCAGCCCATGCCCAGGCCGAGTCCGAGCAGCGCGCCGAACAGGGCGATGACCACCGACTCCAGGCGGATCATGCGCCGCAGCTGGCGGCGCGAGAGACCGATCGCGCGCATCAGGCCGATCTCCCTGGTCCGTTCGACCACCGACAGGGCGAGGGTGTTCACCACACCGAGGATCGCGACGATGATCGCAAGCGCCAGCAGTCCGTAGACGATGTTCAGCAGCTGGCCGACCTGGTCCTTGAGATCCTGCTTGAAGTCGGTCTGGTTCTGCACCTTGTACTGCGGGTAATCGGCCAGCGACTTCTTCAGGGCGGCGTACGCCTCCTTCTCCTTGCCGTCCTCCGCCTCGGCGAACATGATCACGTTCTGGGGCATCCTGTCGGCAGGGACGTACCGGGCGGCGGTCGTGAGGTTCGTGTACATCGCGCCCTTGTCGACGTTCGAGTCGTCGGAGGTGATGGCCGCGACCTTCAGATCCGCGCTCTTCCCGTTCCGGAACGCCACCTCGATCGTGTCGCCGACCTTCACGCCGTGCCGCTCGGCGTAGTCCTCACCCACCGACATCGCGTCCTTCCCGTACGCGGCGGCCAGGTCACCCGCGACGGTCTCGCGGCGCAGGTCCTCGGCGTACGTCGGGTCGGCCGCGACGAGTTGCTCGGACTCGGTCCTGCCGTCGGGGGCGGTGATCTTCGCCCGCACGACCCGGTACTCGGTGACGTGGGCGATGCCGGGCGCCTTCTCCAGCGCCTGCTGCGCCTTCGGCACGATCTCCCGGCCGTCGTTGGCGGCGGACTGCACGATGAAGTCGGCGCCGACCGACTTGTCCAGCTCCTCGGTCGCCGAGGCGACCATCGACGAGCCGACCACGGACAGGCAGGCCACCAGCGCCAGACCGATCATCAGCGCGGCGCCGGTCGCTCCGGTGCGGCGCGGGTTGCGCAGCGCGTTGCGCTCCGCCATGCGTCCCACCGGACCGAACATCCGCAGCACCAGGGCGCTGATCACCCGGATCACGACACCCGCGAGCAGCGGGCCGATGACGATGAAGCCGATCAGGGAGAGCACGACGCCGAGGCCGAGGAACAGCGATCCCTCGCTCGCCTTGTCCGCCTGGGTGGCGACGACCAGCGCGGCCGCGCCGCCGCCCGTGAGGACGAGGCCGATGATGCCGCGGACCAGTCCGGCCCTGCCGTCCGCCGGGGTTCCGGCGTCGCGCAGGGCGGCCATCGGGGAGACCTTGCCGGCCCGGCGGGCCGGGATGTACGCGGCGAGCACGGTGACGACGATGCCGAGGGTCAGGCCGACCGCGGGGGTCGTCCACTTCACGGTCAGGTCGTCGGTGGACAGGTTCATGCCCACCGCGCCCATCATCTTCATCAGCCCGACGGCCAGGCCCACGCCGGCTGCCACGCCCGCGATGGAGCCGACCACGCCGAGCAGCACCGCCTCGACGAGCACGGAACGGTTGACCTGCTTGCGGCTGGAGCCGATCGCCCGCATCAGGCCGATCTCACGGGTGCGCTGGGTGACCAGCATCGAGAAGGTGTTGACGATGAGGAAGATGCCGACGAGCAGGGCGATCCCGGCGAAGCCGAGCATCGCGTACTTCATGACGTCGAGGAAGGATCCGACCTCCTCGCGGCCCGCGTCCGCCGCTTCCTTCGCGGTCTGCAGCTTGTACGGCCGCTCCAGCTGGGCGGCCACGTTCTTCTTGAGCTGCTCGTCGCCGACGCCCGGCGCGGCGGTGACCAGGATCTGCGTGAACAGATCCTCCTTGCCGAGGAGTTCGCGCTGGGCGGTGGCCGTGTCGTAGTAGACGACGGCGGCGCCCGGATTGGTGACCTTGAACGTGGCGATGCCGGAGATCTTCGCGGTGAAGTCACCGGTGACGGCGATCGTGCGCAGCTCGTCGCCGAGCTTCAGGCCGTGCCTGTCGGCGGTGTCGGCATCGACCATCACCTCGGTGGGGCCGCGCGGGGCGTGCCCGGAGGTGATGTCCATCCACTTGAGCTCGTTCTTCGTCCAGTTCGCGGCGATGGTCGGGGCTCCACCGTCGGACCCCATGTTCTTGTTCGCCGAGTCGACGACGGTCACGCTCAGGCTCACGACCGCGCCCTCGGCGGACTCGACGCCTTCCGCGGCGGCGACCTCCTGGACGAGGGAGGCGGGCAGTGACTCGGGCCTGCCGGTGGGCGGATTGTCCTTGTCGCCCGAACCCTTCGGGGTGACGGTGACGTCGGAGGCGGTCACGGCGAAGAGCTTGTCGAACGTGGTGTTCATGGTGTCGGTGAACACCAGCGTGCCCGACACGAAGGCCACGGACAGCAGGACCGCCACCGCGGAGAGCGCCATTCTCCCCTTGTGGGCGAAGAAGTTGCGCAGGGAGTTCTTCAGGACGGTCATGACGTACGCCCCCGGGCGTCGAAGTCCTTCATGCGGTCGAGGACGGCCTCGGCGGTGGGCCGGAGCATCTCGTCGACGATGCGGCCGTCGGCGAGGTAGAGCACGCGGTCCGCGTAGGAGGCGGCGACCGGGTCGTGCGTGACCATCACGATGGTCTGGCCGAGTTCGTCCACCGAACGGCGCAGGAAGCCGAGGACTTCGGCGCCCGCCCGCGAGTCCAGGTTTCCGGTCGGCTCGTCACCGAAGATGATCTCGGGCCGGGCGGCCAGCGCGCGGGCGACGGCGACGCGCTGCTGCTGACCGCCGGAGAGCTGGGTCGGCCGGTGCTTCAGCCGCTCGCCCAGGCCGACGGTGTCGACGACCCTGTTCAGCCACGCCGCGTCCGGCTTGCGTCCCGCGATGTCCATAGGAAGCGTGATGTTCTCCAGGGCGTTCAGCGTGGGCAGCAGGTTGAACGCCTGGAAGATGAACCCGATCCGGTCCCGGCGCAGTTGCGTCAGCTTCTTGTCCTTGAGCCCGGTGATCTCCGTGTCGTCGAGGAATATCTGGCCCGAGGTGACGGTGTCGAGGCCGGCCAGGCAGTGCATCAGCGTCGACTTGCCCGAGCCGGACGGCCCCATGATGGCCGTGAACTGCCCGCGGGCGATGTCCACGTCGACGTGGTCGAGCGCGACGACCTGGGTCTCCCCGGCGCCGTAAGCCTTGACGACCTGCCGCCCCCGTGCGGCGACGGCCGTACGCCCTCCGGTCTCCCCGTGTGCGGGGGTGGTTACAGCCGTTGTCACGGTAGGTCTCCTAGCTGTGGGAAGTGACGACGTCAGATCGCCACGGGTACGTGTCGAGTCTTGCGACGGAAGCGGTCCGGCGCGCTGGTGCGCAGCGCAGTTCCGGCCCGGGGGTTTTCCCCACCCCCTGCCGGTGCGCGGCCCCGGTTGCGGCCGTAGGACCAAGTTAAGGAAAGGCACCGGCCCTTCTCGTCGTCCGCCGGGACGACCGCTCCCTGACCGGAAGTAAGGACATCCCCCTAGGGGCTCTCCACCCTCAGGTGGAGGCCGGCAGGTCGAGAGTGCACCCTCCCGCTGCGTCAGGTTCAAGTGACGAATCCCCTCACCGAAGGGAGGGGATGGGGGCAACGACCCTTCCGATGCCGGCCGGAGGCGTTGCCTCGTCCTGCCGACGATTGGCTGCGCGGGGCCGTCATCAAACTCGTCCGGCATGGCCTCTGTCCCGAGTCGCGCGCGGTCCTCCACCCGGTCGTCAAGACCACCGGCGGCGATCGGCAAGGACTTCTGCGTTCGGCGTTCGGCGTTGGGTGTCCGGAGTTCGGTGTTCGGCGTTCGGCGTTCGGCGTTCGGCCGGTTCAAGACCCGCTTGCCACCGGTCCCGGAGCCATGACCTCATGGCCTCCGCCGGAGGACCGGAGCATTCCCCGTTGCCGGATGAGAGGGTGTCCCCGGAAATAGATGCAGGGGGAAAGGACCCGGGCATGGACGTCGAGGAGACACCTGGTGACGGCGCGGCGTCCCCGGCGCGGGGCGGGAAGCACACCGGCGCGGCGGCGGACGGCCCCGAACCGGGCGGAACCAGCCGCGGACCGGCCCCTGTGGCGGCCCGCGGAACGCGCGGCGGGCCGGACACCCCCACACCCGCCCGTCGCGGGCCCGTCGTCGCCGCACTCATGCTCGGGATGGCACTCGCCGCCCTCGACGGGACCATCGTCTCCACCGCCGTGCCGCAGATCGTCGGCGATCTCGGCGGCTTCTCCGTCTTCTCCTGGCTGTTCTCCGGCTATCTGCTCGCCGTCACCGTCACCCTGCCCGTCTACGGCAAGCTGTCGGACACCTTCGGCCGCAAGCCCGTCCTCGTCGCGGGCATCGTGCTGTTCCTGATCGGCTCCCTGCTGTGCGCCGCCGCGTGGAACATGGCCGCGCTCATCGCGTTCCGCGTCGTCCAGGGGCTGGGCGGCGGGGCGCTCCAGGGCACGGTGCAGACGATCGCCGCCGATCTCTACCCGCTGAAGGAACGGCCCAGGATCCAGGCCAGATTGTCGACGGTGTGGGCGGTGGCGGCGGTGGCGGGACCTGCGGTCGGCGGGCTGCTCGCCGCGTACGCCGACTGGCGCTGGATCTTTCTGATCAACCTGCCCGTCGGCGCCGTCGCGCTGTGGCTGGTCGTCCGTTACCTGGTCGAGCCCTCCCGCCCCGCGCCCGCGGCCCGCCCCCGCGTCGACTGGGCCGGAGCGCTGCTCGTCTTCGCGGCCGGCGCCCTGGTGCTCACCGCTCTCGTCCAGGGCGGTATCGCGTGGCCGTGGCTGTCGCCGCCGTCCCTGGTGCTGTTCGGGGGCAGCGCGCTCCTCATCGCCCTCACGGTCGTCGTCGAACGCCGGGCGGCCGAGCCGATCATCCCCGGCTGGGTCTGGCGGCGGCGCACGATCGCGGCGGTGAACCTGGCCCTGGGGGCACTGGGTCTGCTGATGGTGGCCCCGACGGTGTTCCTGCCGACGTACGCGCAGTCCGTCCTCGGCCTCGGGCCCATCGCGGCCGGGTTCGTGCTCTCGGTGATGACCCTGAGCTGGCCGGTCAGCGCCGCGCTGTCCAACCACGTCTACACACGCATCGGCTTCCGTCCGACCGCGATCATCGGCATCGGCCTGGCCATGCTGATCCTGCTCGCCTTCCCCCTGCTGCCGTACCCCGGCGCGCCCTGGCAACCGGCGCTCGTCATGCTGCTGCTCGGCGCCGCGCTCGGGCTCTTCCAGCTGCCCCTGATCGTCGGTGTCCAGTCCACGGTCGGCTGGTCGGAACGCGGCACGACGACCGCGTCCGTCCTCTTCTGCCGCCAGGTGGGCCAGTCGGTGGGCGCGGCCCTGTTCGGTGCGATCGCCAACACCGTGCTGGTCTCCCGCCTCGGCGGCGGGGACCTCGACTCCGTCTCCCGTGCGCTGGAGCACCCCGTGCCGGGCGCGGCGACGGACACGCTGCGCAGGGCGGTGGACGCGGCGGTGGACCACGTCTATGTGGGCGCGGCCGCGGCGGCCGGTCTGGCGCTGCTGGCGCTGGTGTTCGTGGCACCGCGCCGATTCCCGGTCATCTCGGACAAGGCGGACGCCTGACAGCGGTTCGCCGGGAGCGCCGACGACGGCGGCCGGAATCGTCACCGAACCGACATACCGAGCGGTCGGAAACCCCTTACGCCGAGGCCCTACCGATGAGTAACGTACCCGGACCACCAGCGCCACCCGCCCCGTCCCCCGAGGGCGGCAAGGAGCGAGACGATGTCGTACCACCAGCTCTTCCCCGAACCACCGCCGCAGCCCCGGCCCGCCGGCCGGCACCGCAACGACGCGGCGGCCTACTCCTGGGACGAGGACCCGCAGCCGTGGGACAGTCCCCGGCAGCAGCCGTGGGACAGCCCTCGGCAGCAGCCGGAGCAGCACGCGGAGCCCGAGGGCCGCAGCGACCTGCGCGCACTCGGCTCGGCCTACCGCCGGCTTCGCCGCGTCGCCACGTTGACCGCGCTCGGCTACTTCGTTCTCTTCCTGATCCTGTCCGGGTACGCCCCCGGGATGATGACCGGCCAGGTCTCCGGCGGACTGACCACCGGCCTCGTCCTGGGACTCCTCCAACTGCCCGTGGCACTCGCCGCCATCGCCGTCTACGAACGGATCGCGCGCCGCCGGGTGGACCCCCTCGCGCAGGCGATACGGGAACAGGCCGAGGCGGCCGCCGCCCAGGCCCCCCAGGAGCGTCACAGCCGTCCCGGACGCCCCGCGTGGCAGTACCCCGCGGGAGGTTCGCGCGCATGACCGGCTTCAGTTCCGAGGCGCAGACCATGTCGCTGATCGCCTTCATCACCGTCATCACGGTCACGCTGCTGCTGTGTGTGATGACCGGCCCGGACCGCGACGACCTGGGCGAGTACTACACCGGCTACCGCTCGCTGTCCCCCGTGCAGAGCGGTATGGCCATCGCCGGCGACTACATCTCCGCCGGCACCGTGCTCGGCACCATCGGCATCATCGCCCTCGTCGGCTACGACGGGGTGACGCTCGCCCTGAGCACCGTGCTCTCCCTGGTGCTGATGATGTTCCTGCTCGCCGAACCCCTGCGCAACGCGGGCCGGTTCACCATGGGCGACGTGTTCACCCGCCGCGCCCCGGGCCCGGCCGTACGGATCGTCACGGCCGCGGTCACCCTCGCGGCACTGCTGCCGCTGGTCGTCTTCCAGCTCGCGGGCGCGGGCGACCTGCTCGCCGTCGTCCTGGGCTTCCACGCCGACGGGTTCAAGACGGGGGCGATAGTGTTCCTCGGCGTGCTGATGATCGCCTACGCGGCGATCGGCGGCATGAAGGGCACCGCCTTCATCCAGATCGTCAAGACCGTTGTCCTGCTGGGCGCGGCCATCGCCGTCACCCTCCTCATCCTCGATCGCTACGACTTCAGCCTGCCCGTCCTGCTGGACGCCGCCGGGCGGGGCAGCGGGGCGCCGGACGTCTACCTCGCCTCCGGACTGCAGTTCGCCGGCGACGAACTCGACATGATCAGCACCCAGTTGACGGTCGTGATGGGCGCCGCGGTCCTGCCGCAGATCACGATGCGCATGTTCACCGCACGCAGCGCTACCGCCGTACGGCGCTCCATGTCATGGGCCGTCTCCATCGTCGTCGTCACCTGCCTGCTGATCGTCGTGATCGGCTTCGGAGCGTCGGCGATCGTCGGGCGCGAGGTGCTCGTCACCGGCGACCCGCAGGGAAAGACCGCGTTCCTGATGGTCACCCAGGCGGTGCTCGGCGCCGACCCGACGACCCTCGAAACGCTGCTGTTCACGGCAGTGGCGACGGCGATCTTCCTCACACTGCTCGCCTCGGTCGCCGGCATCACCCTCGCCTGCGCCAACACCCTGGCGCACGACCTGGTCGCCCACGGGCTGCGCCGGGTGGCCCTGCCGCACCGCACCGAGATGGCCATCGCCCGGTCCGCCGCGGCCGGCGTCGGTCTGGTGGCCCTCGTCATCGCCGCCGGTGCGCGGCACCTGAACCTCCAGGCGCTGCTGACCCTGTCCTTCTGCATCGGCGCGTCCGCGGTCGCGCCGGCGCTCGTCTACAGCCTCTTCTGGCACCGCTTCTCCCGTACGGGCCTGCTGGCCACACTCGTCATCGGCACCGTCGCCTCACTGGTCCTGATGACCGGCAGCAATCTCGTGTCCGGATCACCGCAGTCCGTCTTCCCTGACGAGGACTTCAACTGGTTCCCGTTCACCACCACGGGACTCGTCTCCGTCCCGCTGGGCTTCCTCGCGGGCTGGCTCGGCACGATCCTGTCCGAACGCGACGCGGACGGGGAGCGGCAGCGCTACGAGGAGCTGGAACCGTCGATCCTGGCCGGCGCACCGGCGACGACGGGAACTCCCGAGTCCTGACGGCAAACGGCCGGGCGCCGTGGTCCGCCCTCGCGGACCCGGCGCCCGGCCTGTTGCTCAGCGGGTCAGAGCAGGCCGTCCCACATCTGCTCCAGCAGCACGGACCACCAGCTCTCCGGCGACGACAGCGCCGCCGGGTCCAGGGCCGCCAACTGCGCCTGGAAGTCGACCGTCCAGCGGCCCGCCTGCTCCGGGGTGAGCCCGAAGCGCAGCCGCCACATCCGGCCGAGCAGCGCCATGCACCGCACGAACTCGGGCAGGCCCGTGTTCACGAACTGCGGCGCCACCGGCGCCCCGCCCGGACCGGCCTCCACCGGCACCGCGACGATGTGCGCCGTGCCGTACTGGACACAGATCGCGCGGCCGAAGTCGCTGCCGAGCACCAGGTACGAGCCGGCGTCCGACGCCGGCTGCACCTGACGCTGCGCCGCGAGCTCCGCCAGCGTCGGCACCACCGGCTGGGCCGGCTGCGCCCAGAAGAAGGGATTGAAGTCGCCCGGGAGGCCCGCCCACACCAGCGTCGCCGCCACGACCTCCGGCACTCCCTGGCGTGACACCGACCGCTGGTCGAACCGGCACAGCCCCTGCGGGCCGAACGCCGCCGCCAGCTCCTGCGCGACGCCTTCCGGCGGGATCGGCGGAGCGGGCGGAACCTGCGGCAGCGGCGCACGCACCGGCGCGGGCCGGGCGGGCCCGTCCGCGACCTGGTGCAACTCGCCCTGGTGGGCGAGCAGTTGCGCCATGCCCTGCTGGCGGGACGCATGGTCCCTGCCGTAGGGAGCGATCGACGTGATGCGCGCCTGCGGCCAGGTCTCGCGGATCATGCGGGCGCAGTACGCGCCCGGCAGCTCGCACGACTCCAGCTCGGTGTGCAGCTCCAGCACCTGCTGCGGCGGCACGTTCATGGCGCGCAGCTCGTGCAGGATCTGCCACTCCGGATGCGGGGTGCCCGGCGCCGAACGGCGGATCAGCTGGGCCTCGGAGCCGTCAGCCGCGCGATAGCGCAGCACGGCCTGGTAGCCGGGGCCGACCGTCGGCAGGCCGGACGGCGGCTGCTGCGGATAGCCGTACGCCGCCGGCTGACCCGGCTGACCCGGCAGCGGCTGACCCGGCTGCGGCGCATGCGGTACGCCCCCGGGGACGCCGGGCGGCCCGGGAGGCTGCGGAGCCCCGGGACCCATCTGGGCAGGACCGGCGAGCATCGTCGCCGCATGATGCACCCCACCACCCGGAGGCGGCGTCGCACCAGGAGGCGCGGGCGGACCGGGGGGACGCGGCGCACCAGGGGGACCCGGAGGCTGCGGAGCCCCGGGACCCATCTGACTCGGATCGGCCAGCATCGTCGCCGCATGATGCACCCCACCACCCGGAGGCGGCGTCGCACCAGGAGGCGCGGGCGGACCCGGAGGCGGCGGCGTCGAACCGGGCGGTGCGGGCGGCTGCGGCCCGTCCGGGCCGAGCTGCGGGACGAGTTGCGTCGGCAGATAACCGCCCGCGGGCGCGCCGGGAGCCCCCGGGCCGGTCGGCGGCGGCGTGGCACCGGGCCGTACGCCCGGCGTGCCCGGAGCGCCGGGCGGCGGCGGAGGCGTCGCGCCCCCGGCCGCCCCGCCACGCGCACCGCGCGGCGGCAGGACCGCCTTACTCGTCGCGGCGTCCGCGATGTCGGCCGCACTCGGACCGTGCGGCCCGGCGGGCGGCGTCGCCGGGGACGCGGGGGCGGGCGGAGAAGCAGGGGAGGAAGGAGAGGACGGGGAGGCGGCGGGCGGCTGCGCACCCGTCCCGTTCTGGGGATGGAGTGCCGGGGCGATCGCCGTTCGGGGCAGCCGGCTCCCGCCCGTCATCAGCGCCGTCGGGGCGTCGGGGCCCACGGGCGGCGGAGTGGCGTCGTCGTCCACCGACACGGGCGGAGCGAACACCGTCGCAGGCAGCGGCACGGACACATCGTCGCCGCCGTCCGCGTTCGTGTCGTTCCAGCCGGTGCCACCCGCCGGTGCCGGCACACCCGCCGGGGTGGCCGGCACACCGTCCGACGCCGTCGGCTCGTGGTCACCGCCCGCGCTCGGCCACGCCGGGGCGCCGGCGCGCGAGGCGTCCGCGTCCGGCGCCGCACCGGAGTCCGGCCACGCGACCGAGCTCGCGGCATGCGAATTCCCCGTCGCCTGCGAGGCGTTGCCGCCGATCGAACCGGAGACGTCCGGCCCGCCCGCGGCGGACAACGCACCTGCGTCCGCACCCGCGGCGGCGGACGAAGCGGCGGACGAAGCGGCGGCGGCATCCGCCCCGGCGCCGGTGCCGGCGCCGGACGTCGCCGTCCGCCGGTCCGGGATGCCCAGCTTGTCCGCCGCCTCCTGAAGCCACTCCGGCGGACTCAGCAGGAACGACGTCTGGTTCAGATCGATACGCTGCGGCGGCTCCGCCGCCGACGGAGCCGCCGCGGCCGGCTGTGCCCCGTACTCCTCCTCGTACCGGCGGATCACCTCGCCCACCGGGAGCCCGGGCCACAGCGTCGCCTCACCGCTGTCCCGGGCGATCACCAGCCGCTGGTCCCCGCCGTCCGAACGCACACCACCACCGCGGTCCTCGGCCCACACCACAAAGCCCAGCTCGAACTCGCGCACCCGCACCTCGCGGTGCTGGTACGCGGGCACATCGCCGTTCACCCACGCCTCGGCGCGCTCCTGCGCCTGCGCAAACGTCACCATCGGACCGTCACCCCTCGCCCGGAACCGGAACGGCCCGCGCGAAGCCGCCGTCCACCATCAGATTCGCCACGGTCTCCAGCTCCGGCGGATTGCCGGCGAGCCGCCGCAGGAACGCGTCGAAGTCCTCGCCGCACGGCATCAGCAGGCGCTCCACCCGCTCCTGCACGGTCCAGCCGGCCGCTTCGCTGACGTCCCGCGCGTCGTCGTACGCGCAGAACCACACCGACCCGGTGTCCGAGCCCCTCACCTTCACCGCGACAATCCCGCCCTGGACGAAGGCGACACCGAGGTAATCCTTCGTCAGATGGTCCCGCAGGCACTTGTTGACGTACACCAGGTCATTGACGCCGGCCTCGTCGCGCACCGTGAAGAACGGCTGGTCCACCAGCAGCCCCAGCTCGGCGTCCAGCGCCGCACCGACCGGCGCGCAACCGCCCGCCGCCTTCAGGAAGGAGCGGTACGGCCCCGGCAGCCGATAGCCCAGGTCCTCCTCCACCCCCTGCACCTGCTGCTCGGTCACCGACACCGCACCCTTCGGCAGGCCGAAATGCGCGGGCCGCGTCTCCTGCAACGGGCGCGTGCCCCGCTTGCCCCGGTCCACGGGAGCCGTCGCCAGCCCGCCGTGATGCCGCAGCAGCGCCTTCACCTCGACCGGTACCAGCTCCAGCCGTCTGGTCCCCGGCACGTGGTGCCAGGTCCAGCCGTGCGGCGTCGCCACCGCGGGCACCGTGTCCCACAGCGCATGGCCGTCCGCGTGCAGCGCCGCGTTCGCCGACACGAAGTCGGTGAGCCGCAACTCGTCCACGCCGAAGCCCTCCGGCGGTTCGGCGATCTCCGCGGCCGCGCGCGCGTACGGTGAGAAGTCCGGGAATCCGTTGTCGTCGACGCGTACCCCGCGCGGATGACGCGCGGCCCGGACCGGGTCCGGGAAGTGCACGACCTGCCCGGCGTAGGCCGCATTCGGTGGCGCGGTACGCGCGCCGGCCCCGGGGCCCATTGCTGCCCCCAGGCCCTGCCGACCTGTCGTCATGGCGATTTGCCCCCTGTGGCGTCTGGCTGGTTCAGCACAGCCTATGCGGTACGGCAAGACAGGCGACTGGCGCTCCGCTTCCGTAACGAACAGTCACTTTCGAGTGACCCAGCGCCCATCGGCGACACGTTTAAGCGACCCAGCTTCCCCATCACCCGCCCTGTTTGGCAGGCTGTTCCCCTCGCCACTGGGGGGAGTGCACGGGAGGGACCGAAGCACCATGCACACAGCGCGACCACGCACCAACGGTGATCCACGCCTCAGCTGGAGCAGCGACGACACCGCGCCCCCGCCCGGCCTCCGCCACCGCCGCGACGGCATCCTGCCCGCAGTCGCGGCCGCGCTCTCCGTACGCGGCGAGACGCTGACCTGCACCGCCGGCAAAGGGGACCAGCCGCCCGCCCTCCACCCGCTCGTACAGGACTTCCTCGACACCCTCACCAGCGGACAGCGCGAACGTTTCACCGGCCGGTGCCCCGAAGCCATACTGCTCTCCCGGCATCTGAGCTCCGCCGAGGGCCAGCGCTCCAAGCGCGCCCAGCGCAAACCCCTCACCCACGGAGAGGCCCGGCGCGCCCTCAAGCAGTCCAAGCTCACCGCCCGCCGCATCCGCGAGGACGGCGACCCGCTCCACGGCACCTACGCGCCGCCATGCCGTTCATGCACCGCCATGCTGGACCACTTCGGCGTACGCCCCGTCGACCCGACCGCACCCGAGAACGGCTGACACCCACAGCGATGCACGACCACCTGAGCACGACCCGTTTCCCCGTCGCCGTCGACGCCGCGCTGCGCGAAGCCGGCTGGCAGCCCGGCCGGTGGGACATCACGCAGGCCGAGCACTGGGCCGACAGCCTCCGCGCGCACGTCTCCCCCGGCGGACACCGGCACAGGGTCTTCCCCGCCGCGGTCGAGGCATGGGCCGAATTCGGCGGGCTCACCATCACCGCGCCCGGGCCCGGCCGCCAGCACGCACCCGCCCCCCTGCACTTCGACCCGCTCGCGGGCCTCCACCTCGCCCGCACGCTCTCGGATCTCGGCCGCGCACTCGACACCGAGATCGCCCCGCTCGGCAGGGAGGGCGACCACCAGGCCGTCCTCGCGATGGACACCGAGGGCCGCGTCTACAGCATCGACCACACCGGCGACTGGTACCTCGGCCCGGACATCGATCAGGCGCTGACCACACTGGTCACCGGCACGCAGCCCGCCCGCCTCACGACGGAGTGACCCGCGGCGCCGCAGCGCGCTGCCGCGCCGCCGCTCCCGCCGCCTCGGGCGGCCTCGGGGCACCTGCCCGCGGCCGGTACGGCAGCACCGCCGAAACACGGAAGCCGCCCAGGTCCGTCGGACCGGACACGAACACCCCGCCCAGCGCCGTCACCCGCTCCCGCATCCCCACCAGTCCGTTCCCCCCGCTCGGCAGACCAGGCGCGGACGCCGCGCCCGCCGCGTCCGGAGCACCGTTCTCCACCTGCATCGCGACCTCCGCCTCACGATGGGCGAGGCGCACCATCACCTTCGCGCCGGCCGCATGCTTGTGAACGTTGGTCAGTGCTTCCTGCACCACCCGGTACGCCGTCTGCTCGACCTCCGGCGCGTAGTCCCGGCTCTCCCCCTGCACGGCGAACTCCACCACCACGCCCGCCTGCCGCGACTGGCCCACCAGCGCCTCGATGTCCCCCAGAGACGGCCCGTCCTCCGCCGCGGCAGCCGCCGCAGCCGCGGCCGCGGCTCCGACAGCCGCGAGCGGCACGGGCTTGTCCGCCGGCCGCCGCTCCCCCTCGCCGGCCCGCAGCACCCCGAGCATCTCCCGCAGCTCGGTGAGCGCCTGCCGGCCCATGTCCCCGACCAGCGCGGCGTTCTTCACCGCCTTCTGCGGATCCTTCAGCGCCACCGCCTGCAACGCCGCCGCGTGCACCACCATCAGGCTCACCCGGTGGGCGACCACGTCATGCATCTCGCGCGCGATCCGCGTCCGCTCCTCCTGCCGCGCCCACTGCGCCTGCTGCTCCGCCCGGTCCGCCAGCAGCGACAGCTCCTGCTCCAGGCTGTCCGCCCGCTCCCGCAAGCTCTCCATCAACCGTCGCCGCGCCCCTATGTAGAGGCCGAAGAGCACCGGCGGAGCCGTCAGCCCCAGCGACATGAACCCGGCCATCAGCGGCACGTACCAGGCGCCGAAGTCCTCGCTCTGCACGTCCTGGCGCACCCGCACGACCGTCACGATGAACGTCGCCGCCAGCGACATCCCCGCCAGCGTCGCCGTGATCCGCCGCGGCACCTCGGAGGCCGCGAGCGTGTAGAGACCGACCACGGCCATCAGGTAACCCATCTCGGCGGGCGTCGTCGCCACCGAGACCAGCACCACGGCGATGGGCCACCGTCGCCGGACCACCAGCACCGATCCGACGGCCAGCCCGAACAGCACCCCGAAAGGCACCGGCAGCGCGGCCTGCTCCGCGAAGGCGACCCCTTGCAGCGCGCATTCCACGGCGGAAACGCCCGCCAACCCCACGTCGAGCACGGCACTGCGCCGCCGCCCCCACCACAGCCACGCCCGGGCGGTCGAACCCGCGGCGTCCTGCTCTGCCCCCGTTGCGGTCATGCGTCCCAGCCTACGGGCGGGCGCGAGTCATTTTCTCGTAGGTGCGGGGGGTGCGGACCCCGCGCGCTTCCTCCGTGATGCACCGAGAACGCTCGAACTGGTGAATCGACCAGAGTTTCGAGCCGGACGCCCGCATTCCGGACAACGAACACCCCAAGCGGCACAACCCCGGGGCCGCGCACCGGAACATGGCCGACACCTGCACGAGCCGCCTCATCCGCCTGTCGACTTTGCCTCGTCGCCTTCGTCACCAAAAGCGCCTATCTATGCCGTCGCATCGAGGGGGCTTGGTACGGCATAGTGTTGGGTGCTCAAGAGGCACCGTAATCGGATGTCCGATTTAGGTGCCCGTAATCCCCTGTGGTGTAATTGGCAGCACTGAGGCTTTTGGTGCCTTATGTCCGGGTTCGAGTCCTGGCGGGGGAGCCCTTGCTTTCGGGTCCTGACCTCCCCGGTCAGGACCCGCGCTCGTTTCCTGCCTGAAACCCCCCGGTATCCTTCGGATGTCCACCACCCGAAGCCGAAGGGCATACCCGTGAGCGCCAATCGCCCGGCAGCCGTCGTCGTTCTTGCAGCGGGTGAGGGCACCCGCATGAAGTCGAAGACTCCCAAGGTCCTGCACGAAATCGCCGGGCGTTCGCTCGTCGGTCACGTCGTCTGCGCGGCCCGTGAACTGGAGCCGGAGCAGCTCGTCGTGGTCGTCGGCCACGCGCGCGACCAGGTCGAGGCGCACCTCGGGGAGCGCTACGCCGGCACCCGTACCGCGTTCCAGGCCGAGCAGAACGGCACCGGCCACGCCGTGCGCATGGGCCTTGAGGAACTGGGCGGGGAGCTGCCCGGGACCGTGATCGTCGTCTGCGGCGACACTCCGCTGCTGTCCGGGGACACGCTGACCGCCCTGGCCGCCACGCACTCCGCCGACGGCAACGCGGTGACCGTGCTGTCCGCGGAGGTGCCGGACTCCACCGGCTACGGGCGCATCGTGCGCGATGCCGCGACCGGCGCCGTGACGGCGATCGTCGAGCACAAGGACGCGACCGACGAACAGCGGGCGATCCGTGAGATCAACTCCGGCGTGTTCGCGTTCGACGGCGTCCTGCTGGCCGACGCGCTGAAGAAGGTACGTACGGACAACAGCCAGGGCGAGGAATACCTCACCGACGTGCTCGGGATCCTGCGGGAGGCCGGGCACCGGGTCGGGGCGTCGGTCGCCGCGGACCACCGGGAGATCCTCGGGATCAACAACCGCGTGCAGCTCGCCGAGGCGCGCCGGCTGCTCAACGAGCGGCTGCTGGAGCGGGCGATGCTGGCGGGTGTCACGGTCGTGGACCCGGCGTCGGTGCTGCTGGACGTGACGGTGACCTTCGGCCAGGACGTCGTCGTGCATCCGGGTACGCAGCTGCTCGGCGCCACGCATCTCGCGGAGGGCGCCGAGGTGGGCCCCAACTCGCGGCTCACGGACACGGTGGTGGGCGCCGGCGCCCGGGTGGACAACACGGTGGCGGACACGGCCGAGGTCGGCGAGGGCGCGTCGGTGGGCCCGTTCGCCTATCTGCGTCCGGGGACGCGGCTGGGCGCCAGGGGCAAGATCGGCACGTACGTCGAGACCAAGAACGCGACGATCGGTGAGGGCACGAAGGTGCCGCATCTGTCGTACGTGGGTGATGCCACGATCGGCGATCACTCGAACATCGGCGCGGCGAGCGTCTTCGTGAACTACGACGGCGAGAAGAAGCACCACACGACGATCGGGTCACACTGCCGCACGGGCTCGGACAACATGTTTGTGGCTCCTGTCACGGTCGGGGACGGTGCGTACACGGCCGCGGGTTCGGTGATCACGAAGGACGTGCCGCCGGGTTCGCTGGCTGTCGCTCGTGGCCAGCAGCGGAATATCGAGGGCTGGGTGGCTCGTAAGCGTCCGGGCAGCGCTGCCGCGCAGGCCGCCGCTGCGGCAACGGAAGGCGTCGCCGAGGACAACTGACCGGAAACGAGTGCGTCGAACTCGGCGTACCGTGATACGTGCACACAAATTCGGCTGGCTCGCGCCCAGGTTCTTCGCGGCCAGAGAACACGTCTGAGGAGACAGTGCTGTGACCGGGATCAAGACGACCGGCGAGAAGAAGCTGATGCTCTTCTCCGGCCGCGCCCACCCCGAGCTGGCCGAGGAGGTCGCACACCAGCTCGGTGTCGGCCTCGTCCCGACGAAGGCTTTCGACTTCGCCAACGGCGAGATCTACGTCCGCTTCCAGGAGTCCGCCCGCGGCGCCGACTGCTTCCTGATGCAGAGCCACACGGCTCCGATCAACAAGTGGATCATGGAACAGCTGATCATGATCGATGCGCTGAAGCGGGCCTCGGCCCGGAGCATCACCGTGATCATCCCGTCGTACGGCTACGCACGCCAGGACAAGAAGCACCGCGGCCGTGAGCCGATCTCGGCCCGCCTGATCGCGGACCTGCTCAAGACCGCTGGTGCCGACCGCATCCTCACCGTGGATCTGCACACGGACCAGATCCAGGGCTTCTTCGACGGCCCGGTGGACCACCTGTCGGCGCTGCCGGTTCTCGCGGACTACGTGGGCGCGAAGGTGGACCGCAACAAGCTGACGATCGTGTCCCCGGACGCGGGCCGCGTGCGCGTCGCGGACCGCTGGTGCGACCGCCTGGACGCGCCGCTGGCGATCGTGCACAAGCGCCGTGACAAGGACGTCGCCAACCAGGTGACGGTCCACGAGGTCGTGGGCGAGGTCGAGGGCCGGGTCTGTGTGCTGGTCGACGACATGATCGACACAGCGGGCACGATCTGCGCCGCGGCGGACGCGCTGTTCGCGAACGGCGCCGAGGACGTGATCGTGACGGCGACGCACGGCATCCTGTCCGGCCCCGCCGCTGACCGGCTGAAGAACTCCAAGGTGAGCGAGTTCGTGCTGACGAACACGCTGCCGACGCCGGGTGAGCTGGAGCTGGACAAGATCAAGGTGCTGTCGATGGCGCCGACGATCGCACGTGCCGTGCGTGAGGTCTTCGAGGACGGTTCGGTGACGAGCCTGTTCGAGGAGCAGGCGTAGGACGTACCGGCGTATCGGTGAGAAGGGCCGTCCCCCGTGTGCGGGGCGGCCCTTTTTCCTGTGTCCGACCCTTTCTGGGTCCGTCCCTTTTCCTGTGCCCGCCGTTTACCTGTGCCCGCCGTTAACCTGTGCCCGCCGTTAACCTGTGCCCGCCGTGATCCATTTGGGCGCCCGGCGGCTGCCGCGTAGACTGTCGAAGTTGCTCGGCGAGGGAGGCCGCACCGGTGGTGCGGCGGTCCGTTATCGACGCGCTCTTCGTAGCAGGCCTGTCGTGGCCGGGTGACGGCCACCAGTTTTCTGTATCTGCTGACGAGGAGTGCACATGTCCGAGGTCAAGATCGCCGCTGAGCTCCGTTCCGAGTTCGGCAAGGGCGCCGCCCGCCGTGTCCGCCGTGACAACAAGGTCCCGGGTGTTCTGTACGGTCACGGCACCGACCCGGTCCACATCACCCTGCCGGGCCACGAGCTGCTGCTCGCCCTGCGTACCCCGAACGTTCTGCTTGCCCTCGACATCGACGGCAAGAACGAGCTCGCCATCCCGAAGGCCGTGCAGCGCGACCCGCTGAAGGGCTTCCTCGAGCACGTCGACCTGCTGCTGGTGAAGCGCGGCGAGAAGGTCAACGTCGAGATCCCGGTCCACACCGAGGGCGAGCTGGCCCCGGGCGCCTTCCTGCTTGAGCACGTGCTCAACGCTCTGCCGGTCGAGGCCGAGGCCACCCACATCCCCGAGTCCGTCTCGGTCTCCATCGAGGGCCTGTCGGCCGGCGACTCCGTGCTTGCCAAGGACATCACCCTGCCGAAGGGCACGATCCTGACCGTCGAGGAGGACGCTGTCGTCCTGCAGGTCCTGGCCGCGCAGGCCGAGGAGCCGGCCGCCGAGGCCGCCGAGGGCGAGGGCGAAGAGGCCGCCGAGGCCTGAGCCGTAAGCTCTGCTTGAGCTTGGACACGGGGTGGCGGGCTTCGGCCGGCCGCCCCGTTCCTTTTCCCGCCTTCCCGCCTTCCCGCCCTTCCGCCACGAGGAGACGCAGCGCAGATGTCCGACGTGAACGCACCCTGGCTGATCGTGGGCCTCGGCAATCCGGGGCCCGGTTACGCCGCCAACCGCCACAATGTGGGCTTCATGGTCGCCGACCTGCTGGCCGAGCGGATCGGCGGATCGTTCAAGCGTGCGCAGAAGGCGCAGGCGCAGGTGCTGGAGGGCCGCATCGGCGCTCCGGGCCCTTCGAACCGCCGGGTGATCCTGGCGAAGCCCATGTCGTACATGAATCTGTCCGGCGGTCCGGTGACGACGCTGCGGGACTTCTACAAGGTGCCGACGGCGAACATCGTCGCCGTGCACGACGAGCTGGACATCGACTTCGGCACGCTGCGGCTGAAGTTGGGCGGCGGTGACAACGGCCACAACGGGCTGAAGTCGATGACGAAGGCGATGGGCCCGGACTACCACCGGGTGCGTTTCGGCATCGGCCGCCCGCCGGGCCGGATGCAGGTCGCGGACTTCGTGCTGAAGGACTTCTCGTCGGCGGAGCGCAAGGAGCTCGACTACTTCGTGGACCGCACGGCGGACGCGGTGGAGTGCCTGGTGATCGACGGCCTCGAGCGGGCGCAGGGGACGTACAACTCCTGAGCCGGGAGCGTGACGGGGCCGGGGCCGTTCGCGTGGCCCGGAGTGGGCCGCTGTCGTGGCCATGCTCTATGTTGCAGAGGCAATGCGAGGGGGATCCGCATGCCTCGGGGACGGCAGCCGCAGACCGTCTTCGGCCTTGACGCTTCGACGGGCAAGAGCGCGACGGACGACCCCGTGACGGGCGAGAGGCGACGGGGCGACGGATGTCACGGGATTACGACAGTCAACTTCTGGAGTCGGTGGCGGTACGCCGGCGCCGAATGCGGGATGCGCTGCTCTTCGGGGCGCAGCGGACGCGCCGCACCGCGGACGAGAGACTCGGGAAGTTGTTCGCGGGTATCGCGATAGCGGCAGTGCTGTGCGCCGGATGTATTGGCTGGTCCTTCCTGCAGCACACGCTGGAGGAGCAGAAGGCCGAGCAGAAGCGCCAGGATCAGCGATACCAGCAGCCGGCGCAGTCCCCGGAGCCGGAGAAGTCGGCGGGCGCCGGAAAGAGTTGACGACAAGCCGGCCACGGCACGACGAGTGCGCAGTGGCGGAGAGAATTGCCGGAAGAGAATCGGGGGATTCGGTGACGATACGGATCGGCGCAAAACGCCCAGGAGTTCGCTGCGGCGCGGTGATAGGTTCCCGCAAGTGGTGAGCACAGCAACGACTTCCCGGGCGCAACTGAGCAGGGTGACGCTGGTCGGCGAGCGACGCCGCGCTGACATCGTCCTGCCCTCCGACACTCCTATCGGTCAACTGCTTCCGGACATTCTCCAGTTGCTGGACGACCGGGCCGCGTCGCGTCCGATGACACGGCAGTTGCTCACCGCCGACGGTTCGGCGCTGTCGCACGAGAGCACGCTGGCCTCGGCCGGGATACTGGACGGCGCCGTCCTTCAATTGGTCAGGACACACTCCGCCCCGCCTGCCCCGGTGGTGCACGACGTCATCGACCAGGTCGCCGACGATCTCGACCTGCATACCTGGCGCTGGCGGCCGGGCACCCGCCGTGCGGCCGCGGGGGTGGCCACCGTCGCGTTCGCGGTGATCGCCGCGCTGCTCGCCCGCCGTGAGGTCGCGCTCGGCTCCCTGGCGGGCGCGCTGGGGGCCGTCACGCTCGTACTCGCGATTGCGGGAGCGATCGTCGCCAGGATCGGCCAGGGCAACCGCGGTCTGGCGACGGCCCTCCTTTTGACCTCCGGCGGGCTCGGCGTGCTCGCCGCGTGGACCGCCGCCGACGCATACGGCTGGCCCGGCACCGCACGGCTGGCCGTCGTCGCGGCGTCGCTGGTTCTGACGCTGCTGCTCCTCGGTTATTTCTCGCCGCTCGGCCGTGGAGGACTCATCGGAGCCGTGGCCACCGGCGTCGTCACGGTGGTGTGGGAAGCCGTTGCCGCCGTCCAGGACGAGCCGGCCCGGCTGGGAGCGGTCATGGCCCTCTTCTCCGTGGTGCTGCTCGGTCTGCTGCCGCGGATCGCGCTGACGGCATCGGGCCTCACCGCCCTCGACGACCGCCGCTCGGGTGGCATGTCCGTCAGCCGCCACCAGGTGGCCAATGCGCTTGCGGCGACGCACCGGGGGCTCGTCCTCGCGACGATGGTCGCCGCGGTGTCGGCAGCCGCCGCAGGGTGGCTGCTCACTCTGGCCGAGAGCCCGACTGTATGGACGGTGGTGCTGCCCTCGCTCGTCGCCGTGGTGCTGCTGTCCCGCGCACGGGCCTTCCCACTGGTCGCAGAGGTGGTGGTCCTCTTCGCCGCTGCGGCGGCACTCGTCGTACGCCTCGTCGTGCTGTGGATGCGGCACGCCGGGGGTGCCGGTCCGCTCGCCTTGTTGTGCGCGGCCGCCGTGGTGCCGCTGCTCGTCCTGGCGGTGCAGCCTCCCGAGCATGTTCGGGTCCGGCTGCGGCGGACGGCCGATCTGGTCGAGTCGATCGGAGTGGTGGCGCTCTTCCCGCTCGCCGTGGGGGTGTTCGGCGCCTACGGACAGCTGCTCAACAAGTTCTGAGTCAACGCGATGGCGCTCCGGGGGCGGGGCAGCAGGGCGGAGGAGACGGCAGGCATGCCGAACGGAGACAACTGGCAGCGCGATCTGCTGCGTGACCTCAGAGGGGGCGACCGGACTCCGGATACGGCCTCGCCGCAGGGCGATTCCACGCCCCGCCGGGCGGTCGGCGGCGGATCGCGGACACAGCCCGCCCATCAGCCTCAGCCGCAGACCCATCAAGTCCCGGCCCAGGTCCCGGGGAATCAGGCACCGCAGGCGCAGCCGCACCCGGCCCCCGCACAAGGCAGCCCGGCACACCATCCTCAGGTGCAGCCCCATCCCCGCCCCACATCTCCCCAGGCCGCCGGCCCCGCCACCCGGCGCCGGCACACCCCCGACTCACGGCCCGTCGTCAGCCCGGACGTCGCCGCGGCACGTCGCGGCCCCCGCCACGGCGAGTCCCTCGCCACCCGCGCCGCCCGTGCCGTGGGCCGCATCGTCATGTCGTCCGCCGCTCGTGAGGTCGCCGAGAGCACCCGTACCGCAGAGGTTCTCCAGCAGCCGGTGACGACCGGTCGCCAGATAGCGGTCACCTCCATACGCGGCGGCGCCGGCAAATCGACCGTCGCGGCGCTGCTCGGCACCACGTACTCCCACTACCGGCAGGACCCCGTCCTCCTGGTCGAGGCCGATCCGGCGCTCGGCTCACTGCCGCTGCGTCTCGGCGCGGAGTCGCTGCGCTGGACGATCGGCGACGTCGCAGACATCGTCGAACCGCAGATGTCCCTGCTCGACGTCACCGGATATCTCGTCCAGCTTCCGGGCAACGCCTGGCTGCTGCCCGGCAGTCAGGGTCAGATCGGCGCGATGCTCGACACGCGGGCGTACGAGCGGGTCATGGTGGCGCTGCGCCGCTATTTCGGTGTGACGGTCGTCGACTGCGAGACCCTGCCCGCCGAGGTCGCCCGCGTCGCGCTCTCCGCCGCCCAGGCCCGCATCCTGACCGCACCCGCCACGCTGGAGGGCATCGCCAGCACGCACGCGGTGCTCCAGTGGATGCAGGGGCTGCCCCGGCACATGCTCGCCGGCACGGTCGTCGTGCTCACCGAACTGGTGCCGCACACGGGGCTGGACCTGGCCAAGGCCGTCGCGCGGCTCGAAGCCACGGGGGCGGGCGTGCATGTCCTGCCCTACGACCGGCATCTGGCGGCAGGCGGTGCGATCCACACCGGCCTGCTGGCCCGTTCGACCCGGCAGGCCGCCGCCCGTCTCTCGGCCGACGTGTTCCAGCTGTCGCAGAAACGTCACTGATCCCATGCCGAGCCCGATGGTTCCCCTGCCGAGCCCGACCGTGAACGACGACGGACGACGACGATGAGCACCCGCCTGATACACCGCCCGGCCCGGACCACACGACCCCTGGCCGCCTCCGCCCCCCGCACCATCGAGGCCCCGCCGAACCTCCCCGAGGGGAAGGCGGGCAACATCGCGATGTCGCTGCTGCCCGTCGCCGGTGTCATGTCGTCCGTGGTAATGATGACGGTCGTACGCAACAGCCAGTTCGCCGCGCTCGGTGCGATCATCCTCGTCGTCACGATCATCGGCTCGGTCGTGCTGGTCTTCTCTCAGCGCGGCAAGGCACAACGCACCCGCCGCATCCAGCGCGAGGCGTACCTGGCCTATCTGGAGGAGCTGCGCGAGGAGCTTTCCGCCGAGGAGCGCGAGCACCGTGAGCGGGCCGGCATCCTCGATCCGCCGCCGCTCGCCCTGTACGACATCGTCCGCGACCCGGCCCGCCTCTGGGAGCGCCGCCGCGTGGACGGAGACTTCCTTCGGGTGCGGCTCGGCACCGGCGAGGTGACCGTACGTGACCTCAAGGTCGCGGAGCAGGGCTCGTCCGTTCTCACGCCGCCCGACCGCTTCATGCTCAACGAGGCGTCGGCGCTCACCTCACGCTTCCGTACCGGCACCGAACTTCCGCTCACCGTCCCCCTCGACCGCGTCGGCGACATCAGCGTCGTCGGCCCCCGCGAGGCCTGCCTGCGCGTGGCGCGTGCCTTGATCGTCCAGGCCGCCGCCATGCACGCGCCCGACGACGTGGGCATCGCGCTCGCCGTAGCCGGTGACCGGCGAGGCGACTGGGAGTGGGCGAAGTGGATACCGCATCTGCTCGACACCGATCAGTTCGACGGACCGGTAGCTGCCCGGCGTATCGCCCCGTCCGTTTCCCAGCTCGCCCGGCAGATCGGTCCCGAACTGCGCCGTCGCGCCTCCTACGCCGCCGAGGTGCGGCGCGGCCTCTCCGGCAAGGACGCCCTGACCGTGACCTCCAGACTACTCGTCGTCAGTGACGGACACGGCGAGGACGCCGTCGACCTGCCGCGCCCCGATGACGCGGTCGGCCTGCGCGAGATGGGCGTCACCGTCCTGCACCTGCTCGAGGAGCGGATCCAGGAGCCGGGCCACGTCGGCGTACGGATCACCGTCGACGGCGACCAGGTGGTCACGGAGGACCTGCGCGAAGAGGAGACGATCAGCGCTCACGGCACGGTGGACGAGGTGGGCATCGCGTTCGCAGAGGGCCTGGCCCGGATGCTGGCGCCACTGCGGCTCTCGGCGGAGTCCCTCGCCGACGCCCCGCTCGCCGGACCGGTCGATTTCGCCGATCTGCTCGGTATCGAAGATGTGGCGGTGCTTGATCTGTCGCGGCTGTGGGCGCCGCGCGGTGAGCGTGCCTTCCTGCGCGTGCCCATCGGCATCAGCGACTCCCGTGAACCGGTGCTCCTGGATCTGAAGGAGTCGTCCGAGCTCGGAATGGGCCCGCACGGTCTGTGCGTCGGCGCCACCGGTTCCGGGAAGTCGGAGCTGCTGCGCACTCTGGTCCTCGCTCTGGTGGCCACGCATCCGCCGGAGGACCTCGCACTCGTCCTGGTCGACTACAAGGGCGGCGCGACCTTCGCGCCGTTCGCGGACCTGCCCCATGTGGCGGGTGTCATCACCAATCTGGAGAACCAGGCGGGGCTCGTTGAGCGTGTCCACGCCTCGCTGGCGGGCGAGGTCAAGCGCCGCCAGCAGGTCCTCAAGGATGCAGGCAACGTCGCCGACATCGGCCACTACGCCGCCCTGCGCGCCGAGAGGCGCCCCGAGCTGGAGCCGCTGCCGCACCTCTTCGTCGTGATCGACGAGTTCGGTGAACTCCTCACCGCCAAGCCGGACTTCATCGATCTGTTCCTGTCCATCGGCCGCATCGGCCGCTCCATCGGCGTGCACCTGCTGCTGTCCAGCCAGCGCATCGAGGGCGGCAGGCTCAAGGGTCTGGACACCTATCTCTCCTACCGGCTCGGCCTGCGTACGTTCTCCGCCGACGAGTCCCGCACAGTCCTGGACACCGTGGACGCCTTCCACCTGCCGCCGCTGCCGGGCTTCGGTTATCTCAAGGTCGACACCAGCCACTACGAGCGCTTCAAGGCGAGTTACGTCTCCGGCGCCTACCGCGGCCCCGTGCGGCGCGTCGATGAGGAGGAGACCGGCCCCCTCGCGCTGGAGTACGAGGCGTACAACACGCTCGGCTCGCCCGACGACTCGGCCCCGCAGGAGCAGACGGTGCGGCGTCGGGAGACCGGCCCGACCGAGTTGGGCGTCGTGGTCGGGCAGTTGGAGAGCGCCGCGGACCCGGTGCGCCGGATCTGGCTGCCCCCACTGCCCGGTGCCATCGCCCTGGACGATGTGGCGGGTCCGCTGGAGGTCGGTGAGCGGGGGACGCAGCTGTCGAAGCGACGCGGGCAGTTGACGGTGCCGATCGGGCTGCTCGACGACCCGACCAGGCAGTGGCAGGGCCAGTGGTATCTCGACCTCACCGTGGCAGGCGGCCACGCCGCCGTCATCGGAGGCCCGCAGTCCGGCAAGACGACCCTTCTGCGCACCCTCGTTCTCTCCCTTGCCCTGACCCATACGCCGCAGGAGGTCGGCGTCTACGGCCTCGACCTGGTCGGCGGCGGGCTCCAGGCCCTCGCCGGACTCCCCCACGTCGGGGGCGTGGCGGGCCGCGCCGACCGCGAACGCGCGGCGCGCACCGTCGAAGAGGTGCGGAACATGCTCGCGCTGCGCGAGGACGTCTTCCGTGAACACGGCATCGACTCCGTCGAGCAGCTGCGCACCCTGCACGCCGCGGGCCGGCTGCCAGAGCTGGCCTCGGCCGAGATCGTCCTCGTCATCGACGGTTTCGGCGCGCTGCGGGACGACTTCGAGGAGCTGGACGACGCCGTCGTGGACATCCTCAAGCGCGGCGGCGGCTACGGCGTCCATGTCGTCGCCGGCATGCTCCGCTGGAACGACGTCCGCATCGCCACCCAGTCGAATTTCGGTTCCCGCGTCGAGCTGCGCCTCAACGACCCGAGCGAGTCCAGCATCGACCGCAAGCTCGCCGAGACCCTCTCGCCGGACGAGCCCGGCCGGGCGCTCACCGACGGCAAGCTGTTCGCTCAGGTCGCGCTGCCCCGTACCGACTCGCTCCCGGACGTCTCGGAGCTCGGCACGGTCCTGGAACGCACCGCGCGGATGATCCGTGCCACCTGGAGCGGCGAGGTCGCCCAGCCCGTACGGGTCCTGCCGCACGTCCTGGAGCCGCACCTCCTGCCCGGCCCGGCCGCCGAGCCGCGGAAGGTGCCGATCGGTCTGGACCAGACGGCGCTGGCGCCGGTGCTGCTCGACCTGTTCGCCCATGACCAGCATCTGCTGGTCATGGGGGACAGCGAGTGCGGCAAGACGAACCTGCTCAAGGCGATCGCCGACGGCCTCGTCGAACGCTATGGCGAGGACGAGCTGGTCTTCGCCGTCATGGACCCGCGGCGCAGCCTGCGGGGCGCGGTCCCCGAGGAGTTCAACGGCGGCTACGCGTACAACGCCAAGCTGTGCGCCGGCCTTTCCGCGGGAATCGCCACCGAACTGGAGAAGCGGCTGCCCGACGAGAACGCCCGCCTGGAGGATCTGGAGCCGGGCAGCTGGGGCAGCGGCCCTCGGATCGTCGTCCTCGTCGACGACTACGACGTGCTGACCACGGCCGGCCAGTCGCCGCTCGGTCCGTTCCTGCCGTACATCCCCTCCGCGGTCGACATCGGCCTGCACTTCGTGCTGACGCGCCGTGTCGCGGGCGCGTCGCGCGGGATGTACGAGCCGCTGGTGCAGGGCCTGCGCGAATCGGGAGCGTCGGCGGTCCTGATGGCGGGCGACCGCAGCGAGGGGCAGCTGTTCCCCGGGGTGTACGCGTCCCGGCAGCCGCCGGGACGCGGGGTGTTCATCCGCCGGGGACAGTCGAACCGCCTGATCCAGACCGTGTACACGCCACGATGATCTGCCGCTTTCGCCGGCGCTCACGGCACACCCACCTGACGATGCCCGACCGGACGATGCCCGACCTGGCCGGGACCGACCGGGCGACCATCCCAAACCCAGGAGCAGGACGACCCCATGACCAAGGACGTCATCGCCCTCACCGATCGAATGCCCGACCCTTCGAGCGTGCTCGCCGGCCTGCTATCCGGAGGCCCCGACAAACTCGTGGGCACGCAGGGAGACGGTGCCGTGGTGCAACTCTGCGACCTGGAAGGGCGACCGCTCGTCTCCGTGGAGACGCCAATGCTCATCGAGGTCGCCGGAGAGGCCGAACGGCTACTGGGAGCCACGGCGCCGCCCGTACCGTACTGGTGGACGGAGGCCCGCGCCACCACCGGCGTCCAGGAGGCCGAACGGCTCGCAGGCACTATCGCGGCCCGGCTGACCTCACTGCTCGGCGGCTCGGCCTGGCCTCCCGAGTTCGCGCGGTCGCTCGCGGTCGTGGAGAGCGACGGGGCGAGTGCGGCGAGTGCCGTGCCCGCGCCGGCGGCGGCACAGCCCGCGGTCGATGTCCTGACCGACAAGGTCGCCGTCGTGATCCAGGACCGTCCGGTAGTCGCCATGACGGCCTGGCTGTCCGACGCGTTCCGGGCCGCCGCGGACGCGGACCTCGGCCTGCAGATCGTCAGTCCCGCGGGCACCACGCTCTCCCTCGCCGTGCGCAACGCCCTGCCGGGACACCCGTCGCGCTGGGTGGTGCAGGACGAACGGGACGGCTACTACGACGGCCGGTCCGGGGCGGTACTGCGCTGGCAGGACGGCATGTTCGCGCCGGTCGACGCGGTCCTGGCCTCCGAGGGGAACGCCGACGACCCGCGTACGCCGGTCGCGGCCGCCTTCAAGGAGACGGCGGACACCGGTGAGCGCCAAATGGCCCTCACCTTCCGGACGATCCACCCGGCGGACGAGCGTCTGGTGCTCGGCGGAGCCGTGGAGTCGGTCTGGCGCGAGCTCACCGGCGAACCCCCGGCCGGGTGGGGCACCGCGGAGCCCGCCGGCGTCCCCTGGTCACCGCGCCGGCTCACCGATGTCGCCTACGAGCGGTCGCCTCGCCCGACCTGGGCCGTGGTCGTCGGTAGCCCGGACCGGCCCGGCCTGGCGACGGTCCACATCAGCCGCACCAAGGCGGGCGTCGAGGAGGAGGTGACGCTGGCGTTCGGCTACGGGACCAACGAGGAGCCTCCGCTGGAGGCCCTTTCGAGGGCGGCCGAGGTGCTCGCGACGCGCCACAACCTCCAGTCGTTGCTTGTTCAACTGCGCAAAGCCCGCCGCGATCTGGCGGTGCCAGCCCGTTTCGAGGGGCCGGGAGTCCCGGTGGCCTTCGTGCTCGGTGCGGAGGAGGTTCGCCGGATACCCGGTGATCGCGCCCGCCGTACGCCGCTGTCCGTGACGCCGGTGCAGCTCGGGCCGAAGGCCCGGCCCGCCCTGTACTACTCCCTGCCAGGGGATCCGTCCGACCTGTCGGGGTGGCGGGACTTCGAGCGACTCGTGAGCCATCTCAAGGGTGTGTAAGGCGCACCGCGAACGGAATCACGCCAAATCCCGTCTGGCCGACGGGAATTGATCAGCCCTTGTGTGACATTGCCGACTCCGGCTCGGAGTGTCGCGAATGTTGATTGCTTCTGTGACGCATGAGTTGGTAGGCATGAGCTTCGTACGACCATCTGAACGAACGGGGGAGTTCGATGAAGTTCGACATGGGCGCACAGACCCTTTCCACCCTGACGTCGCAGTCGCATGGCTCCAGCCGTGACCTGGGGCTGTTGATCCGTCAGCTGATCCAGGCGGCAGCTCCGCTGGAGGGCAGGTTCAACGGGGCGGGCAAGGCGGCGTTCGACCTGTTCAAGTCCCGCGCGGACGAGATCACGGCAGATCTGAACGCCTCGCTGGCCGCGATCCTGGGCGGCCAGTCCGGGATGGACGCGGCGTTCGGCTCCGGTGATCAGGAGCAGGACGAGAACGCGAAGACGCAGATGTCGGCGGCGAACTTCGACGCGGCGCGGTTCTCGGGTCGTAGCTGACCTGCTGGCGTGGCAGCAGTGTCCGAAACTTACGGGGAGTGATTGTGATGGCGGGTGCCGGCAGCGACCGTCGGTCGTACGACACGGGTGCGTCGAGCGAGGCGCAGGGCAACATCCAGGCGGTGATCGCACGTCTGGAGCTGGTCATGGCGGCGCGTGACACCCAGGTGAAGAACGCGATGAAGGACTTCGCGGCGGACGGCGTGGCTGATGAGTACCACGGCAAGGAACTGCGCTGGTACAGCACCTCGGAGGAGGTGCGGAACATCATCCGGCTGCTGAAGACGACGCTGGAGAAGAACGACGCGACCGCGCAGCAGACGCTGGCGCGGGCGAAGGCAGCGGTCGACGGCATCGGTTGAGCCACCTCGTACACGCCAACCCCCGCCGAAGAACGATCCGGCGGGGTGTTGTGGCGCGTGGTGGCAGCGGCAGTCCGGGTTTGGCAGGGGGGCTTTCATGACGGCGTGGGACATCAAACCGCAAGGCGTACAAGGCCAGTTGCAGCTCACCGGCGCACGGGCCGGGAGCCTGGAGAAGGTCCTGACCGCGATGATCGCGGACCTGGCTGCGGCTGCGCAGGCCGCGGGCACCGCGGTGCCGGGCTCGGCGGTCTATCCGACTCAAGTAGGTCCATTGGCGCCAGGGCCGCAGCCGTCTCCGCTGATGGCACACCAGAAGGCCATGGGCCCGGTCGCCGCGGCACTCTCCGAGTACGCGGAGAAGCGGTCGACGGCTCTGAAGGCGATGGCCGAGCGTATCCAAGCGGCTGTCGTGGGCGCGGCGAAGGCCACCGGCGAGTACATCGAGGGTGACCTGGCCGCGGCCGAGGAAGCCCAGGACGCGGCCCGTCAGGTGCGGCTGGACCTGCTGATGCGTGACACCGGGGGGAACCGGCAGTGAGCGGAGACAACCCGGTCGACCCGTACGAGATCCCGCACTTCACTGGCAGCTGGTGTGAACTTGACCTGCGGGTGAAGGCGCTGTCCGGCGCGAGTACGAAGATTCCCACCGCCGCCGGTGACGTCCACACGACATTCGGTGGATTGCGGGCGTACTACAAGGCTCCCGAGGCGGAACAGCTCTTCGCGGTCACCGAGCCGGTCAGGTCCACGGCCCAGCAACTCGGTTCCGATCTGTCGGTGATCGCCGGCGCGCTGCGGACCTACGCCCAGGACGCCCAGCCGCTGGTCAAGCAGCTCGACGAACTGCGAGCGGAGGCAGAGGCGTTTCGCGCCAAAGTCGCGGACGACGACGAGTGGCGGGAGGACGGCGACCTGATCGACGAGAACCTGCAACGCCGTAACAAGGTCGCCGAGGTGTGGACCGCCTTCCAGGACGTGGAGAAGGCCTGCCACGCCAAGATCGTCGCACTCGTCGGCGGCACGCCGCTGAAGACGGACGACGGCTCCGGCCAGAAGGGCATGTACGGCTACGACGCCGAGACCCTCAAGCAGGCCAAGAGCCTGCCGTGGGGCGAGGCGGTGGAGGAGTCCACACCGGGCTGGCAGGTGTGGGAGCACGCCGCGGACTTCGTGACGGGCTTCTTCGTGGACGGCGTGTGGGGCACGATCGTGGGCCTGGGCACGCTGGCCGGCTTCAACGGCTGGGACGCCGCGGGGCAGGCCTGGGACGGGCTGGGCAAGCTGGTGATGGGCGCCGCGCTGGCCTCCAACCCCATGGTGAACGAGTGGTACTTGACACGTTCGGACGATGAACTCCCCGCGTGGATGGCCGAGTCCCGCACCGCCTTGAAGGAGACCGGCAAGGCACTCCTGGCCTGGGACGACTGGGACGCCCACCCGGGGCGGGCAGCCGGCGCGGTCACGTTCAACGTGGTGACGACCGTCTTCACCGGCGGGGCGGGCGGCGCGGCGGCGACCGCGGGCAAGGCCGGTGCGGTGGCCAGGGCACTGGCGATCGCGGGCAAGGTGAGCCGCGTAGTCGACCCGATGACGTACGTCTTCAAGGGCGCGGGCGCGGGCCTGAGCAAGCTCGGCGACGTGATGGCCGGCCTCAAGGGCATGGGCAGGATCGAGGTCCCGCCGCTGCCCGAGGGCGCCATCGCCTTGCCGCCGGGCGCGTACAAGCTCCGGGACGGCACGCTCCATCTGCCGGAAGGCGCGGCGATGCCGGAGGGCGCGTTCGCCGTCCCGAAACGCACCGTCCTGCTCCCGGAGGGCACGCCCATCCCTCGGGGCGCGGTGGACTTGGGCGACGGCATGGTCCAGCTTCCGAGGCGCGGGGAGGTCCCGGCCGGCTCGGTGGCGGTGTCCGAGGGCACGATCAAGGTCCCGGAGGGCGCAACGGCACTGCCACCGGGCACGGCCCCGGCAGGCGCGGGCTTCTTCACCCCCGAGGGCCACCTCCTCGCGACGGACGGCTCCCTGCTCCAGCACGCCGACGACGCCCCCAAAGCCGCCGCACCGGCCACCGGCGCGGACGTCTCCTCCCCCACCCCGCCCGTCCGACAGCCGGCCCTCGTGGGCGCGGGCACCGGCGACGACGCCGCACGCCTCGGCACGGACCTGGGCGACGACGGCATCCACCTCGGCGACAACGCCCCGGGCGCGGGCACGTTCCCGGACCGCACGCCGGGCGGCGGGGCGGGCGGCAACATGCCAGCGAACAACCTGGACGGCCGGGCTACCCGCCCTGGCTTCAACGGCCCCAGTGCGGAGGGTCTGGACAGCTCACCGAGCGGCACGGCCAACCACACGACGGGAGGCCAGGCCACCCACGTCCCGGTCGGAAACCTGGATAACGGCCTGCCTGGTGGTGGCACCGGCAGCCAGTCCCCAGCCAACAGCACGCTGGACGATCTCGGCCACCTCGGCGACGACGCCTCGGACGATGCAGGGGGCCTAAGCGACGAAGGAGCGCGCACCGGATCTGATGCGGACTCGAACGCAGCAGACGGGGTCCGGGGAGCTGACGATGCTTCGAGCAACCCGTATGCAGGTCAGGAAGCCGACTTCTCCAGGCCCGCGCTTATGCCCGCCGACGGCCCCCTAACGCTGCGAGACGTACGGAACATCCGTGATCCAGAGCGTCGTTGGCGGTCAGGTGAGGAACTGCACCGCCAAATGTGGGGAGGCGGTCCCGAGCGCGCTTACCCCGTGCCGATGCGGAATGAAGGCCGGTACCCTGTCACGACACCAGGTGGACGCAAGGTCGATGTTCCGGTAGACCTGCCCGACGGCCGAACTGTGGCAGTCGAGGTGAAGACATACGGCGAATACCGCACCATCACCCTTAAGGATGGAACCAAGGAAGCAGTCAAAAACGAAGTCCCGCTCAGCAAGGGCATCAAGGAACAAATTCACAAGGATATCGCCCTGCGGGAAGCAAACCCGGGATTCGATCCGCGCTGGTCGTTCACTCACGCCGGACCTTCTAAGGAACTCAGAGATTACCTCACGCAAGCAAAAATAATCTTCCTTGAGTACGGACCTGCACCTAAGAAGGGTCACTGAGAGTTGCGTTGAATCAGTAGACCGCTCTGGGTGAGACTTTTTGAAGGGTAGTGAATCGTGGATAATGCAGGGCCAGGCGCCTCAGCAGTCGATATCTCAAGCTGGGCAGAGGGGGCTCACCAAAATGCAGCCCACCTCGCCGCCATGGTTGGTGTATCCCTAGACCGGTTTGAAACTGATCCTCTGGCCGCTCTGCCGGGGCTGCAAAATTACGTGTCCCGCCTACCGCTTGAAGATTTCGAGCAATCAGACTGGATCACTCTACATACAGACCTCGTCTCCTTCCTTGGCGATGTCCTCGTGCGACACAGAGGCGGGCACTGGAGTGTCGTTGACGACGCAAGCTCGCCCGCTGGCTGTCGATTCGTAATCGAAGCAACGGACCTGGACGGGAATGTGCGTCAAGTGGAGCCCTACGACGTGGTCATGGAAGAGTTCGAGCATCTCCCCATCGAAATTGGTCGCCTGATTGCCAATGCCGAGGCACATCTGCATGTCACGATTGATCCCAACAAGACGGACTGAGGGGAACGCTTCCCAGAGCGACTGGGAAATCGCCCTGTCCGAGGGCCCCTATGCCGCCCTTCTGCTCAGTCGCAACCGTTGGGGAGGAGATGCTGCTCAGCGGCCGGTGTCGCCCGGAGCGTCTTCCGACTGACGCCTTCGGCATCGGAGACAAGAATGTCCGGGACGTGTGATTCGTAGAAGCGCAGGTAGCCGATGGTGCCGATCGTCGTCGTTCGTGCCACCAGCCACTTCAGAAACTGCTCAAAGTCATCGAACTCGTCAGGATGCAGCTCCTGTCGGGCCGTCAAGGCCCAACCCTCGGGGCGACGACAGAGGGCGCCGACCAGCGTTCCCCCGACGCGGCTGGCCGGACCCCTCGAGGAAAGCAAAGGGTACGACGCTGCATGGCCAGCCGCATCCGCTGTGGCGTCGCCCTGCTCGTCCAAGTGCCAACGCAGCAGGCGCAGGTCGTCGTCAGGGAGGGAGTCCGGGAGGTCGAGAGCGAGCTGGAGTTCGTAAAGATCAGCCATGCCGCAAGGGTATGTCCGGGGCTCCCCTTGCAAGCTGCTGGTGGGGACAGCAGCCCCGCTGATCAGCAGCGCAGCCCCACGATTCCCCATCCCCTGGCGTGCGCGGCAGTGACGACTTCGTTCCACCCCTCCAGGAAAGTCAGGAACGAATCGAAGTCGTTGATCCAGCCCTCTGGACGCGCGACGTGCCGGTCGAACGGTTCGCGCAGTGCTTCCAGCTGCGGAGATACGCACTCCCACAGGAGTTTCAGCTCTGCTGCCTCAATGGGCGAACTCCACATGAGCGTGTTCACCGGCCAAGGGCTTGACCGCTCGGGTACTTGCTCAGCATCGATGTCCTCCATGTACTCGAGGCCGTGCCAGAACAGCACAGAAGCGAAGCGGTCCAACATGCCCCGAAGCTGCGGATTCGCGAAGTCGCGGAGCCGTTCCCACTGTTCACCCGCCCAGAAGTGCGGCTTGTACGAGCCGAGCGTCCGGGAGAACTCATAGCTCGCGTACCAGTCGGCGGCAGGCCGTGTGGGCCAGGTCCAGCCCTCGTCTGCGTTGGGCCACGTGTCTTGACCGAAGGCAGCCTCCTCCAAGAGGTCGGCCCGCTCATCCGGCGGAGCGGCCTCGATGTGTGCCCAGTCAACGATCAGTACCTCGATCGACACACCCACGGGGGCAAGCACCGCCATTCCTGTCGAGCTTCGTTCGCGCAGCAGCCACATCAGGCAGAGGGACAACGCCGCCGGCTTCAGGGTCATGTGGGCGGCTCGCCGTACAGGTCCCTGTTCAGGAACACTTGGCAGGTGCTGCGTGGGGGACGGTGCCGAGGAGTTCTCCGGGCCGTTGACCATGGGCCGCATCATGCCGAGAAGGGGCCGGCCCAACTCCGTCTCCCCGACGGGTGGATGTCAGTGCCGCTCGGCATGATTGCACTCATGAGTCACAACATCGCGTACTCGACCGCGGACAAGGCCGACGTCCTGGCCTACCTGGGGAGCAACGGCAACCTCACGGCAGACCAGCGACGCTGCCTCGACGGGATACGCAAGTATGCCCAGGCGCATCAGGAGGATCTCGATCGCCAGGGCGTCGACTGGGGCCTGTCCATCCCGGACGCCCTCGATCACCTCATCGCCGGACGCGCCGACTCGGACGCGGAGTGCGCCGGCAACGCCTACCATTCCGCGCTTCAGCACATCATCGACCGCAACGCCTCCGATCCGTACAACCTGGGCACCTACTCCAAGCCCAGCACGTTCTTCGGCTTGGTGGACGACGAGATGCGCCGCCTCGGTGTGCCTGCCGACCTGCTGCCCCACGGCTACCTGTATGGCGGGCTTCCCGACGACTTCCCGCATATACCGCACTCGCTGGACGGCTATCCGGCCATCGGATACCTGCCGCTGGCCAAGACCAAACCCGCCGCGGACGCCTACCGCGCCGTTCTCGACCGGATGGACCCGGACTTCCGGTACGACGTCCAAGAGCTCATTGACAAGCTCGACTTCGAGTACGAGGAGTGGGAGAGCGCGACAAGGAAGGTCGACTGGTACACCCAGGACACGCTCTTCTTCAAGCTCACGTGACCGGGTGGGGCCGGCTGGCGAGTTCCCCACCTGACGGCGGGGAACTCGGCGGTTGGCGCCAGTCGGAAGCCTCAGCCGGGGATCTCCTCGATTCGTGTGCGGTCGAGCAGATACGTCGGCAGGTACTGCCGCTTCCCCGCGACAGGGAACCCGTAGTCGTACGCCAGGCTCGCCATCGCCAGCGGTCCGAGCGCCACCCGGGCGCGTGGCGCCGGTGAGTCGGCCCAGTAGGTGGCGTGCTGTGCGACCGCTTCGGTCAGCGCTTCGGCGAGGGCGTCGTGGTCGCGCGTGATCAGGCGGTGGAAGAGGGCGACCGGCTGGTAGTCGATCAGGTTCACGAAGTCCATCGGCGCCCGGGTCACGGCGTCGGGCGCGGACGTCGTCATGGTGGCGAGCAGTTTCTCCACCACGTCGTCCATGGGGCGCTCGGCCCAGTAGGTTTGCAGCGTGTCGATCCAGTGCAGGACGTACTCGTCGATCGAGTCGTCCTGACGCAGGACCTCCAGCGGCACCTGGCACAACCGGTCGATGCGGGCCGTCTGCCGGCACACGACCGCGACGTAGAAGGCGTCGAGCCAGGCGCGGGCGTCCGCGGGTGGCTCGGCGGGGACGGCGGGCAGCTGCCGCACGAGGTCGCCACCGAGGTGGCACTCCTGCGGCTGCGCGCCCGTGAACAGCGCGGAGCCCAGCTGCACTGCGGTGGCCCACGCGTCCCAGGCGGGGAGGCGATCCACGTCGGGGTCAAGGGCGCAATGGGCGTGGGCGAGTTCGAGGGCGGAGGCGAAGGCGTCGCCAAGTCCGGCCCCGTCCTGGGTTAGCCGGGCTATCGCATCGGCCGTGGTGTGCGTGAGCTGGTCGACGTCCGGCGCGTCGACTGCGGTGCGCCCGGCGAGCCGCCCGGCCCGGTCGAGGCGGACCAGGCCCTTCAGGATGCCGAGGAGTTCCGGCGGAGGCTGGAGGGAGAAGGTGTTGGTCTCGGTGTCGATGACCGTCAGCGACGTCAGGCCTCCTCGGTGCCACCAGTAGACGCGAGGGGACAGCGCACCCGGTCCGTCCTGATAGGCACCGAGGGCATACTGAGCAAGGTCGTTGATGGCGTCGGCGACAGACCCGTCGGTGAGAGGGTGGAACGCCAGCAGGTGCCGGGTCGGCACGGCAACGAGGGCTCCGGCGTCCGGGAGTGCCTCGCCAGTGACCTCCCGGGCCAGTTCGGACAGGAACAACGCCTTGCTCGCGACGAACGGGGAGTCGCCGTACACGGAATGCAGCAACGCCCGGCCCTCGATGGCTACTTCCTCATGCGCGACAGGTACACGCATCAGGTTCGCGTACGCCGCCTCTCCCAGCGCCTCCAGTCCTGCGCGCTCCACGTCCGGGTCGGTGAGGATCCGCACGGTGGTGGGCTGGTCAAGGGCGTAGGCGAAGACGAGCCCGTCGGCGACCACACGCGCGTAGCGCATGGCGCCGACGAGGTCCGGGGTGAGCGATTCGTTGGGCAGCAACCGTGCATGCACCCCGCTGAGCAGTTCCGCCGCGCTCTCGTCGCCGTGCCCCGCCGCCTGCAAACGGGCGAAGTGCGTCTCCACCAGCTCGGGCCAACGGTCCTCCGGTGCTCGGCGGCACATGTGCGCCAGGTTCTGCAGGGAGTAGGTATGGCCGTTGTCGGTGTAGGGCGCGGCGAGTTCCCGCAGATGTGCTGCCTGTGCGGCAGTCAGCATCGGCAGGTCAGGATCAGGGGCGTCCGGCGTGTCAAAGGCGGCGTCTGCGTTCACCGTTGCGACTCTACGAGCCGTGCGGGTGACGATCTGACACCGGGTCACCCGCTGTCCGGAAGCCTCCGCTCGTCAGCCCTCGGACGCGTACGTCACGAAGTCCGTCCACGCGCCCGGCGCGAAGCCGAGGCGGGGGCCCGGGACGTTCTTGGAGTCGCGGACGTGGATCGCGCCGGTGGCTGCCGCGACCTCGACACAGTCGGGTCCGTCTGCTGTGCTGTAGCTGCTTTTGACCCAGGTGAGCTTGAAGGTGTCTCCGGCCGAGGGCTTGCCACTCATGTCTCTCCCAGCAGTTTCTCGATGAAAGTCCGAGACAGTCGAGGTGTGAGTGCCTGGGCTCGGATCAGGCCGTACCGCATCTCAAGGATCTGGACCTCCTTGGGGTTGCTGATCAGGCGGCTGGTGAGTTGAACCTCGTTGTGTCCCACAGTCGTGCCGTCCCTCAGCTTGAGCACTCTGTGCGAACCGTCCAGACCGGCGTGTTCCTCCGTGTCCGTCGGCATCACCTGGATCTCGACATGCCTCAACGAGCTTAGTTCAAGCAGGCGTTCGAGCTGGCGACGAAGTACCGGCCTGCCTCCGGTCGGCCGCCTCAGTGTCGCCTCTTCTTGCACGAAAGTCAGCAGCGGGGCGGGCTGGCGGCTGAAGACCGACTGCCGCGCCATCCGCGCCGCCACACGCCGTTCGACCTCATCCTCGGAGAAGGCGGGCCGCCGCTCCCCGTGCAGCGCACGGGCGTACTCCTCGGTCTGCAGCAGCCCGTGCACCACGACACTGGCGTACGCACCCATCTCGACCGCGTCCGCCTCCAGTCTCGCCAAGTCCCGGACCTTCTTCGGGTATCTGGCCTCCGCCACGTCCTTCTTCATCGCGGCGAGCTTGCCGCCCGCGCCGAGGACCTCGTCCACTCTGTCCAGGAACTCGGGCTTGGGGATCCGCTTTCCCGTCTCGACCTTGTAGACCTGGTTCTCGCCGTAGCCGATCGCCGCGCCCAGTTCGGCCGCACGCATCCCGGCCGCCTCGCGCCAGAGGCGGATCTGCCGGCCGACCGCCGCGATCACCGCGCCCGAGTCGTCCTCCGGGTCGACGTCCCGGTCCGGCTCGTCCGCCGTACATTCCCTGGCGACCTCAGCTGTCATACGACACCCGCCTCCGCCCGTGCCTGTACCGATTCGCGCTGGACGCCGTACCGCATGGACAGGCCGGGGCAACTGCTGGACAGTCGCTGTCCGTACGCACGTCACTACTGTTCAGCGTAGATGCGAGGCGGCCACGCTGAGTGACGTGAATCCGCAAATCACTCGAACCGAATCTTCCGCTCCCGTACGGAAGTTCACCGTGCTGCTCTCCCCTACGCGCCGAGGTGCCCGTCTCGCACGGCTGCTGGTGGCGTCACAACTGGTCGGCTGGGGCATCGAATCGGAGTCGGCGGTTCAGGTCGCCGCCGAACTGGCTGCCAATGCCGCCCTCCACGGCCGCGTACAGGGGCGGGACTTCCGGCTCGACCTCGCTGTCCTGGACGACGGAAAGCGACTTCGGATCGAAGTCACCGACACACGTGGCGAACATCTGCCGAGCAGGCCCGGGCCTGCTGGTCCCAACCACGCCTCCGAATCCGGACGCGGGCTGCTGATCGTCGAAGCGCTCGCCGACCGCTGGGGGTGTCACGCCAGGACCCGTGCCGCGCAAGACGGTTTGGGTGGATATCGACCTGCTGCCGTGACCGTCGCCGCCGGGTCGCGGGTTCCCGCGATGCGGTTCTCCGCGACGCGGCGGCGCACGACGCAAAAGACTTGAAGAACTTCTTCAAAGGACCGCGGAAAGAACCCGCCGGACCCCATCCCACCCCACGCACACCCCCGTCACTCGCACGGGTGACATTGGCCAATTGGGCTGGATCCGTGCCCGGTTGGCGGGCATATGCTCGCGGCGACAACCACAGACATGCGACGGCCCCCGGCCGGGACTGCAATCCCGATCGAGGGCCTGACCACCGAGGAAGTTAGGGCTTCCCGATGGATACCCAGAAGGTTAGCGCGCCCTCGCGCGCCTCGTCCCGCGTTCCCCGCCGTGTCACCGCCTTCGGCGTGATCCACGTCAACGCGATCCACACCAGCCGCTTCACGATCGTCGGCAACCACGTCGCCCAGCACGGGCAGTTGTCGCTCACCGCGATCGGGCTCGCCGTCCACATCCAGTCGCTGCCCGACGGGGCCAAGGTCGGCATCAAGGTGCTGGCCGACCGGTTCCCTGAGAGCGAGGCCCGTATCGCCGCCGCGCTGCGGGAGTTGGAGGACCACCGCTACCTGTCGCGCACCCTGGAGCGGCTGCCCGACGGCAAGGTCGTGACGCGGACGATCTCGTACAACCAGCCGTGCACCGCCGTCCCGGCCGCACTCCTACCGCCGCCCTTGCCGACCCTCGCCCCACCGAAAGCCCGCAACCCGCTCCAGAACTGCGACAAGTGCGACCGCGCCTTCCGCGCCCCGCTACCGGGGCCGCTGTCGCGATTGCCGCGCCGGCGCGCAGGAAGCCGCTTGAACCGTCCTCACCCTCACAACCGAAGGCACCCCATGGTCAGTTCTCCCCACGAGGCGATGCACCGCATCTTTCAGGAGTATCCGGGGCTGTTCTCCCGCGTCTCCGAGGTGCTCGGCGTTCCCTTCCCGACACCCGTCTCGACCACACTTCTGCCCACAGACCTCACCGAGGCGCGTCCCGTGGAACGCCGCGTCGACACCCTGTTACGCATCGACACCGAGGACGACGAGTCGTTCCTCCTGGCCATCGAGGCCCAGGGGAAGAGGGACCCGGACAAACCCGCGAGCTGGGCGTACTACCTGTCCTTCCTGTACACGAAGTACCGGACGCCGCCACTGCTGCTGGTCGTCTGTCAGGACCGCGCCACCGCCGAATGGGCCTCGCGCCCCGTACCCATCGGCCCCCGGAAGTGGCCTGCGCTCACCCTGCGCCCCCTCGTCGCGGGTCCGCACAACATGCCGGTGATCGTCGACGTGGCCGAAGCCCGGAAGGACCTGGCGCTCGCCACGCTGGCCGCCATCACGCACGCCGGCGATCCGGACATCGGTGCCATACTGAAAACGCTGTCCGCCGCGCTGCGGGACGCACCGGAAGCCATCGCCGACCCTATCGTCGAACTCACCGCACAGGGCCTGGGCAACCGCCCGGCCGCAGATCAGTGGAGGAACCTGGTGGCCGTGGATCTTTCTTTCTACACCTCTCCCCTCTCGGAGGAGATCCGGGACGAAGGCCGCGCGGAAGGCCGCGCGGAAGGGCGCGCGGAGGGCCGCGCGGAAAGCCTCGCGGATGCCATCCTCCTCGTCCTTCACCAGCGCGGACTCGACGTTCCCGACGAAGCCCGCGAGCGGATCACCACCTGCGACGACACACAACTGATGCGCACGTGGCTCACCCACGCGGTGACCGCCGCCACCGCCGAGGCGATCTTCACCGAGGAGTAACCGCGGACACCGGCGAGCGCGCCCATTTGCTTCTCTTGGGCGCGCTTTCGCCTCGATACCCGTAGCGGGGCGTACCACGTGCGGTCTCGTCGCTGACCAGCGATGTTTGACCCCGCGCAGCCCTATGGCCAAGGATCGCGGGCCATGAAGCGGAACTCCCCCGGCCGGATACTGACCCACACGCGCAAGGCGGCCATGGCGCTCGTCGCCCTGCTGCTCCTTGTCGCCGGCTTCTGGTCGTCCTGGGGCAACGCGCAGCACATCCTGCTCTCCAGGGGGCGTGAGCACGGCACTCTCACGGTCGCGCGGTGCGACGACAAGGTGTGCTCGGGACCGTATGTGCCCAAGGACCCGGCGCCGGAGCGCGACCGGGTGACGATCGACCGGTCCGTCGCGGTGAAGAAGGGCGTGACGCTCGCCGTCGTACTGAAGCCGGGTACGGGCGAGGCGGTGCGGACGGGGCCGGCGGGCGGGCTCCATGCCTGGTTGCCCCTGGGCGGTGCACTGCTGCTGGCGGCGCTGGTGATCGGCGGCGGGCTGCGGCTGACGCGGGTGGCGTGGGTGGCGGCGTCCGTGGGCGGGGCACTTCTGGTGGCGTCGTTCCTGGCGCTGTAGAGCTGTCAGAAGTCTGTGTGGACGCCCCAGTTGACCTGATCGTTATCAGCATCTTTGGGTCGAATCATGCTTCCTGGTACGGATGGGGAGGAAGAGACCTTGACTAGCGCGTTGGTTCACAGGACGCTGAGCCGCCCCCCACGCCATCTTCCTTCCCTCTCTCACGATGGATTCCCATATGCGCATCCTTCGCTCCACCGGCGCCATGGTGGCCGCCGCAGCGCTCTCGCTGTCGGCCGCACCCGCCGCGTTCGCCACGCCGCCCGGCGACAACGGCAACGTCAAGATCCACGACATCGAGACGGGCGAGTACGACCCCAGCAACAACCCCAAGGTCTGCACCTTCTACATCGACGGCTTCAAGTTCGACGGTGCCCAGAAGGTCGACTGGGAGATCCAGGCGTGGGCGAACAACGACCTCGACAAGGGTGTGGTCGTCAAGACCGGTTCGCTGACGCTCGACGGCTCCGGCCACGAGCGCACCGACGAGATGACGCTCGCCGACGGCCAGTACAAGCTGTTCTGGACCTTCGAGGGCCAGAAGAGCAACGCCGCCAAGCACAAGGTCTTCAAGGTCGACTGCGACGACGAGGAGACCCCGGGCGACAAGCCCGGTGAGGACAAGCCGGGCGACAAGCCGGGCGAGGACAAGCCCGGTGAGAAGCCGGGCGACAAGCCGGGCGACGAGCCGTCGACCGCGCCCGACACCTCGGCCGCCCCGGCGCCGAGCGGTGACGACACGTCCGGCGACCTCGCCGAGACCGGCAACGGCGCGCCCATCGGCATCCTCGCGGGCGTCGCTGCCGCGCTGGTCGCGGGTGGCGGCTACCTGATGGCCCGCCGCCGTACGGCCCGTCAGCACTGACAGCTCAGATGACGATGCCCCCGCCTGATTCAGGCGGGGGCATCCTCATGTCGTCCGGCGTCAGCCGGTGTTGCGCAGGCCGGCCGCCACGCCGTTGACGGTCAGCAGCAGGGCCCGGGCCAGCAGCGGGTCGGGCTCCTCGCCATGCTCGGCCGCGTCGCGCTGGCGCTTGAGGAGCGCGACCTGGAGGTAGGAGATCGGGTCCAGGTAGGCGTCCCGGATGGCGAACGTCTGCTGCAGGACGGGGTTGGAGCCGAGCAGTCGGTCGTTACCGGTCACCTTCAGCACCTCGTTGACGGTGAGCGCGTGCTCGGCCTCGATGGCGTCGAAGACGTGCTTGAGGTGCTCGGGCACGAGCGTGTCGACGTAGTGGCGGGCGATCCGCAGGTCGGTCTTCGCAAGCGTCATCTCGACGTTGGCGAGGAAGTTGCGGAAGAAGTGCCACTGCCCGTACATCTCGTCGAGCACGGTGTCGAGGCCCGCCTCGCGCAGCGCCTTGAGGCCGGAGCCGACACCGAACCATCCGGGCACGATCTGCCGCGACTGCGTCCAGCCGAAGACCCACGGGATGGCGCGCAGTCCGTCGAGACCGGCGCCGGAGTCGGGGCGGCGCGAGGGCCGCGAGCCGAGGTGGAGCTCGGCGAGCTGGTCGACGGGGGTCGAGGCGAAGAAGTACGCGGGCAGGTCCGGGTCCTCGACCAGCTTGCGGTACGCGGAGTGGGCCGCTTCGGAGGCGGTGTCCATGGCCGCGTCCCAGCGGGCGAGCGCCTCGTCGGACTGGCGGGGGGCGGTGTGCAGCGCGGAGGCCTGGAGGGTGGCCGCGAGGGTCAGCTCCAGGTTCTCCCGGGCCAGGGACGGGATCAGGTACTTGTCGGAGATGACCTCGCCCTGCTCGGTGACCTTGATCTCGCCTTCGAGAGTGCCCCAAGGCTGGGCGAGGATCGCGTCGTGCGAGGGGCCGCCGCCGCGGCCGACGGTGCCGCCACGGCCGTGGAAGAGCCGCAGCCGTACGCCGTGGCGGTGCGCGACGTCGCGCAGCCTGCGCTGGGCGCGGTGGATCTCCCACTGGCTGGTGGTGATGCCGCCGAACTTGGAGGAGTCGGAGTAGCCGAGCATGACCTCCTGGACGTCGCCGCGCAGGGAGACCAGGCGCCGGTAGGAGGGGTCGGCGAGCATGCCTTCGAGGATGACGTCGGCGGCCTTGAGCTCGTCGGTGGTCTCCAGCAGCGGCACGATGCCGATCTTCGCCCAGCCGGCGTGCAGGTCGATCAGTCCGGCCTCGCGGGCGAGGACGGCGGCGGCGAAGACGTCGTCGGCGCCCTGGCACATCGAGATGATGTACGACTCGATCACCTCGGGCCCGAAGCGTTCGAAGGCTTCCTTGACCGTGTGGAAGACACCGAGGGTCTTCTGTCCGGCGGCGTCCAGGGGCGCGGGCGTGGGCGCGAGCGGGCGGCGGGAGCGGAGCTCCTTGGCGAGCAGCTTCTGCCGGTAGTCGCGCGGCATGTCGGCGTAGCGCCAGGACTCCTCGCCGAGCCGGTCGAAGAGCTGCCCGAGGGCGTGGTGGTGGGCGTCGGCGTGCTCGCGTACGTCCATGGTGGCGAGCTGGAGGCCGAACGCGGACAGGGTACGGATGACCCGGTCCATGCGGCCGTCGGCGAACAGGCCGCCGCGGTGCTCGCGCAGCGAGGTCTGGATGAGGGTGAGGTCGTTGATCAGCTCGGCGGTGCCGAGGTAGTCGCGGCCGTCCTCGTGCGGGGTGCCCTTGGCGAGGCGCTCGCGGGTGTTGATGAGCTTCTGGCGGATGCAGGTGGCCTTGAGCCGGTAGGGCTCCTCCGCGTTCAGCCGCTTGTAGCGGGGGCTGATCTCGGGCAGCCGCTCCAGGTCGGCCTGGAGCGAGGCGAGCAGTTCCTCGGTGGCACCGGCGTAGCGGATGGAGTTCGACAGGAGCCCGCGGAGGTAGTCGATGACCTCGATGGCGTCGGTGATGCCGTGCTCGTGCTGGAGGATCAGCACGTCCCAGGTGACGGCGGGGGTGACGTTGGGGTTGCCGTCGCGGTCGCCACCGATCCAGGTGCCGAAGGTGAGCGGGCGGGTGCCGGGCGGCAGCTCGACGCCGACGCGCTCCAGCTCGGCGGCGAGGTCTTCGAGGACGTCACCGACGGCCCCGGCGTGCAGCTCGTCGAGGTAGTAGATCGCGTTGCGCGCCTCGTCGGCCGGCTCGGGGCGTACGACGCGCAGCTCGTCGGTCTGCCAGATCAGGTCGATGTGCTCGGCGAGCCGCAGGTCGTGGCGGCGGCGGTCGGCGGCGATGACCGGATTCTCCAGCAGCTCGGCGATACGGCGGAGCTTGTTGAGCACGGAGCGCCGGGCGGCCTCGGTGGGGTGCGCGGTGAAGACCGGCCGCACGTTGAGGTGCTTGACGGTCTCGCGCAGGTGCTCGGGGTCGGCGTCCTTGAGCCGGTCGGCGGTGCGGGACAGCAGGCCGCCCTCGGCGGCGCGGCGCTCGCGCATCTCGTGGCCGCGGTGCACCTGCTCGGTGACGTTGGCGAGGTGGAAGTACGTGGAGAAGGCGCGGACGAGCTTGGCCGCGGTCTCGAGGTCGGTGTCGCCCAGCAGCTCGGCTGCGGCCTCGCCGTCGGTACGCGTCAGGGCGCGGACCCGCTCGACGAGCTCAAGGAGCTCGGGTCCCTCCTGGCGGACGAGCGTCTCGCCCAGAAGATCGCCCAGTCGGCGGATGTCCGCGCGCAGTTCGGCGCTGGCGGTGGGAGTCTGGTCGGCACTGCTCACAGGTGCGGCTCCTTGCAGTGTTTGAGCACGTCTGGAGGGGTACTGGAGGCTGCGGACCGCGCTGTCCGACGAGACCCAGGATAGGTGTCCATTTCCCTGACGTTGTCCTCAGGTCTCTTGCCGCCCCTCCGGGCGCTGCCATACTTACGTCGCCGTAGGTTACGGGACCGTAGCCAGGCGGCATCCGTCCCCTCTCCCCACCCCCAGGGAACCCTCATGACCACGAGCCCCGATCTGCTGGACACCAAGAAGCCACCTGCCGACGCGCCGTCCGCCACGCTCGGCGGGGACAGCAAGCGGTCGATCGAGCAGATCACCCTGCTGCTGTTCATCACGGTCCCCTTCCTCGCCCTGCTCGCGGCGGTGCCGCTGGCCTGGGGCTGGGGCGTGAGCTGGCTCGATCTCGGTCTGCTGGTGGCGATGTACTACATCGGCTGCCACGGCATCACGATCGGCTTCCACCGGTACTTCACGCACGGTTCCTTCAAGGCGAGGCGTCCGCTGCGGATCGCGCTGGCGATCATGGGGTCGCTGGCCGTCGAGGGACCGCTGGTGCGCTGGGTGGCCGACCACCGCAAGCACCACAAGTTCTCGGACGCCGAGGGCGACCCGCACTCGCCGTGGCGGTTCGGCGAGACGCTCCCGGCGCTGATGAAGGGCCTGTGGTGGGCACATATCGGCTGGATGTTCGACGAGGAGCAGACCCCTCAGCAGAAGTACGCCCCCGACCTGATCAAGGACCCGGCGCTGCGCCGCATCTCGCGGGACTTCGTCTGGTGGACGGTGCTGTCGCTGGCGATCCCGCCGCTGGTGGGCGGCCTGGTGACGATGTCGTGGTGGGGCGCGTTCACCGCGTTCTTCTGGGGCTCGCTGGTCCGTGTCGCGCTGCTGCACCACGTGACGTGGTCGATCAACTCGATCTGCCACGCGGTGGGCAAGCGCCCGTTCAAGTCGCGTGACCGTTCGGGCAACGTGTGGTGGTTGGCGGTGCTCTCGTGCGGTGAGTCGTGGCACAACATGCACCACGCGGACCCGACCAGCGCGCGGCACGGGGTGCTGCGGGGCCAGGTGGACTCCAGCGCCCGCCTGATCCGCTGGTTCGAGCTGGCGGGCTGGGCGTACGACGTGCGCTGGCCGCAGAAATCGCGTATCGACGCACGCCGTGCGGACGCGGACGACGCCGATGCCCGCGGCAAGCGTGTCACCGCCGACGCGGCATGATGGACGACGTGGCGAGTGACGGCAGTACGAGCAGCGCGGACAAGACCCGGTCGCCCGGTGGCAGGCGGGCGCGACGGGTGCGGATGACGGGCGCGGAGCGCCGGGAGCAGTTGCTGGACATCGGGCGCACCCTCTTCGCCGAGAAGGGCTTCGAGGGCACGTCGGTCGAGGAGATCGCGGCCAAGGCGGGCGTCTCCAAGCCGGTGGTGTACGAGCACTTCGGGGGTAAGGAGGGCTTGTACGCGGTCGTGGTCGACCGTGAGATGCGCCAACTGCTGGACATGGTGACGGGCGCGCTGACGGCCGGCCATCCCCGGGAACTGCTGGAGCAGGCGGCATTCGCGCTGCTGGACTACATCGAGACGTATACGGACGGCTTCCGCATCCTGGTGCGGGATTCGCCGGTGGCGCAGTCGACGGGGACGTTCGCTTCGCTGATCAGCGACATCGCCACGCAGGTCGAGGACATTCTGGGCCTGGAGTTCAAGAACCGGGGCTTCGACCCGAAGCTGGCCCCGATGTACGCGCAGGCACTGGTGGGCATGGTGGCGCTCACGGGCCAGTGGTGGGTGGACGCCCGCCGCCCGAAGAAGGCGGAGGTGGCGGCGCACCTGGTGAATCTGGCGTGGCACGGCCTGGACGGCCTGGAACAGAAGCCACGCCTGATAGGCCACCGCAAGAACTGACACTGCGGCCGACAGCCGGGGAGCGACGGGGCCGGCTCGGGGGCCGACCGCGCCCACCGCGTGCCCGGCTCGGGGGCCGGCGCAGACCGACTCCGGAGCCCGGCGCGGACCGCGGGCCTGACGACCGCTGGGCTCCAGCGCCGACCCCGTGCCCCCCTTGGTGTCCGGCGTCCGACCGCCCTCGGGAGCCCGCCGGGCGGCACGGAAGCCGCATTCGAACAGCCGTCGACGACCGCCCCCGGAGCGCACCAGGATGCAGGCCTGGCCCGAGGGCCCCGAGCCCGCCCGCCCTCGCGGGCCTCGACCGCACCCAAGAGCCCGCCGGAGCGGGACGTCGGCGAGCGCGGCCGAGCACGCCGCCCACCAGGGCGGCGGCGGAGGCAGGCCTGAGAACGACCGGCCCCGCGGGCCGCCGCCTCGCAGGCCCAGGGCCGCCTGTGAGCCTGCCGCCCTCGGGGCGCCAGCACCGACGGCACCCGCACCCGGAGCCGGCGCCCGCCGACCGCCGCCTCGGAGCGCACCGGGGGACGCAGACCGGCCCCGAGGCCCTCGCCCTCGTGGCGGGCACCGACCGCACCCAAGAGCCCGCCGGGGCGGCTACGGAGGTCGGCCCGAGAGACAGCGACGACGCCCGCCCTGCAGACCAGGACCACCTGCCAGCCTGACCGCCCTCAGACGCAAGCACCACGGCCCTGAAGCCCGCCTCGGCGGGACGCAAGCCGCACCCGACAGCCGGCACCCGCGTCCGACTGCCCTCGGAACGCACCGGGGGGCGCAGGCCCCCGAGGCCCCCGAGAGAGCCGCCGCGGCGGGATGCAGGCCGGCCACCGGGAGCCACCGACCGCCATCAGAGCGCTCCGGCACCCGGCCGGCCGACCGCGGGGCCCGGCGGACCGGCCCCCGGAAACAGCGACGACCGGTCCCGGCCGGCGGGGGCCCGGCCGGGATACCCGAGAACCTCCCGGCTCCGGGCCAGCGCGGGCCCGCAGGCGCACCGGGCCCGGTGCCGACGGAACCGAGAGCACAGCGGCCAGGGCGCCGACCGCGGCTCCCGGCGGACCAGCTCCCGGAACCAGCGCCGAGCGCACCCAGAGCCCGCCGGGCGGGACGCAAGCCGCACCCGTGCCGGACGCGCGCGGCCGTCCTGGGAGCGCACCGGGGGACGCGGGTGCCCGCAGCAGCGGGATACAGCCGGCACCCGGAAGCCAGCGACGACGCCCTCCACACCCGCGCGGCCCGGCCCCGGCCCGGCCGGGTCGGGGCCGGAAAGCGGCACAGAAAAAACGACCGGTCCGCCGTGCATCCCTGGATCCCCCTGAGCCGTCTATCTCCGTGCCCCGTCGATGGACGACGAGGCTGCAGGACACGACTTCCGGGACAAGTCCCCCGACAGGGAGCAGACCGACTTCCAGGACGCGGACTGCGTGATCCCGGCTTCATGACCTTCCCCGGGGGGAACTTTGACTTCGAAGGAATCCGGCCGCCCTGCCGTCGCGCGCCACAAGGCGGCGCGGCGCACCACGGCCTGTACGGCGCTGGCCATCTCGGCGGGCATGCTGCTCACCTTTCCGGCTCAGGCGGACGACGCACCGGCGCCGCGCAAGCCTGCGCCGCGCACCGCTCCGACCGTCGACAGCATGCCGAAGTCTCCGATCACGCAGTCCGGCGCGGCGAAGGTACCGTCGGCCGCACCGGCCGGCATCCAGGCCGCGAAGCCGGCCCTGCCGCGCAGCGACATCGACGGCGACGGCTTCAGCGACCTGCTGCACCGCGCGATCGACGGCCAGTACTGGGTGACGCCGACCGGCAGCGAGGACACCTACATCTATGCGCTCGGCACGAGCGACGAGACGTTCAAGGACGTGTTCTCGATCGCGGGCATGGACGCCGCCGAGCCGACCCGTCCCACCCACTTCACGTTGTCCGCCGACGGCCGCCTGTCCTCGTACCGCAGCGACGAGGCCTCCGCCGAACCGCAGTGGTCCGGCACGGGCTGGCAGCAGTTCAACAAGGTCTTCTCGCCCGGCGACCTCACCGGCGACGGCGCCGGCGACGTCCTCGCGCGCAACTTCGCCGGTGAGCTGTTCCTGTACCGGGCCCGGCCCGGAGCGGCCGAACCGTTCGCGCCGAAGGTGAAGGTCGGCTCCGGGTGGGGCCAGTTCGACCAGCTCGTGGGCGTCAACGACGCCAACGGCGACGGGATCGCGGATCTGTTCGCACGCAACCCCGCAGGTGAGCTGTTCTTCTACGCCGGCGTCGAGGCCGAGCAGCCCTTCAAGCCGCGGGTCAAGGTCGGTGACGGCTGGGCCCAGTACAACCAGCTGTTCAGCGTGGACGACGTGAACAGCGACGGCTTCGCCGATCTGATGGCCCGCACCGTGTCGGGCACGCTCTACCGGTACCTCTCCACCGGCACGGGCGCCTTCCAGGCGAAGCTGCAGCTCGGCACCGGCTGGCACCCCGTCTCGCAGTTCGCCGGCGCGGGCAGCAACCCGTTCTGGGGCAAGAACGAGGTGCTGGGCGTCGACAAGTCCGGCACCACGTACTGGTACCACGGCATGAACAACGGCCTGCTCAGCGCCCGCCAGCAGGGCTCGACCGGCTGGCAGGGCGCGAAGCTGTCGCTGGCCTCGTCCTTCGACAACAACGGTTTCGGCGACCTGCTCGATGTCATGGACGGCACGCTGTACAACTACGACGACTACGTCGGCGACGGCGAGCTCGGCAGCGGCTGGGGCATCTACAACAGCCTCGTAGGCCCGGGCGACCTGTCCGGCGACGGCAAGGGCGACCTCATCGCCCGCGACAGCTCCGGCGTCCTGTACCTGTACCGGGGCAACGGCAGCGGCTCGGTATTCGCCGCCCGCCAGAAGATCGGCTCCGGCTGGGGCCAGTTCACCGCGCTGGCGGGCGCCGGTGACATCGACGGCGACGGCCGCGCGGACATCGTCGCGCGCGCCAAGGACGGCAGCCTCCACCTGTACGCGGGTACCGGCGTGGCCGCGGCCCCGTTCAAGGCGAAGAAGCTGATCGGCACGGGCTGGAACCAGTTCAGCAGGTTCGTGGCACCGGGCGACCTGACCGGCGACGGTCGGGCCGACCTGCTGGTCCGCAACGCGGACGGCGAGCTGTACCGCTACGACGCCGACGGCAAGGGCGGCTTCAAGGCGAAGGCCAGGATCGGCACCGGCTGGAACACCTACAACGGTCTGTACTGATCCGGGACAGTATTGATCCAGGACAGTATTGATCCGGCCGGCCTGATCCCTCAGATCCCGGCCGGCACCCGGCAGCCAGGCGCCCCACCGCGGTTCACCCGCGGCGGGGCGCTTCGCCTGTACGGGCCCGCTCACGTGGCGGGAGGGAAGTCCTGCTCGATGCCCGGATGCAGTTGGACGGACCCGTTCACGAACCAGCAGCCGCCGCGAGCTGTGGCGGCTCGGGGATCTCGTTCATGCCCAGCACCTCCCGGCAGTGGGCGCGCAGCGCGTCCTCGGAGCCGGGCGGTGCGGCGGGCTGGTCGTCGTCCACGGCGGCGAGCATCAGGCGACCTTCCGTGCGACGGCGAAGATGCGGCGGAAGGGGAACACGGTGCCGTGCGGCCCCGGCGGGTAGGCCTTGCGCAGCAGGTCCCGGTACTGGCCCAGGAATTCCGCCGCCGCCTCCGGGTCGTCGGCGAGCTCGGTGAGGACCGGACGCAGCGCCGTGCCCTTCACCCAGTCGAGCACCGGGTCGTCGCCGTTGAGCAGCTGGAGATAGGTGGTCTCCCATGCGTCCGTGTCGCAGCCGAGGTCGGCGAGGCGCAGAAGGTAATCGGCGGGCTCCAGGATGTGGACGTAGCGCCTTCCGTGGTCGCCGAGGCGGGTGCGCCACTGCGGGGACTCGCACAGCTCACCGAGCAGGGCGTGGCTGGGGGAGCTGAAGTTGCCCGGCACCTGGAAGGCGAAGGTGCCGCCGGGTGCGAGTCCGTCGATCCAGACGGCGAAGGACTCGGGGTGGTTGGGGACCCATTGCAATGCCGCGTTCGAGACGATCAGGTCGTACGGCTCGTCGGGGGTCCAGTGCGCGGCGTCGGCGTGGTGGAAATCCAGTCGGCCGCCGCCGGCCGTGGGGCCCGCGTGGTCCTTCTCGGCCTGGGCGAGCATCTCGCGCGAGAGGTCGAAGCCGGTGATGTGGGCGTCGGGCCAGCGATCGGCGAGGAGGGCGGTGACATTGCCGGGACCGCAGCCGATGTCGGCAATACGCGCAGGTCGGCTGCCGGAGGGCAGCCTGGGTATGCGGGCGAGCATGTCCAGGAAGGGACGAGTGCGGTGCCCGGCGTGGCGCAGGTACTGATGTGGGTCCCAGTTGGGTACGGAGTGCATGTTCGAGTCCCCCTTGCAGGAACGGAATGCCGAAACGGAGCGTGTTTCGGCCCGACCATGCCCAATAGTCCAGCGGACTATATCTTGACGTCAAGAGACTTCATGTCGACAGACCAACTACACTGATCGACATGGAGGACGAGGTCGATCGACTGGTCGCAGCATGGCGCCGAGAGCGCCCCGACCTCGACGTGGAACCACTCGAGGTGCTCAGCCGCGTCTCCCGGCTCGCCCGCCACCTCGACCGCGCCCGCCGGCTCGCCTTCGCCGAGCACCAGCTGGAGCCCTGGGAGTTCGACGTGCTCACCTCGCTCCGGCGCGCCGGAGCGCCCTACCAGCTCTCCCCCGGCCAGTTGCTCACCCAGACGCTGGTCACCTCGGGCACGATGACCAACCGCATCGACAGGCTCGCCAAGAAGAATCTGGTCGAGCGGCTACCCGACCCCAGCGACCGGCGCGGCGTCCTGGTACGGCTCACTCCCGAAGGCCGCGACCGCGCCGACCAGGCCCTGGCCGGACTGCTCGCCCAGGAGCGGGCGATCCTGTCCGAGCTGTCCCACGCCCAGCGCGCCGAACTGGCCGCACTGCTACGCCAGCTGACCGCCCCGTTCGACAACATCCCCGGTTAGCTCGGCCGGTCCGACACCCGCCCGTCGCGCCAGCGCGACCGCGGCGAGCGTGGAGTGCACGCCGAGCTTGCCCAGCACGTTCTGCATGTGCGTCCGCACGGTGTGCGGGGACAGGAAGAGACGCTCGGCAACGGCTTTGCGCCCCAGTCCCGCAACCATGCAGCGCAGTACCTCGTGCTCGCGCGGGGTCAGCGACTCGACCAGCTGCTCGCTCTCGGTGCGATGCTTGCGGGCGGCGGTCAACTCGCGCAGGACGCCGGTGAGCAGCGCGGGCGACAGATGCGTCTCGTCGCGCAGCACGCCGCGGATGACGGCGAGCAGCCGTTGCAGCGAACAGTCCTTGGCGACCCAGCCCGACGCCCCCGCCTGGAGCGCGAGCGCGGCCCGGGCGGCGTCGTCCTTCTCGGCGAGCACCACGGAGCGCACGGCGATCCCGTGCGAACGGACGCCCGCGACCAGCGAGATCCCGTCCACGAGCCCGTCCTCGGAGCCGGCGACCGCGCGGGGCGCGGGCACCGGAGTGATGCCCAGATCGGCGTCGACGAGCATGACGTCGAAGCGCCGCCCTTCGGCCGCGGCCCGCTCCAGGCAGCGCAGCGCGGCCGGCCCACTGCCTGCCGCGGCGACCTCGACGTCGGGCTCGGCGGCGAGAGCCGCGGCGAGCGACTCGGCGAAGATCCGGTGGTCGTCCACGACCAGGACCCGGATACGAACCACATACACCCCCAGTGCCGGAGGACGGATCGGCGCGGATACGGCGCCCGGAGAAGCGCGGTACTGGACATCGCCCGGCCGCCGCCGTGCTCTGACTGATACCCCGCCCCGGGCACCGTACCCAACGGTCTCGCCCCCTGATCGACACCGGCCCCCACCGGTGTCGACCATCAGAGTACGGACGGGTGGCCGCGACGGAGGGCTCTTTGCAGAACTGACCGCCCCGGCCGCATCGCGCGAGGACGCGTCCACCGCCGCACGGGACCACGCGTGATGCGCCACGTGCGGTGGACCCTGCTCCCGCCCCGGCGCGACAGGCGACGGCGGGCCGGGGCGCGTTCAGCTCACCCGCCGCGCCCCCGCCGACGGCGCCGCCGTGAAGACCCGCGGCGCGTCCAGCGACGCCGAGGCGAAGGCCTCCTGGACCGACTTCGTCACCAGGTGCGCCGAGGACGACTCGGTCAGCACGATCGCCGAGCCGCCGAAGCCGCCGCCCGTCATCCGGGCCCCGAGCGCTCCCGAGGCCAGCGCGGTGTCTACCACCAGGTCCAGTTCGCGGCACGAGACATGGAAGTCGTCGCGCAGCGAGGCGTGCCCCTCCGTCAGCACCGGGCCGATCGCGCGGACCTCGCCCGCCTCCAGATGCGCGAGCGCGCGCTCCACGCGGTGGTTCTCCGTGACGACATGGCGGACCAGGGACCGCACTTCGGGGTCGTCGAGGCGGGCGAGGGCGTCGTCGAGCGCGTCGTGCGGCACGTCCCGCAGCGCGTTCACGCCCAGGTCGGCCGCGCCGACCTCGCAGCCCGCGCGGCGTCGTCCGTACTCACCCTCGCTGTGGGAGTGCTTCACCCCGGTGTCGACGACGAGGAGTTCGAGCCCGTGCGCCCCCAGCTCGAAGGGGACCTGACGCAGGGACAGGTCACGGGTGTCCAGGTGCAGGGCGTGGCCGTCGGTGCAGCAGGCCGAGGCCATCTGGTCCATGATCCCGGTGGGGGCTCCGACGTAGACGTTCTCGGCACGCCGGCACAGGCGGGCGATACGCCACCGTTCGAGGCCGAGTTCGTACAGGTCGTTCAGGGCGAGCGCCGTGACGACCTCGAGCGCGGCGGACGAGGACAGGCCCGCGCCGGCCGGGACGGTCGACTCGTAGTGGATGTCCGCGCCGCCGATCCGGTGGCCGGCCTCGCGCAGCGCCCAGACCACGCCCGCCGGGTAGTCGGTCCAGCCGCCCCCGCCACCCGTTGCCGGCGCGTCGATGCGCAGCTCGACCGGGCCGGCGGCGGCGCCGTCGATGTCCGCGGAGTGCAGCCGCAGCACGCCGTCGTCGCGGCGTGCCACGGTGGCCACCACGGTGTGCGGCAGCGCGAAGGGCATGACGAAACCGCCGTTGTAGTCGGTGTGCTCACCGATCAGATTCACCCTGCCGGGGGCTGCCCACACACCGTCGTTCATGATGTGTTCTCCCTCCTGCGGGCGAAGGCCCAGGCGTCGGACACGATGCCGGCCAGGTCGGCGCGGCTCGGCTGCCAGCCAAGGCGTTCCTGGGCGGCGGCTGCGGAGGCGACGAGGACGGCGGGGTCGCCGCCGCGGCGCTCGGCCACGACCTCGGGCACCGGGTGGCCGGTCACCTTGCGGACGGTCTCGATGACCTCGCGCACGGAGAAGCCGTTGCCGTTGCCGAGGTTGCAGATCAGGTGCTCGCCGGGCTTCGCCGCGTCGAGCGCGAGCAGGTGGGCCTCGGCGAGGTCCGCGACGTGGATGTAGTCGCGGACGCAGGTGCCGTCGGGTGTCGGGTAGTCGTCGCCGAAGACGGAGATGGACTCGCGCTTGCCGAGGGCGACCTGGAGGACCAGCGGGATGAGGTGCGACTCGGGGTCGTGGCGCTCACCGCAGTCGCCGTACGCGCCCGCGACGTTGAAGTAGCGCAGGGACACCGCGGACAGGCCGTGCGCCGCGGCCGCGCCGCTGATCATGTGGTCGACGGCGAGCTTGGAGGCGCCGTAGGGGCTCGTGGGCGCGGTCGGGTCGGACTCGGTGATCGGGGTGGACACCGGCTCGCCGTACGTCGCGGCGGTGGAGGAGAAGACCAGGGTGCGCACTCCGGCGGAACGCATGGCGGCGAGCAGCTCCATCGTGCCGCCGACGTTGTTCTGCCAGTACTTCTCCGGCTTGGCAACCGACTCGCCGACCTGCGAGAACGCGGCGAAGTGCAGCACCCCGTCGTACGAGGCGTCGAGATGACGCGCGGCGTCCTGGATGCGGCCCTCGATGAACGCCACGCCCGCCGGAACGCCCTCGCGAAACCCGGTGGAGAGGTCATCGAGCACGGTCACCTGGTGACCGGCCTCCACCAGGTGCTGGGCCACCACACTGCCGACATATCCCGCACCGCCTGTGACCAGGTACTTCTTGCTCACTTAGCTCGCTACCTCTCGCAGTCGCTCGGCCGCGGCTTCCGGCGGCACGTCGTTGATGAACACGCTCATACCGGACTCGGAACCCGCGAGAAACTTCAGCTTGCCGGGAGTGCGGCGGATGGTGAAAAGCTCGAGATGGAGGGCGAAGTCGTCCCGCCCGTCCACGGTGAACGGCGCCTGGTGCCAGGCGGAGATGTACGGGGTCGGCGGTTCGCCCGGGCCGAAGATCCGGTCGAAGCGCCTCAGGAGTTCCAGATAGATCTGTGGGAACTCCGTGCGCGCGGCCCCGTCCAGCGCCCGTAGGTCGGGCACCCGGCGCTTGGGGTAGAGGTGCACCTCGTACGGCCAGTGCGCCGCGTACGGTACGAAGGCGACCCAGTGCCCGCCCTCCAGCACCACCCGTACGCCCTCGGCCAGTTCGCGCGCGACGACGTCGTCGAAGAGGTTGCGGCCGGTCACCGCCCGGTGCCCGGCCGCCGAGCGCAGCATCAGCGCGGTGCGCGGTGTGACGAAGGGGTAGCCGTAGATCTGGCCGTGCGGATGCTGGAGGGTCACGCCGATCTCGGCGCCCCGGTTCTCGAAGCAGAAGACCTGCTCGACGCCGGACACGTCGGCGAGGTCCGCCGTGCGGTCGGTCCAGGCGGCGAGGACGAGACCGGCCTGCTCCTCGGTGAGGTCTGCGAACGAGGCGTCGTGGTCGGAGGTGAAGCAGACGACCTCGCACCGGCCGGCCTCGCCTGCGAGCGAGGGGAAGCGGTTCTCGAAGACGGCGACGTCGTAGTCGGCGGCCGGGATCTCCGCGAGGCGGCCGTCGCGCGAGGGGCAGAGCGGGCACTCGTCGGCCGGCGGGTGGTAGGTACGGGCCTGACGGTGCGAGGCGATGGCGACCGAGTCGCCCAGCAGGACGTCGAGCCGGATCTCGGATGTGGTGGAGACGGTATCGAGCGGCCGGGTGTCGACGGCGTCGCGTACGGCGTCGCCGCGGGAGTCGTAGTAGAGCAGCTCACGACCGTCGGCGAGCCGGGTCGACGTCTTCTTCACGCGCAGCTCCTCACCACTTTCCCCAACAGAATCGAACACAACCAACTACAAGTCAACAGCTCGTTATGAAGGGCTCGTCCCCATACGTCCGGGGCATGCGGGAGCGACCAGAGGCATCCGGCATACGCAAGCGGCCGGACCTCCGGCGATATCCGCCGGATGGGTCGCGGGAGATCCCCTGGGTCAGCCCTGCGCAGCGTCCGGCGGCAGGCTCCCGCGGGCCGCCCGGTCCAGCAGCCCGGTCCGTGCGGCGAGCGCCGCCGCCTCCAGCCGGGAGCCGACCCCGAGCTTCATCAGCACGCGCTGCACATGCGTGCGCGCGGTGCTCGGTGCGATGCCCATGCCGGCCGCGATCAGCCGGGTGTCCTCGCCCTCCGCGACCCGCACCAGCACCTCGACCTCGCGGGCGGTCAGCAGCGCGAGGAGCCGCTGGCCCTCGTCGTCGGGCTGCGCCGCGGGGTTGAGCAGCTCGGCGAACGCCCCCTGGAGCAACTGCGGCGCCACCACCGCCTCGCCCGCACGGACCTTCACCAGGGCGCGCTCCACTCCCTCGATGCGCTCGTCGTGGCGCACATAGCCCGACGCCCCGGCCGCGAAGGCGGCGGCGATGCCCCGTGGGCTGGGCACCGGCCCGAGGACCACGACGGCCACCTGGGGACGTTCCCGCTTGATCTGTACGACCGGGTCGAAGGCGCCCGGCGCGGCGGGCGCCTGGGTCCCCAGCAGGCACACATCGGGCGCCCTGGCGACGACCAGCTCGGCCGCGCCGGCGGCGGGGGCGGCGGCCGCGAGCACCCGGTGCCCGCGCAGCTTCAGCGCCGAGGCCAGCGCCTCCGCGAGCAGTCTGTGGTCGTCGACCACGATGAGCCGCACGCCCATCGAGCTACCCTCCCCGTCGGAGCGGACCCCCCGGCCCACTGCCCCGGCAAGCTACACGCTCGTGCCGACGAGCGCGCCCCCAACCCGGCAGAAGCGGGCCAGAATGCCGAATTCCGCGCCAAACAGGCCCACTTGTACGAGCCGCCGCCACTGGGCACCGGGTACCAGGCGTCAGGCGCGCCGGCACCGGACACCAGGCACCCGGGAGCCGGGGGCCGGGGGCGAACGACCGCGGCCCGGCCCGTCGGGTGGACGGGCCGGGCCGGCAGGCGTTCTCGTAGGCGGTCAGTCGGCCACGCTGAACGAGATCGCCAGGTACTTCTTGCCGAACTGCGAGTCGTTCTCGCGGGGCTTGCTCATCAGGTCCTGCGAGATGAAGAAGCGGCCCGCCGCGTAGCGGTACTCGGAGCCGTTCTCGGTGAAGCTCGTCTCGGCGTCGCGCACGGCCCGGTCGGCGGGGTTCTCCAGCAGGACGGTCTGCTTGAAGGTGGCGCCGTCGATGCTCACGACCTGGCCGCCCTTGTCGTAGGGGGGCCACTTGTAGACGATGAGGTTGCCGCCGTCCATGCGCAGCGGCAGCGAGTGGTAGCCGTCGCCGGCGTCCGCGCGCTCGGGCGTTCCCTTGCCGGTCGCGAGGTCGAAGGCGACGATCTCGTTGGTGCGGCCCGCCTGACCGCCACCGTCGTGCTCTGCGGTCGGCAGATAGAGCCTTTCGTTGCCGACGAGCACGAACTGGCAGCCCTCGACACCGTCGCTCGCGGAGCAGCGGGCCAGGTACTTGTCGCCGGGAGCCGCGATCTTGGCGCGCAGCTTGCCGGTCTTGCCGTCGACGGAGAAGAAGTCCGAGATGCCGAACGTGCCCGTGTCACCGACGTCGGCGGCGACGACCAGCGGATCGCTGGACACGATGCGGGCGTCCTCGACACCGGCCGGCAACTTGAACGACGACAGCGGGGTGCCGTTGTCGGGGTTGAGCGTCTGGACGGTGGTCGTCTGGTTGCCGTAGTCGCCGCACACGCGGACCGCGACGAGTGCCTTGCCGCCGCCGTAGCCGATGTCGCGGCACTGCTGGGTGTCGACCTCGGGCTTCCAGCGGACCGCTCCGGTGGTGAGGTCGAACGCGGCACCGCCGTAGAGGCCGCCCGCCGCCACGGTGCTGCCGCTCAGGGTGACCTGGTCGAACCGGCTCTTGTCGTCCCCGTCGCCGGCGACCGACTTGCTCCACACCAGCTGACCGGTGTTGAGGTCGAGGACACCCACCTCGGTGCACTGCTCGAAGAACTTGGGCGCGGTCCGCTTCTTGGCCTCGAAGAGGATCGCCGTCTTGTTGTCCTTGGTCACGTGACGCGAGGCGCCGCAGACCTGGCCCGCGAGCGGGGTGGTCCACAGGACGCTGCCCTTGGCGACGTCGTAACCCACGACCGAGTTGACGCCCGGCTTCACATACGCCTTGTCGGTGACCCAGGAGCCGGGGACGGCCGTCAGGTCCTCACGGGCGGGCTCGGGGAGCTGGAAGGCGACCTTGGCCTTGGTGTTCGCCCCCGCCTTCTCCTTGCCGGCCCCGTCCGGAGCGGGCTTGGCGTCGCCGCCGCCGTCCCCGCCGGAGGCGCCGCCCGAGCTGTTCGCGGCCTCGTCCTTCTTGCCGTCGTCACCGGTGGTCGCGTAGACGATGCCGCCGACGACGATCAGGACGATGGCGACGCAGGCGGCGATGATGATCTGCATCTGCGCGCTGAGCTTCCGGCCACCACCGCTGCCGCCGCTCGGCGGCTGCGGGTAGTGCGGCTGCATGGGCTGCGTCGGGTAGCCGTAGCCCTGCTGTGGCTGGCCCGGGACGGCTCCCTGCTGCGGATAGCCGTACGGCGCCTGGCCCGGCCCCGGCGGCGGGGTCTGGGGCGGCTGCCCGTACGGCGGCTGGGCGGGCGGTGGGCTCTGCGGGTAACCGTAGGAGCCGTCCTGCGGGTGCGGCGGGCTCTGCGGGTAACCGTACGAGCCGTCCTGCGGCTGCTGCGGTGCGCCGAACCCGCCCTGCGAGGGCTGGTTCGGTGGCTGGCCCGGCGGCGGGCCGGGCGGCTGGTTCGGCGGGGGCGGCGGCTGCGTCATGGGGTGCTTACCTCTGGGAGCGGTACGGCTGACGGGCGGAGAGGGGATCGGGGGACGGTCGCAGTCACTGGCCGAAGGCCATCATGGTCTTCGTCTCCTTCTCCTCCTTGTCGTTGCTCGCGCTCACCCGCCCGCTGGCGATGAAGAAGCGGCCGTCGGCGTAGGCCGTCCTCGGCGAGTAGAAGGTGTTCTCGATCTGCGCGGTCGATGCCGGGTGCTGGAGCAGCGTCTTCGGCGCACCACCGGTGGGGGCGATCGTGGCGACCGTGCCGCCCTTGTCGTAGGAGGCGCCCATGTAGACGAGGACGTTGCCGCCCTCCATCCGCAGCGGCGTCATCTGGCGCTCGGCGGGGGCCTTGGAGCGCCACGTGGCCTTTCCGGTGTCGAGGTTGAAGGCGACGATCTCGTTGGCGGTGCCGTAGCCGGTCTCGGTGGCCATGTAGAAGGTGTTCGCGTCGGCGGCCACGCCGGTGCAGCCCTCGAGGTTCTGGCCGAAGACGACGAACGAGCCGCCGCAGCGCGGCTGGAACTTGTCCTTGCCGCCCTCGATCTGCGAGCGCGGCTTGCCGTTGTCCGTCAGCGCGATGATCGACCACTTCTTCGGCTCACGCTGAGTGAGGGAGACGACCAGCGGGCTCGCCGAGTAGACCTTGTCGATCTCCCAGCCCTCGGGCGCGTTGTAGGACCACTTGACCTTGCCGGTGGCCGGGTCGATCTCCTGGAGCTGCTGCTTGGGCTTGTCGTAGTTCGAGGTGGGGCAGCTGGCGCCGGCCAGCAGCCGCGGCCCACCCGCGAAGGCGAACGGCTTGCAGTCGCCCGCCGGCTTGCCGAACAGCTGCTTGCCGTCGGCGAGGGAGAAGCCGTAGGAGTTGCCGGTGCCGCCGACCGCGAGCGTGTTGCCGCTGATGGCGAGCGTGAAGTCGGACAGCGAGCCGAAGGCGCCGGACGCCTTGGGGATCGACTTCTTCCAGCCCGCCTTGCCCGTCGTGAGGTCGACCATCTGGAGGTCCTTGCACTTGGCCTTGTCGGTCAGGCCGTCCTCGACACCAAAGACGATCTTCCCGTCGGCGGAGGCGTTCGCGGGCGCGGAGCACACCTTGGTGCTCACCGGCACGCTCCACTTCTTCTTGCCGTCGGTCACCGAATAGCCGGCGATCTCGCGGTACATCGCCTTGACGACGGTGTCGCCGACGACCCACGGGCCGAACGCATCGGCACCGTTGCGCGGCAGGTCGACGTCGTTCTTGGTCAGGAAGAGGACCTTGGCCTCGCCGTCCTGGCGCCCGGCGTTGAGGTCGTCCTCGCCGTCTCGGGCACCGCCGTCACCTTTGCCGTCGCCCTGGTCGACGCTCGCCGAACCGGTCGGCTCCGGGGCGTCGCTGGACTTGGCGACGCTGGGCTTGTCCTCCTTGTCGGCGCCGGCGAGGGCGAAGTACGTGCCACCGCCGACGACGAGCAGCGCGGCGGCCGACGCGGCCACGATGATGCCGGTCTTCCCCTTGAAGAAGTTCCCCGGGCCGCCGGACGGCCCGGTCGGCGCGCCGGGGTACTGCGGCTGCGCCGGATAACCGCCGTACGGGCTGGGCTGGTTGTACGGGCCCGGCTGCTGGGCGTACGGCCCGGGCTGCTGGTACGGCCCCGGCTGCTGCGGCGCGTACGGGCCGGGCTGACTCGCCTGCGGGTAACCGTAGCCGGGCTGCGGCGCGGGGGGCTGTGCCCCTGGGCCCTGCGGCCCGGGAGGTGCCCCCAGCGGAGAGCCGTAGCCGGGAGCCTGGGGCGCGCCCGCGGGCGGCGCCGGCGGGGCCGGTGGCATCTGGGGCGGCTGGGCGGGCTGTCCCCCTGGGCCCTGCGGCCCGGGAGGTACCCCCTGCGGCGCACCCTGGGGATCCTGGGGAGCTCCGAAGCCCGGCTGTGGCGGCTGGTTCGGCGGCTGCGTCATGGCGTACTACCTCTGGAGTGTTCAGTGCGAGTAGGGGTGGGGGACGTCCGGATGACCCAGACCGCGTTCACTTGCCGAAAGCCATCATGGTGTTCGTCTTCTGCTCCGCCGTGTCGTCCAGCGCCTGGACCAGGGGGACGAGGAGGAAGAGTCTGCCGTCCGCGAAGACCGCGCGTGCCTCGGAGAAGCCTTCGGCGTCCGTTTTCGGGAGCTTGAGCAGGACCTTGCGCTCTCCGCCGGCCGGGGCGACGGTCGAGACCGCGCCGCCCGCGTAGATCGAGGGTCCGATGTGGTGCACCACGGTGCCGTCCTCGGCGGTCAAGGGCGTGATGCTGCGTTCGTCGCCCGGCGACGAACGCCCCGTGGCCCGGCCGGTGTCGAGGTCGAACGTCACGACCTCGTTGGCGCTGCCCTTGGTCGCGAGGTACACCGCCGACCCGTCGGCGGCGGCGCCCGCGCACCAGCCCTGGATCTCGCCGCGCAGCAGGATCGTTCCGCTTCCGCAGCGGGGCTCGAACTCGTCCGTGCCGAACACGATCCGCGAGCGCAGCCGGCCGGTGTCGGTGAGGACCAGCACCTTGCGGTCGACGACCTCGCCCGCCATGTCCTCTTTGTGGGCGAAGAAGGCGAGCGGGGCGACCGAGAAGACCTTGTCGACCTTCCAGTCGGCCTCCAAGGCGTACCGCCACGCCGGTCGGCCGGTGGCCGGGTCGATCCCCTGGAGCTCCTGCCTGACGACCTCGTCGGCGGCCGTCGGACAGTCGGCCGCGGCGATCAGCCGGGAACCGCCGGCGAACGCGAACGGGAGGCAGCCGGCGGACGGCTTGCCGAAGAGCTGCCTGCCGTCGGTGACGGAGTAGCCGAAGGAGGTGTCGGTGCCGACCGCGGTGACCGTGTTCCCGCTGAGCGCGAGCACCAGGTCGGAGAACGCGGTCATGCCCTTGGGCTTGGGCACGGTCGTGCGCCAGCCCGCGGTGCCCGTCTTGGCGTCGATCATCCGCAGGACGCTGCAGTCGGACTTCGACGAGTGGCCGTCGAGCACACCGATGACGATCTTGCCGTCGGGCGAGTGCTGGGGGGCGGCCATACAGATGTCGGAGTCGAGCTTGACGGTCCACTTCTTGGCACCGTCCGTCACCGAATAGCCGGTCACCTCGCGGTACATGGCCTTGACGACGGTGTCGCCGACCACCCACGGCCCCTGTGCCCACGCGCCGTCGCCAGGCACGTCGGCGTCGTTCTTCGTCACGAACAGGACCCTGGCCTCACCGGCCCTGCGCTGGGCGTTCAGGTCCTCGGCCGCGTCCTGGCCGGCGGACGCCGTGGGTGAGCCGGCCGGCTTCGGGGCGTCGTCCGACGCACCGGCGACGGGCGAGGGCTTCTGGCCGTCACCGCTCGACACCGCGTAGGTGACCCCGCCCGCGACGAGCAGTGCGGCCACCGCGGCGACGGCGACGGCGACGCGGCCCACCCGGCGCGGTCGACCCGTCGAGGGGTGGGGCTGAGGCTGCGTCGGGTGGGCCCCGTAGGGGGGCGGTGTGCCGTACGGCCCCGCCCCGCCGTACCCGTCCCCGTACCCGGGCGTAAGGGGCGCCGGCGGGGTCTGCGGTGCCTGGGCGGGCGGAGGGGGATACGCACCCTGCTGCCCTTGGTTCTGCTGGTTCTGCGCAGCGCCGAAGCCCCCCTGCTGCCCCTGATTCTGCGCAGCGCCGAAGGCACCCTGCGGCCACTGCCGATCGGGCGGCTGAGTCATCAGCGCCTTCCCCCTGTCTCCTGCGGTCCGCTGCCGGGCTCCCCCCACGTCTTTCGGCGCGGTCGTACCCCACCCCCGTGATCCCGGCGGGCGCGTTCAAGCGCCCCGACCCGGAAAGGAGTTGATCGGACGTTTTCCGTCGTACTGCATTCGGTCGAGCTCAGTCGAGCGCGCTTCTTTGTATCACCCACGACGAACGCGGAACGGGCTCGGTCCACCCCTGTTCCCAAGGGAGGACCGGCCCGTGATGCTGTTGTTACGCGGTTTGCACGGCTTCTCTACGGGTGCGCCCCTAGGCGTCTTCCGCCAACTCGAGCCAGCGCATTTCCAACTCGTCCCGCTCCCCCGCCAGTTCACGCAGCTCGGCGTCCAGCTTCGCCACCTTCTCGAAGTCTGTCGCATTGTCGGCGATTTGGGCGTGCAGCTTGGTCTCCTTGTCGGAGATCTTGTCGAGCTGCCGCTCGATCCGCTGCAGCTCCTTCTTCGCCACACGCGCGTCCGCGGCGGACTTCTCCTTGCCCACGGCCGCCGCCGGGGCGGCCGGCGGCACCGGCGCGGACGCCTCGACCATGCGCGCCCGGCGCTCCAGGTACTCGTCGATCCCACGCGGCAGCATCCGCAGCGCGCCGTCGCCGAGCAGGGCGTACGTGCGGTCCGTCGTCCGCTCCAGGAAGAACCGGTCGTGGGAGATGACCACCATCGAACCCGGCCAGCCGTCGAGCACGTCCTCCAGCTGGGTCAGCGTCTCGATGTCGAGGTCGTTCGTGGGCTCGTCGAGGAAGAGGACGTTCGGCTCGTCCATCAGCAGACGCAGCAGCTGAAGGCGGCGCCGCTCGCCACCGGACAGATCACCGACCGGCGTCCACTGCTTCTCCTTGCCGAACCCGAACTGCTCGCACAGCTGACCGGCGGTCATCTCCCGGCCCTTGCCGAGGTCGACGCGGTCGCGGATCTGCTGCACCGACTCCAGCACCCGCAGCGCCGGGGGCAGTTCGGTGACGTCCTGCGAGAGGTAGGCGAGCCTGACGGTCTTGCCGACGACGACGCGGCCGGCCGCGGGCTGCTTCTCGCCCTGCGTACGGGCGGCTTCGGAGAGCGTGCGCAGCAGCGAGGTCTTGCCCGCGCCGTTGACACCGACCAGGCCGATGCGGTCGCCGGGGCCGAGATGCCAGGTCAGATGCTTCACCAGCACCTTGGGCCCGGCCTGCACGGTCACGTCCTCCAGGTCGAAGACCGTCTTGCCGAGCCGGGCGCCGGCGAACTTCATCAGCTCGGAGGTGTCGCGCGGCGGCGGCACGTCGGCGATCAGCTCGTTGGCGGCCTCGATGCGGTAGCGCGGCTTGGACGTACGGGCGGGGGCGCCGCGCCGCAGCCACGCCAGCTCCTTGCGCATCAGGTTCTGCCGCTTGGCCTCCTCGGTCGCGGCGATGCGCTCGCGCTCGGCCCGTGCGAAGACGTAGTCGCTGTAGCCGCCCTCGTACTCGTACACCGCGCCGCGCTGCACATCCCACATGCGGGTGCAGACCTGGTCGAGGAACCAGCGGTCGTGCGTGACGCAGACGAGCGCCGAGCGGCGGGCCTGCAGATGCTTCGCGAGCCAGGCGATGCCCTCCACGTCGAGGTGGTTGGTGGGCTCGTCGAGGACGATCAGGTCCTGATCGGCGATGAGCAGCTTGGCGAGCGCGATGCGGCGGCGCTCGCCGCCGGACAGCGGCCCGATCACGGTGTCGAGTCCCTGCGGGAACCCGGACAGGTCGAGCCCGTCGAACAGCCCCGTCAGCACGTCGCGGATCTTGGCGTTCCCGGCCCACTCGTGGTCGGCCAGGTCGCCGATGACCTCGTGCCGGATGGTGGCCTCGGGGTCGAGCGAGTCGTGCTGGGTGAGCACGCCGATCCGCAGCCCGCCGCTCTGGGTGACCCGTCCGGTGTCGGGCTCCTCCAGCTTGGCGAGCAGGCGGATGAGGGTGGTCTTGCCGTCGCCGTTGCGGCCGACGACGCCGATGCGGTCCCCCTCGGACACGCCGAGGGAGACGGAGTCGAGCAGGGCACGAGTGCCGTACACCTTGCTGACTGCCTCGACATTGACGAGGTTGACGGCCATTTCTCTCCTGCCAGGGGGAACGATCGACCCCCCAGCCTACTTGTCACCGGCGGCTGCCCCGCCCGGCCCTTTCCACCAGCAGCCAGCCGCCGAGCGCCATGGCGACGGCCGCGGGTGCGCTGACCGGCACCGCGACCAGCACCGCGGTCCGTCCCTCCAGCAGTCCGCCGAAACCGACCATGGACAGGGCGAGGATGCCGAACAGGCACAGCGCGATCCCCGTGGCGGCCACCGGTCCGGTGCCCGGCACCGGTGCCGCGGCGGCCGGCCCCGGCCTCTCGAAGCCCCGGAAGACGGCCACGAGCAGGGCGGTCATGACGACGGCCGCCGCGATCCGGAACGGGACCTCCGCCCACCAGGCGGCGGTCGCGGGCTCCGTCGGCTCCAGACCCGCGGCCGTCGTCGCTCCGTACACGCCGAGCATGGCGGTCAGATGCCACAGGAACGCGGTCATGGCGATCCCGTTCGCGGCGACCACGCCCCGCCAGACGCGAGGACGCCGCAGCAGGCGGGCACCCGGGCCCTTCAGCAGCTCGACGGCCCCGACCAGCCAGAGCCCGTGGCACAGCAGGGCGAGGGTGGGCGGAGCCATGTTCGAGACCTTCTCGCCGGGCATGCCGACCATGGAGAGCGGATACGGCCCGAGAGCGACGAGCGCCGCGGCCCCGGCGAGACCGGCGGTCGCGAGCGCGGCGGGCGCCCGGAGGCGGCCGTCGGCCCGCAGGAAGCCGAGCTGATGGACGGCGAGCCAGACGAAGGCGAAGTTCAGGAACTCGACGAAGGGCACGTCCGCGGCGAACCGCAGCACGTCGACGGCTGCCGCGGCCCCGGCGAGCGCCCCGAAGGCGCCCCATCCCCATCGCTCGTGCAGCTTCAGCAGCGGCGGGGTGAACGCGACCATGGCGAGATAGATCCCGATGAACCACAGCGGCTGTGCGACGAGCCGCAGCGCGACGCCCGTCATGCCGCCGCCTCCGCCGAACAGCTGCACGACGAGCGCGGCGGCGCCCCAGACGAGGACGAAGGCCATGGTGGGCCGCAGCAGCCGCCGCAGGCGCGCGCGCAGGAAGACGGAGTACACGGGCCGATCCGGGTGCCGGCGCCGCAGCGACCGGTACGACAGCGCGTGCGAGAACCCGCCGACGAAGAAGAACACGGGCATGACCTGGAGGACCCAGGTCAGCACCTGCAGCCGGGGCACGACGGCGAGCAGATTCCCGACGCCGTCGTCGGTGACGGCGGCCATGAGCCAGTGCCCCCCGACGACGACACCGAGCGAGGCGACGCGCAGGAGATCGACGTAGCGGTCCCGGGTGACGGGGGTGTGTTCTGCGAGCACGCGGAGGTCTGTGGCCATGCGCTTACGCTCGCGCCGGCGGCGTGGCGCGCGGGAGGGCGCAGGTACTCATGTGGGCCTGAGTACGTGGGGGGCGGTTGACCGCTGCGCGGGCTGTTCCCCTACCCGCCCTTTCCCTGACCGGGCAAGCCCCGGACCCCGTACCGCGCTTGGCGCGGTGTCCTCAATCTCCCCCTGCGGCCTGGCGGCCGTGCGAGCCCCAGCCCCGCCGGCGCTTGAGGCGCTGGGGCTCCTTGGAGGGTCCGGGGGCGGAGCCCCAAGTTCGGGATGGGGGTGCCGCCCACGGCCGCCAGGCCGTAGGGGAGGGCGGGGTGGGAAACGGCCCCCCCAGCGGCCCGCCACGCAGCACGGAACGGCTCCGGGCGCAGCCGGGAACGGCTCCGGGCGCAGCCGGGAACAGGGCCGGGGCCGAGCCCGGGACGGGGCCGGGGCGCAGCCCGGAACGAGGCCGGGGCCCAGCCTGGAACAGGGCGCGGGCGCGGCCCGGAGCGGGGCCAGGGGCCCGGGCGCAGCCCGGAGCGGCCGGAGGTCGAGCCCGGTTACACGACCGTCGCGCCCCGCGCCGGACCCGTCGTCACCCGGGCCGCGCGGCACGTGCCCGACGACATCAGCGCCGACGCCACCGCCTCCGCCCCGTCCGCGTCCTTCGTCAGGAACGCCGTCGTCGGGCCCGAACCCGACACCAGTGACGCCAGCGCGCCCGCCGACATACCTGTCGACAGCGTCGCCGCGAGCGACGGGCGCAGTGAGAGCGCCGCGGGCTGGAGGTCGTTGACGAGCGCGTCCGCGAGCGCCGCCGCGTCGCCCGTGCGCAGCGCGGCCGCCAGCGCGGGCGAGGCAACGGGATCGGGCACGGCGACACCTGCGTTCAGGCGGTCGAACTCCCCGAACACCACCGGCGTCGACAGCCCACCGTCCGCCATCGCGAACACCCAGTGGAACGTCCCGCGGACCTCCAGCTCCGTGAGCTGCTCGCCGCGGCCGGTGCCGAGCGCCGCCCCACCCACCAGGCTGAACGGCACGTCGGAGCCCAACTCGGCGCAGATGGAGAGCAGTTCCTCCCTCGACGAGCCGAGTCCCCACAGCACGTCGCACGCCAGCAGCGCGCCGGCGCCGTCGGCGCTGCCGCCCGCCATGCCGCCGGCGACCGGGATGTCCTTGGCGATGTGGATGTGCACATCGGGCGAGATCCCGTGGCGGGCGGCCAGGAGCTCGGCCGCACGGGCCGCCAGGTTCGTACGGTCCAGGGGGACCTGGTCGCAGCCGGGGCCGGTGCACGTGATCGTCAGCGAGGGGGCCGGGCGGACGGTCACCTCGTCGTACAGGCCCACCGCGAGGAACACGTTGGCGAGGTCGTGGAAGCCGTCGGGGCGCGCCCCGCCGACCGCCAGCTGGACGTTGACCTTCGCCGGCACCCGTACGGTCACACTCACTGCTTCGCCTCCGCGATCCGCGCGAACTCCTCCACCGTCAGTGCCTCACCGCGCGCCTGCGGCGAGACTCCGGCCGCCACCAGCGCCGCCTCCGCGGCGGCGGGTGATCCTGCCCAGCCCGCGAGCGCGGCCCGCAGGGTCTTGCGGCGCTGCGCGAAGGCCGCGTCGACGACCGCGAAGACCTCCTGCCGGGAGGCCGTCGTGGCGAGCGGCTCCTTGCGGCGCACCAGCGACACGAGGCCGGAGTCCACGTTGGGGGCGGGCCAGAAGACGTTGCGGCCGATCGCACCGGCCCGCTTGACCTCGGCGTACCAGTTGGCCTTGACGGACGGGACGCCGTACACCTTGTTCCCCGGGCGGGCGGCGAGCCGGTCGGCGACCTCCGCCTGGACCATGACCAGGGTGCGTTCGATCGTCGGGAAGCGCTCCAGCATGTGCAGCAGGACCGGGACGGCCACGTTGTACGGCAGGTTCGCGACGAGCGCGGTGGGCGGCGGCCCGGGCAGCTCCTGGACGTGCATGGCGTCGGAGTGGACGAGCGAGAAGCGCGACGCCTTCTCGGGCAGCCGGGCGGCGACCGTCGTCGGCAGGGCCCCGGCGAGCACGTCGTCGATCTCGACGGCGACGACCCGGTCCGCGGCCTCCAGCAGCGCCAGGGTCAGCGACCCGAGTCCGGGGCCCACCTCGACGACGACGTCGTCGGGCTCGACCTCGGCCGTGCGCACGATCCGGCGGACCGTGTTGGCGTCGATGACGAAGTTCTGGCCGCGCTGCTTGGTGGGGCGTACGCCCAGCGCGGCGGCCAGTTCACGGATGTCGGCGGGGCCGAGGAGTGCGTCGGGATCAGTGGTGCTCACCGATACAGCCTACGGCCGCAGTGCGGCCACGGACTCGCCCCCCGCTGCACGTACAGCTTCTTCGCCCGGTACGTCTGCTCTTCGGGCGAGGCGTCCTGCGGGCGTCCGCTGCCACCCAGTGAGCGCCAGGTCCCGGTGTCGAACTGGTACAGCCCGCCGTAGTTCCCCGACGGGTCGACCGCGCCGGGCCGGCCGCCCGACTCGCAGTCGGCCAGGGCGTCCCAGTCCAGGCCGTCGGCGCCGCCCACGGACGAGGGGAACTGCCGGGTGCCGACCCGGACCCGCTCGGTGACCGGCTCGCGCACGACCTCATCGGAGAGCTTGCGCGGCTTCTGGCGTACGCCGTTGACGCTGCGCAGCGCGTAGGTGACCCGGCGCACGCCCGGCGTGCCCTGCCGGACGACCACCTCGGTCCCGGTGAACAGGGACGGGTCGCGGGCCCTCTCGACCGCGTACGGAATGGGCTCCTCACCCACCTTGCGGGTTCCGGTGACGCGCATGACGGTGACGGTCTGGCCTTCGCGCGGAAAGCTCTCGGGGGGTGCGGACGTGGTGTCCTGGGCGTGCAGTTCGATGCCGGCCTGGGCGAGGGCCTCGCGCACGGTCGCCGCGTTGGTGTGGATGCGGTGCTCGCGCCCGTCGGCCATGAAGGTCACGGACCGCTCGGTGCGCACGTCGAGTGCGAGTCCGGAGCGCGGGACCGCAGAGGAGCGCGATACGGACACGAACGCGCCCGCCGCCCGGACGCCGAGCCCGCGCAGCGCCGCCCCCACCGTGCGGGCGGTGGTCCACATGGTGCGGCGGTGGCCGTCGAGGCTGACGACGAGGGGACGGCCGTAGCGGACGACGACCTCGTCGCCGTGGTCGAGTTCCGCGCGGGGGCTGGGGGCGACGATGTCGTGCGGTCCCACGGCGAGACCTTCGTCGTGCAGGAGTTCATGGACGTCGTCGGCGAAGGTGTGCAGGTGGCGGGGTACGCCGTCGACGGTCAGCCGTACGGACTTGTCCGCGGCGACGAAGGCGGACGTCCCGCCGGCGAGGAAGGCGACGACGAGAGCCTGCGGAATGAGCCGACGCAGGGTGTCGGGCCGCTCGGCGGGGCGGCGGCGCCGCCCGCGTCCGCCGACCCCGGGTACGCGTCCGCCGGCGGCGGGAGCATCGCCCGGCGGCTCCGCCGCCGGGGACCGGCGCGGCAGCACGGGCGGCTCCGCGCCGGCGCCGCCGAGGTCCAGGTGCGGCAGGGTCGGCGCGTAGGCATCCGCGAGCCGGACATCGACCGCCGTCGGCGCATAGGCATCCGCAAGCCGGACATCGACCGCCGTCGGCGCATAGGCATCCGCAAGCCGGACATCGACCGCCGTCGGCGCATAGGCATCCGCAAGCCGGACATCGAGCGGGACATCGACGGCCGTCGGCGCATAGGCGCTGTCGTACGCGCCCTGCGGCCAGGCGGCCGCCTGGCTCACCTTCCCCCCCTGGCCCGTCAGCGGCGGCCCGGCCCGCGGGGCGTCCCACGCGGGGGGCGGCTCCTGCCGACGGAACGCTCTCCGGCCGCCGCGTGCGGCACGGTGACTGCCCTGCGCATTGCTCACGACGCTCCATGGGGTCCGGCCCGACATGTGGCAACGGACAGTATCGGAGCGTTCGTCACTCTCCAAAGCAACGCGAACACACACGGTCGCGACAGATCAGGTGCGCCCGATCCGGTCAGTAGCCGAATGCGCGCGCGGTATTCGCGGCGATCGCCGAGGCCAGCGTGTCTTCGTCGAGTCCCTTGACCGCCGCCATCGCCCGCAGGGTGACGGGAATGAGATAGGGCGCGTTGGGCCGTCCGCGGTACGGCGCCGGGGTGAGGAACGGCGCGTCCGTCTCGACCAGGACGAGTTCGGCGGGTGCCACGGCGAGCGCGTCGCGCAGCGGTTGGGCGTTCTTGAAGGTCACATTGCCGGCGAAGGACATGAAGTAGCCCGCGGCGGCGCAGACTTCCGCCATTTCCGCGTCGCCCGAATAACAGTGGAACACCGTGCGTTCGGGCGCACCCTCCTCGGCGAGAATGCGCAGCACATCCGCGTGGGCCTCGCGGTCGTGAATGACAAGGGCCTTGTCGTGCCGTTTCGCGATCTCGATATGGGCGCGGAAGGAGCGTTCCTGGGCGGCCATGCCCTCGGGGCCCGTACGGAAGTGATCGAGGCCGGTCTCGCCGACGGCCTTCACCTCGTCGAGGGCGGCGAGCCGGTCGATCTCGGCGAGCGCGTCGTCGAGCGCCGAGTCGCCGCCTGCCTCGCGGGCCGCCTGCCGGGACCAGCCGTCAGGGTCGCCGAGGACGATCCGCGGCGCCTCGTTGGGGTGCAGCGCGACCGCGGCGTGGACCTCCCGGTGCGCGGCGGCGGTCTCCGCGGCCCAGCGCGACCCCTTGATGTCGCAGCCCACCTGCACCACGGTCGTCACACCCACCGCCGCGGCCCGGGCCAGGGCCTCCTCGACGGTGCCGTCCTGCATGTCCAGGTGGGTGTGCGAATCGGCGACCGCCACCCCAAGCGGTTCGGGCAGCGGCGGTGGTGCGGACTTCGAGCTCATGGGCGCGATCCTACGAGGCGCCCGCCTCGGGCTCACATGCGGTGGCGGCTCACTTGCGGTGGTGGAACGGGTGCAGGAGACGGGAGGGGTGCCAGCGCTGGTGAGGTTCGGCTGCCGGTACGTCGGCCTGTGCGCCCGCCTTCGTCGACCCGGCCTCGGAGGTCTCCTTCGCGGGCGCTTCCGCGTGCGCTCGGGGGACGTCCCAGCCGGGGAACGGTCCGGTGATCGACACGGGCGTCCTGACGACGTGGGCCCCGCCTTCCGGCTCGTACTCCGGTCCGTGGGCGGACGAGACCTGGCCGGCCCGCATGATCCGTACGACGTGTCCTCCGCAGTTGACACAGGTCGGGCTGGACAGCGGCGAGGGAACCCGCTGCCCGTCCGCCTTGTAGACCACGAATCCCTGGCCGGTGTTGTCGACGTGGTGCTCGATCTCGTACGACTGCTCCCAGCCGTACCCGCAACGCATGCAGGCAAAGGCGTACGCCTCGTGGACCTTGGCGGTGCCCGTGATCTCACTCATGCCAGCTCCTTTCCACTGGTCCAGTGGACGCCTCTTCCGGCGGGAGCGCATCAGCGCCTGTCGACAAATGGTGCGAGCTTTGGTCTTTCCATGCACAACGAAGCAGGACACGGTCTGCGCTTTGCCTTTTACGATATCCCTTTACCGTCTCAAGAAGCCGGTCGAGCCGCATTCTTTGCCGCGACGACGGCGTCGAACACCTCGCGCTTGGGCAGGCCCGCCTCGGCCGCCACCGCAGCGATCGCCTCCTTGCGCCGCTCTCCTGCCTCCTCGCGCACCTGCACCCTGCGCACCAGCTCCTCGGCGTCGAGCTCGGCGGGCCCAGTCTCCGGAGCGCCCTCGACGACGACCGTGATCTCGCCGCGCACGCCTTCGGCCGCCCAGGCGGCCAGCTCGCCGAGGCCGCCGCGCTTGACCTCCTCGTACGTCTTGGTCAGCTCGCGGCAGACCGCCGCACGCCGGTCGGCGCCGAAGACCTCGGCCATCGCGGCGAGCGTGTCGTCGAGGCGGTGGGGGGCCTCGAAATAGACGAGGGTGCGCCGCTCGGCCGCGACCTCGCGCAGCCGGCCGAGGCGCTCACCCGCCTTGCGCGGCAGGAAGCCCTCGAAACAGAACCGGTCGACCGGTAGCCCCGACAGCGCGAGCGCGGTGAGGACCGCCGACGGCCCCGGCACGGCGGTGACCTTGATGTCCTGCTCGACGGCGGCGGCGACCAGCCGGTAGCCGGGGTCGGACACGGACGGCATGCCCGCGTCGGTGACCAGCAGCACCCGCGCGCCGCCCACCAGAGCCTCGACCAGTTCGGGGGTGCGCGCGGACTCGTTGCCCTCGAAGTAGGAGACGACGCGCCCCTGCGTGTGCACGCCGAGGGCCTGGGTGAGGCGGCGCAACCGCCGCGTGTCCTCCGCGGCGACGATGTCGGCGCCCGCCAGTTCGGCGGCGAGCCGCGGCGGCGCGTCCGCCACGTCACCGATGGGGGTCCCTGCGAGTACCAGCGTTCCAGTCACAAAGCCATCCTCCCAGGACGGCAGGCACCACTCGCACAGCCCTGTTCCCTACGATGGCGCGGTGACCAGTACCGCGCCACAGACCCTCGAGGGCAAGGACGCCGCCCAGCCGCCGCCCGGCTGGCAGCAGCGGCTGCGCCGTTTCGGCTACACGCCCCGGCCCGTGATCGGCCTGCGCGAACGCCTGGTGCCGCCGTACACCCGCCCCTCGGGACGGCTGTGGGCGGTGCTCGGCATCCGGCCGGGCGACGTGGAACCGCTGCTGAGTATCGCCGCCTGGGGCGGCCCGATCCTGGTGGCGCTGCTGGCGGGCCTGCTGCGGTTCTGGAACCTCGGCACGCCGCACGCGGTGATATTCGACGAGACGTACTACGCCAAGGACGCCTGGGCGCTCGTCAACCAGGGCTACGAGGCGAGCTGGCCCAAGGACATCGACAAGACGATCCTCGAGCACGGCTCGGCCGTCCCGATCCCCGACGACCCCGGTTATGTGGTGCATCCGCCGGTCGGCAAGTGGGTCATCGGACTCGGCGAGAAGATGTTCGACTTCACGCCCTTCGGCTGGCGCTTCATGGTCGCCGTGCTCGGCACCTTGTCGGTGCTGATGCTGTGCCGGATCGGCCGGCGGCTGTTCCGGTCGACGTTCCTCGGCTGCCTGGCGGGCCTGCTCCTCGCCGTGGACGGGCTGCACTTCGTGATGAGCCGCACGGCGCTGCTGGACCTGGTGCTGATGTTCTTCGTGCTCGCTGCGTTCGGCGCGCTGCTCCTCGACCGCGACCGGTCACGGCGCAGACTGGCCGACGCGCTCCCGCAGGACGCGGACGGAGTGCTGCGCCCTGACGCCCACGTCGCCGAGACGCTGCGCCTGGGCCTGCGCCCGTGGCGGCTGACGGCGGGCGTCCTGCTGGGCCTGGCGGCGGGCACCAAGTGGAACGGCCTGTACATCATGGCCGCGTTCTGTGTGATGAGCGTGCTGTGGGACGTGGGCGCACGGCGCACGGCGGGCGCGGTGCAGCCGTACGTGGCGGTGCTGAAGAAGGACCTGGTCCCGGCGTTCGTCTCGACGGTGCCGGTCGCGCTGGTCACGTACATGGCGTCGTGGACGGGGTGGTTGGTCACCGACAAGGGTTACCACCGGAACTGGGCCAGCACCGGGGACGGCCGGGAGAGCAACTGGGGCTGGCTGTTCCCGGACTGGTGGCGCAGCTTCTGGCACTACGAGAACCAGGTGTTCGACTTCCACATCGACCTGACCTCCGGCCACACCTACCAGTCGAACCCGTGGAGCTGGCTGGTGCTGGGCCGCCCGGTCTCGTACTACTACGAGGACCCGCCCGCCGGCACGCGCGGCTGCCCCAAGGGCACGGTCGACAAGTGCGCGAGCGAGGTCCTGGCGCTGGGCACGCCGCTGCTGTGGTGGGCGGCGTGCTTCGCGCTCTGCTACGTCCTGTGGCGCTGGCTCTTCCGCCGCGACTGGCGCGCGGGCGCGATCCTGTGCGCGTTCCTGGCGGGCTGGGCCCCGTGGCTGCTGTACCAGGAGCGGACGATCTTCCTGTTCTACGCGGTCGTGTTCGTGCCCTTCCTGTGCCTGGCGGTGGCGATGATGATCGGCGCGATGCTGGGCCCACCGGGCACGGACGAACGCCGCCGCGCGGTGGGCGCGATCGGGGCGGGCGTGCTGGTGCTGCTGATCGTGTGGAACTTCATCTACTTCTGGCCGATCTACACGGGCACTCCGATCCCGATGGAGGACTGGCGCGGGCGGATGTGGCTGGGCACGTGGGTCTAGCTGGGAACAAGGCGGGCCCGACACCTCTCGGTGTCGGGCCCGTCTCGGTCGTTGCCGGTGGTAGCGGAAGCCAATCCCGGGCCACCGTCCCAAGGCCCACAGAGGCCCAGCCGGGGCCCGCAGGGCAAGTGGGCGATGGGTCCGTGGAAGCCAGTGGGCGAAGCGGCAAACGGTGTCCGTGCGGGCCTCGGTCAGGTGCCGACGTAGGCCGCGAGGTGCTCGCCGGTGAGGGTGGAGCGGGCGGCGACGAGGTCGGTGGGGGTGCCCTCGAAGACGATCCGACCGCCGTCGTGGCCGGCGCCGGGGCCGAGGTCGATGATCCAGTCGGCGTGCGCCATGACCGCCTGGTGGTGTTCGACGACGATGACCGACTTGCCGGAGTCGACGAGCCGGTCGAGGAGGCCGAGCAGCTGCGCGACGTCGGCGAGGTGGAGACCGGTGGTCGGCTCGTCGAGGATGTAGACGCCGCCCTTCTCGCCCATGTGGGTCGCCAGCTTGAGCCGCTGCCGCTCGCCGCCGGACAGCGTGGTGAGCGGTTGGCCGAGGCTGAGGTAGCCGAGCCCGACGTCGGCGAGCCGGTCGAGGATGCGGTGCGCGGCCTTGTGGTATCCCCTGCTCGAAGAGCTTGGGGAAGTGCCCGCCTCGCCGGCGCCGAAGAACTCCTCGGCCTCGGCCACCGACATCGCGAGCACCTCACTGATGTCGCGGCCGCCGAGGTGGTACTCCAGCACCGATGCCTGGAACCGCTTCCCCTCGCACTCCTCGCAGGTGGTGGAGACGCCCGCCATCATCGCCAGGTCGGTGTAGATGACGCCGGCGCCGTTGCAGGTGGGGCAGGCGCCCTCGGAATTGGCGCTGAACAGCGCCGGCTTCACGCCGTTGGCCTTCGCGAACGCCTTGCGGATCGGGTCGAGCAGTCCGGTGTACGTCGCCGGGTTGCTCCGCCTGGAGCCGCGGATCGCGCCCTGGTCGATCGACACCACACCGGCGTCGGCGGCACCCGGCTGTCGGCACAGCGACCCGTGCACGAGCGAGCTCTTGCCGGAACCGGCGACGCCGGTGACGACGACGAGCACCCCCAGCGGGACGTCGACGTCGACGCCCCGCAGGTTGTTCGCCGTCGCGCCGCGGATCTCCAACGTGCCGGTGGGCTTACGCACCGTCTCCTTGAGAACAGCCCGGTCGTCGAAATGGCGGCCCGTGATGGTGCCGCCCGCCCGCAGCCCCTCGACAGTGCCCTCGAAGCAGACGGTGCCGCCCGCCGTACCCGCGCCGGGGCCGAGGTCGACGACGTGGTCGGCGATCGCGATCGTCTCGGGCTTGTGCTCCACGACGAGCACCGTGTTGCCCTTGTCCCGCAGCCGCAGCAGCAGGTCGTTCATCCGCTGGATGTCGTGCGGGTGCAGCCCGATGGTGGGCTCGTCGAAAACGTAAGTGGTGTCGGTGAGTGAGGAGCCGAGGTGGCGGATCATCTTGACGCGCTGCGCCTCGCCGCCCGACAACGTGCCTGACGGCCGGTCGAGCGAGAGGTAGCCGAGGCCGATCTCCGAGAACGAGTCGAGGGTCTGCTGCAGCGCGGTGAGCAGCGGCGCCACCGAGGGCTCGTCGAGGCCGCGCACCCAGTCGGCCAGGTCGCTGATCTGCATCGCGCAGGCGTCGGCGATGCTGATGCCCTTGATCTTCGACGACCGAGCCGCCTCGCTGAGCCGGGTGCCGTCGCACTCGGGGCAGGTGGTGAAGGTGACCGCCCGGTCCACGAACGCGCGGATGTGCGGCTGCATCGCCTCCCGGTCCTTGGAGAGGAAGGACTTCTGGATCTTGGGTATCAGCCCCTCGTAGGTGAGGGTCACCCCCTCGACCTTGACCTTGGTCGGCTCCCGGTGGAGGAAGTCCTGCATCTCCTTCTCGGTGAACTCGCGGATCGGCTTGTTCGGGTCGAGGAAGCCCGACTCGGCGTAGACCCGCACGGTCCAGAAGCTGTCCGACTTCCAGCCTGGGATCGTGAACGCGCCCTCGGCGATCGACTTGGAGTCGTCGTAGAGCTGGGTGTGATCGATGTCGGAGACCGTGCCCCGGCCTTCGCAGCGGCTGCACATGCCGCCGGTGCGGGTGTAAGTCGCTTTCACGGCCGTCTTGGCACCGCGTTCGACGGTGATCGCACCGCTCGCCCGGACGGAGGGGACATTGAAGGCGTACGCGCCGGGCGAGCCGATGTGCGGCTGCCCGAGCCGGCTGAAGAGGATGCGCAGCATCGCGTTGGCGTCGGTGACGGTGCCGACCGTGGAGCGGGGATCGGCACCGATCCGCTGCTGGTCGACGATGATCGCGGTCGTCAGACCGTCGAGTACGTCGACCTCGGGCCGCGCCAGCGTCGGCATGAAGCCCTGCACGAAGGCGCTGTAGGTCTCGTTGATCAGCCGCTGCGACTCCGCGGCGATCGTGTCGAACACCAGCGAGCTCTTGCCCGAGCCGGAGACGCCGGTGAACACCGTCAGCCGGCGTTTCGGGAGTTCGACGCTGACGTCCTTGAGGTTGTTCACGCGCGCGCCGTGCACGCGGATCAGATCGTGGCTGTCGGCGGCGTGCGGCGCAGGCGACTGCGTGTCCGTCCTCGGTGCCATGTTCATCGTGTCTCCATCTGTCAGGCGGGGCCGCCTTCGCGGTCCCCGTCGGCGTCGCCTGGCTCGATCTGACCGGCTTCGAGCGTACGTCCGGTTCTCCTTCGCTTCGGCCCGTGGAGCCTTCGGGCTCCGGCCACGCGGCGTGGACGGCGAGGCGTCGGCCAACCAGCGGCCCCCACACATCAGTTCGCGGTCGGGCAGCCTCGCGCCGGGCCTGCATCCGGCGCGGGGAGATGCGGAACCAGCGGGACGGGGTGGCGAGCGTACGCGGGTCGACGCCCGTGCGCGCTGCAAACCGGCCATCCCGCTCCCGCAGCAGCGAGCCGATCCTGGATCTCCGGCGGAGCCGCCATCCCCACGAGGTGGGCCGCGCACGGGCGGACCTCCGTGAGCGTCGGGCCCGGCAAGGCCGGGTGGGCGGGGCTGACGGCCCCGCCCGCGGCGTCGCGGTCCCATGACAACCCCCTCCCCCGTCACCCCCTCCCCCGTCACCCCTCCCCCGTCACCCCCTTCCCGTAAAGTGGCCCCTGACTCACGATCTTGAACATGTTCAGGACGTGCACTCTGGGGAGGGGGCTGCGGTCATGCGCAGTGGAGCGAAGGTCGCCGTCGTCGGCGGCGTGTTCGCCGTCGTGGCGACGGGTGTCGGCTACGGGGGATGGAATCTGTACAACGGGCTGACCGGGAGCGGCACCGACGACGGCGTCACCACCCGGTCCGCGCCCAAGGAGACCGGGCCGCCCGGCGCCGACGAGGTGGAGAAGACCGCGAAGGACTTCCTCGCCGCGTGGGCCGCGGGCGACGGGCCGACCGCCGCCCAGCTGACCAACAACGCTGCCGAGGCGGAGCCGTTACTCACCGGCTACAGCGAGGACGCCCATGTCACCGGGGCGGTGATCGAGCCCGGCGCGGCGGTGGGGACGAAGGTCCCGTTCACCGTGAACGCGACCGTGAACTTCCAGGGGGTGTCCAGGTCCTGGTCGTACTCCTCCGAGCTGACCGTCGTCCGCGGGCTGACCACCGGCCGCCCGCTGGTGGACTGGCAACCCTCCGTGGTGCACCCCGAGCTCACCAAGGGCACCTCGCTGGTGACGGAGGGGGCGTCCGCGCCACCCATCAAGGCGGTCGACAAGGACGGCGTGGAGCTGACGAAGGAGAAGTACCCCTCGCTCGGCACGGTCCTCGACCAGCTGCGCAAGAAGTACGGCGCGAAGGCGGGCGGCACGGCGGGCGTCGAGCTGGTGATCACCTCCGAGGACCCGAACGTGCCCGACAGCACGCTGCTCACCCTCACCAAGGGGAAGGAGGGCACGCTGCGGACGTATCTGGACGCGGGAGTGCAGGCGGCCGCCGAGAAGGCGGTCAAGGCGTACGGCAGGGCGTCCGTCGTCGCGGTCGAGCCGAGCACCGGCCGGATCCGGGCGGTCGCCAACAGCCCGGCGGACGGCTTCGACACCGCGCTCGGGGGCGCCCAGGCGCCGGGCTCGACGATGAAGATCGTGACGGCCGCGATGATGCTGGACAAGGGGCTGGTGAACGGTCCGGACTCGTCGGTCGAGTGTCCGGCGACGGTCACCTGGGAGCGCGAGTTCCACAACCTCAACGACTTCTCGCTCGGGACCACCACGCTCCAGCGCGCCTTCGCCCGCTCCTGCAACACCACCTTCATCAAGCCCGTCAAGCCGCTGGGGCAGGGCGCGGGTTCGGCACTGGGCGAGACGGCGCTGAAGTACTTCGGCATCGGCGCGGAATGGCAGACCGGCGTGCGGACCTGGGACGGTGCCGTACCCGAGTCGGCGGGCGCGGAGACCGCGGCCTCGTACATCGGCCAGGGGAAGATCCAGATGAACGCCCTCAACGTCGCCTCCATCGCCGCCACCGTGAAGGGCGGGGCCTTCCGGCAGCCGGTGATCGTCCCGCTGGCGCTGGACGGCCGTGAGCCGGCCACCGCGCAGCCGCTTCCGGCGGGCATGGCGCAGACCCTGCGGCAGTTGATGAGTGCCGCCGCCACGGGTGAGGGCACGGCTGCGCCCGCCATGGCCTCGGTCTCCGGCAGCAAGGGCGCGAAGACCGGATCGGCCGAGGTCGACGGGCAGGGCGACTCCAACGCCTGGTTCACCGGGTACGCCGGCAACCGCGCCGCCGCGGCCGTCGTCGACTCCGGCGGGCACGGCGGCGACGCGGCGGGACGAGTGGTCGCCCAGGTCCTGAACGCGCGTTGAAGATGAGCTGAAACGCGGTCGCGTGGCCCGTACAGCTACCGCTGGCGTGCGGGCCATGAGCTCTCAGGACACCACAGACGCCCCCCGATTCGCCGAGGCCCTGCGCGAACTCGGCCTCGTTGTCCCCGTACGCCGCTTCCCGGACGCCACCCGCACCGCGGCCGAGGCGGCCGAGGCCATCGGCTGTGACGTGAGCGAGATCGTCAAGTCGCTGATCTTCGAAGCGGACGGGGTGCCGGTCGAGGGCCGCGCAGGCGAACGCCGGCGGCGGCAGACGTCAAGCACCGTGGTAGCTCATGCCGGCCCAGTCTGCGGGATGCGTGTACGGCCGCGCGTCCGCGTCGCGAAGCCGCAGGCTCCGCACCAGCCCTTCAAGATCCTCATCCCTGGGCGCGGAGGGCGTCATGGCCGGAGTGAGGTCCCGTATCTTCTCCTGGTTGGTGGTATCTCTGAGCCAGCGTTGGGCCGTACGCAACGCTGTGACGGGTTCCAGCTCCTCCGTTCGCCACAGCTGGTAGAACCGCGCCATGAGCAGACTGGTGGCCTCGCTGCGAACCGCCCACTGGCTTGCCACAACACCGGCGACGCCGGCCTGGATCAAGCCGCTCGGCAGGGAAATCACCTCGTCCGGCAGCGCGGCGCCGGGGCGGTCCGTGTCGCATGCCGAGAGGACGGTCAGCCGGGCCCCGGCGGCCTTGGAGTTGTCTCCCAGCCGTAAGCCCAGGATCTCGCGCAAGGTGAGTGCCTCGTCACCTGCAAGGAGCAGCGCGCTGTTCAGGGGGTTGGTCATCTCGTAGCGGCCATGGCAGATGAAGTGGTGCACCTGTGCCCGCAAGAGGGCCTCGGTGACGGCCGCCCGGTCCGCGTCAGTCCCCCGTAGCACCTCGTTCTCGGGAAACCAGCGCCGGGCCCACGCCGCCTCAGCGCTCGCGTACCCGACGCGTGGCCATGAAGTCGGCTGGGGGTCGGCCACGACGGCGATGCGCCCGCAGGGTGTGCGGTCTGCGACGCGGCGAGTGACTTCAAGGGCACGCGCGTTCGGGACATAGCGCACCGTTCGCTCGTCCAGCAGATAGTGCCGTCCGGTGGCAGAGCCCGGCACGGGTCGCCAGGCCGCGTGGAGGGGCAGCATCGCGAGCTTCCCGGAGGGCACGATGATCAGATCGTCCGTTTCGTCGATGATCTGCAGAACGTGGGAGACGATCGCTGACCAGGCCCAGCGGGTCGCCGCGTCCAGCGCCCCCTTCCAGGAGCCTCTCGACCGGCCCGCGGATCCCCGCTCGGCGCCCAGCAGCACTCGAACACGACGGTCGACCGCGTCTGTGGTCAGCAAGGGCAACTCGGCAGCCTTGATCCGGCCGTCGTCACCCACTGCGAGTGCCACTCCGGCAGGGCCCGCGGCGGCCACATAGACGATGACGCCATCGCGCGGTACGGCCCGGCGCACATCCGCGAAGCGCGGTTGCGTCAGGAAACGTTCATATCCGTCAACAGACCGGAGTTCCGCGATCACCTCCTCGACGGCCTGGCGCAGGCGCCGCAGTGCTACAGGGTCCGCGCCGCCCCGCATCGCTTCTTCGAGTGCCCTCGCCGCGGCGCGGTATCGATCGACGAGGTCGGCGCGGCCGGCGTCGGCGAGGCGGCCAATACCTATCCTGTCCGCCTCCAGGCTTTCCGACAGCAGCTGGCTGCGACCGGTCTCCAGCGCCACGACCGCTTCCTCCAGTCGCCCGGCCCGGAACAGTGCATACGCGGCTTCCGAGGGAACGCCCTGAGAGTCGGCGAGCCACGTCTCCTTGTCCTGGCGAAGGAGCTGGACACGGACCAACCGCTGAGTGGCCTCCAGAGCCTGGGTGTATGCCGCACAGGCTTCGTCCCAGCACCCCCGAGCCGTTGCCCAAGCTCCCCACCGCCTGGCTGCGGCAAGGGCCCATTCCAGCGAGGTGTCCAGGCCATGACGCACGGCGTCCTCATACGCGGTCACCGCTTCGATGACCAGATCGCTGCCCCCGCCGCCCCCGCTTCGTGCCTGCAGCGTCGTGCCGAGGTTGTACGCGCGCGAAGCCCTCTCCGGGGCATGGCGCGAGGTAAGGCTCAGAGCCGTACGGTAATGAACGACCGCCTGCTCTCCCAGCCGCTCATCACCAGTCGCGCGCCACGCCGCGGCCAGAGCGTTGCCCACGTTGTTGTGCCCGGAGGCCAGCTGCCAGTCGCCCGCCCCGCGGGCGCTGAGGGTCTTCAGCTGCAGATCGACGGCCCTGAGCAGGTCGTCCCGGTCGCCGAAGCTCTCGTATCGCGTGAGCAGGGCGTTGCCCAGGAGGCTCAGTGACACCGGGTCGGCCCGGGAATCATCGTCCGCCACCTCCTCCGTCAGCAACCCGATGGCCTCGTCCAGAACCGCGACGTCGCCTGTGCGCAGGTACAGGCGGCGCAGCAGGCTGCCAAGGGTTCCCCGGAACGCGTTGCCGGTCCTCGGCGCCATGATGTAATCGCGGCTGTCACTGGCTTTGCGCAGCAGCTCGATGGCGCGGTTGAGATCGTCGAGGCTGCCGGTCGTGTCGTATCTCTTGGACAGCGCGTCAGCCAGGATGTACGTGAACCGGTGGCCCAGCTGGGTGTCTCCGGCCATGGCCACCGACCGTTCCGCATGCGCCACGGCTTCGGCCAGCACAGCCACATCACCGTGGGCACGGAAGCGAGTGACCAGTATGGACGCGAGACCAGCCCTGCAAAGTGCCGCCAGCCTCCGGTCACCTCCGGCGCAGACCACGCTGTGCCGAGCGTGACGGAGAGCACCGTCCAGTAGGCCTGCCTCGCCGTTGCGCTGATACAGGTTGACCAGTGTGTTGGCGAGGCCGTATTCCAGCCATGCCTGCTCCGTTCCCTCCACGGGGGTGATGCCGAGCCCGTCCGTGAGCAGCCTGCGGGCCACCAACAGATCTTCGTCATTGGAATCGCCTACCCCGCACCAGTTGTGGGCGATTCCCGCGCGTGTCAGCATCGCGACCCGGGAGGCAGGCGAGGAAGTGCCGAACCTCGGGTGGGTCACCACCTTGTCCAGCGCATCGGCAAGCCGCCGCCGAGCCGGACTGTCACCCTCCACATAGTCGGCGAGCGCACGGCCCGCTGCGGCGAGGACGGCCCTGAAGCGTAGCGGCGCCGGCGGAAGCGGTGGCCATCCGAGCCAGTCCTCGGCCTGCCGCACACGCTCGGCACTCATACCGGCCCCCCAGGCAACGGTCCTCGCTCGAGATAGGTCGTCATCCTCTGCCCTGTCACATATTCCTGCGAGGGGTCTTCGGGAAAGGTCCATCCGAGGCCGTCGTACAGGTTTCTGCGATACAGGTCGAAACCCGCCTGCACGAGCCGTCCGTAGTCCACGGCCCCTGACAATGCCAGCCGGTACCCGCCGAACATTCCGAGCACCGCCACAGCCACGGCCCACCAGGTGAAGGTCGTCCACAGCAGAAAGAGCAGGCCCCACAGCCACAGACGCGCAGCCTCATCCAGTCGCGCACGGGACGTGGCGATCTCCGCGCGCGCCTGCTCGGGAAGGGACAGCCACAGGTGCGGCCAGCACACGGCGGCGTCGAGGCCGTACCGGTGACGGGGCCGCGACTCCGCCGCCTTGAGGATGTCACCCAGCCTCGTGGGCATCCGGTCCCGCGGCGCCGGAGGGACGAGCGCCCGCGCCGCGTTCAGTGCCGTGTACTCGGCGAATTCCGCGGCCGTCAGTTCCGTTCGGCGTCGAGCGAGGTCGCGCCATCGTTCGGCCCTTCGCTCACCGGCTCTTCCTCGCGCATTGAGCATCATGATCCGAAGCGGCGCTGTCGGCCGGGGCCAGTATCCCTCCAGTAGCCGCAGCACCCCGAAGGTCAGCTCCTCCGCAAGCCGCGCCGATCCCGCCACCAGCAGCACGGCGAGCACCGCTGTCAGCGCCTGGGCGGCAGCCGGGAGGCTCCCGATGCTGAGGTCCCAGGCACGTCCGAGCGACTTCCAGCCGGACTGGCGCCCGGTGATACCGCCGTGCGCATGTATCCAGGCGAGCAGTCCGCCCATCCAGAAGCCCAGAGCCGGTGAGGTCAGCAGCAAGGCCCACCGGTCCGCCACTTTGCTGCCCAGGCCCGACCACAGCGCCGTGAGCACCGCGGATCACACGCCGAGCACGAGCGGGCCGTGCTGGTCCGGGCATCCTTCGGGTACCGGCTCGCCGACCTCGAAGATCGGGTACGTGTAGTCGCAGACTCGGCATCGGTAGACCATTTCGGCCGACGGATCAGCGAGGCCGGCGAGCGGTGTGTAGCTGGGACTTCCCGCTGCCTCGCGGTAGGTGTCCTCGTCCCCCAGCAGACGGTGCCTGAGCTCGTCGCGGAGGGCGGGATCCGTTGTGAGCAAGGTGAGCATCTCCTCGCCCACCTGTTCTCCGGCTTCCGCGCGCGCAAGCACGGTGTCGACGTCCCGGGCGAGCGTCCCGCCATCAGACACCCATAGATCAGTGGCCTCCCCGCGCATGGCACGGACCGCAGCCACAATCTCCTCGTCACGCATCTTCCCCCCAAGCAGTCATCCCAGCCGACAACCGTACGCTCAGTTGCCTGAGCCTGAGTGCGTGTTTCTCACAACCGCCAACTCAGTGACTTGAGTTGTCGGTGGGTGATCAGGCAGCAGGCGAGTTTCAGGAACCCTTCGTGCATGTCCGCTCGTCGTTCCCAGTGCACACGCAACCGACGGAAGCCGTGCAGCCGGGCAAGGGTCCGCTCGACCACCCACCGGAAGACGCCGAGACCGCTGCCGTGCTCAGTGCCGCGGCGTGCGATGACGGGCCAAGCGCCGAATGCTGAGTGTTGTCCCGCAAGACCGGGCGACGGTGTCGGACAACAGCCCTGCGTCGAGACGGATTTGCCAGAGGCGGCTCCACGGGATGACATGCGCTCATGAGCAGAATGGCGCAGGTCCTCGTCCTGGCACAGTACGAGGACGAGGTGATGGAGCCGCTGACGCGGTCCGACGAGGGGCGCACCTGGCGCGGCAGTTTCGAGCGGATACCCAACTGGTTCGTCGGCGGGTGGTACCTCGAGTTCTACCGGGAGAGCCAGCGCCGCGGGGTGCTCGCAGACCTGGAGGCGCTGCCGTGGAACCGGCCGGAGTGCGTCCAGGTCATGCTCCACGACGAAGACGATGATTGCTTCGGGCTGTGGATGTTCCAGGACGGCGCGCTGGTCGAGGTGCCCATCCCGCGCACACAGCGGGTCCACGTCCCGCCGCCGTCGTGGGGGGACGACAGCCCGCGGCCCGGATCCCTGTGGCGGACTGACGGACCGGACGCAGAGGCGCTGCCCACGCACTCTCCCGAGCACGAGCAGGACCCGGGATTGTCGTGGTAGCCAGGCTGGTGGTGCGCTGTGAATGAGCCCCGATGCAGGGTGTCAGAGGCCAGTGGGACGGTGCTGCCACGCAGGACGCACTCTGCCACTTGCCGGGGCCACCCCCCGAGCACGCCGTGATCGCTCGCTTCCATCTCGGTGGTGACGACCTTGGCGAACCTGATCAATGGGCCCTGGTCTGCGAAGCCGAGCGGCTGGGAGACGCGGTCAATCGAGGGTGACGACTGGACCCACACGCTCCCAACGGCCGTCGCGGCTTCCAGATGGGGTGAGCTGGGCAGATGCCTCAGGTTCCGTCCACCGCCCCACGCGAAAGCCTCAGGTCAAAGGCCCGGGACTTCGTTGTTGTCCGAACCTGTTTCAGGTCGGATCGGAGATGGGTGTTCGAGCACCGCGAATGCGAGCGCCGCGACGTCGTCGTCGAGCCTTCCGCCGCTGTAGTGAAGCAGGTCGCGGTGAAGCCGGTCGAGCAGCTCGCGGGGCGACATCAGGCCCTGCTGCCCCATCCAGTCCGGGAGCGGGAAGAACTCGCCCGCGTGGTCCCGGGCCTCCGTCACACCATCGGTGTAGAGCAGCAGCTGGTCGCCCGGGGCGAAGGCGACGGTGTCGACGCGGTAGGTGTCTCCGATGAGCGTCGCGAGGTTAAGGGGCGGCGAGGGAGCGGAAGGCTCCAGGACGCGGGTCTGCCCGTGGTGCACGAGCAGCGGCGGAGGGTGCCCGCAGTTGAGAAGTTTGACGTGGCCACCGCCGCGCGGGACCTCCGCGACGAGAGCAGTGGCGAAGCGCTCCGGCAGATCAGGGCCGGGGTACGCGGCGATGTGGCGGGTGATGCTGGTTTCCAAGCGCCGGGTGATGCCGCTCAGGTCAGGCTCGTCGTACGCGGCCTCCCTGAAGGAGCTGATCACCGCCGAGGCCGCTCCTACGGCGGACAGGCCCTTGCCGCGCACGTCACCGATGAGCAGCCGGACCCCGTACGGGGTGTCGACCGCCTCATAGAAGTCGCCGCCGATCCGGGCCTGCTCCTGGGCCGCCAGGTACAGCGACTCGATCTCGACGTCATCGATGCGACACGGCAGGGGGCGCAGCAGCACCTTCTGGGCCGCGTCGGCGACGAGCCGGATATGGAAAAGGGTCTCCTCCCGCTGGAGACGGAGATGGCTTGTGTAGGCGGCGGCCAAGGTGACCGCGATGATCGCGGCCCCCGTGTACGGCGTCCCCAGATCGGTGTAGAAGAAGCTGAGGCTGATCATGACCAGAAGGCAGAATGCCCCCAGCAGGATCGTGGGGAGAACAGGCCACATCGCGGCGGCGAGGGCAGGCGCGGCGGGCAGGAGACGACTGAAAGCGATCTCCCTCGGTGTGGAGAACGCCAGGCCGGCGATGAGGACCGTAAGGATCGCGGGCGACAGCAGTGCAGCTTCCCATCTGCCGCCGTGGGGAAAGCGGCGGCGCCGCAGCCGACCAAGCATGATCATGAAGCCATCATATCGGGATATAAAGGACGAGGATCGGGCTGCTGTTCAAGGAGCGGTTCGGCGCCGCGGGGTCGCGGCGGCGTGCCTGATGGTGCTCGGCATCGGCCTGATGCTCAAGGCCGGCTGACTCCCGAGAGGCGAACCGGCGCCGACAGCGGTGACCCGGACCTGCCACCCGTTCGCGAACCGGATGCGTGCCTGACGCGTCCATCTCGAACATGGGGACGATCACCAACGGGATACGCCAGCTGCTCCGCTTCGGTCTGCTGGAGGCGCGCTGCTGCGCCTTCGCCGTCGCGCTCGTCGGCGGAATCGCCGTCTCGGGGCAGCTGCCCGAACTGCCCGTCGCCCGGTACGACCTGCTGCTCCTCTACGGGATCGCACTGGCCCTGCTCGCCAGGAAGGTCGGCTGGGACAGCGCCCGCGACACCGCCGTGATCACTTGCTGCCATCTCGTCGGGCTGCTCTTCGAGCTGGTCAAGGTGCAGTTGGGGTCGTGGAGTTACCCGGAGGACGCGCTCACGAAGATCGGTGGCGTGCCGCTGTACAGCGGATTCATGTACGCGGCCGTGGGCAGCTACCTCTGCCGGGCCTGGCGTCTGTTCGACCTGCGCCTGACCGGCTACCGGCCCCGGCTCATGGCGGTGCTCGCCGTCGCCGTGTACGTGAACTTCTTCAGCCACCACTGGCTGCCCGACGCCCGCTGGGTGCTCGCCGCGCTGCTGCTGTGCGCGACCGCGGGGACGTGGGTGCGGTTCCGGGTGGGCGAGCAGGACCACCGGATGCCGCTCGCCCTCTCCTTCGTGCTGATCGGTTTCTTCCTCTGGCTCGCCGAGAACGTGGCGACGTACGCCGGGGCCTGGAGCTATCCGGACCAGCTCGGCGGCTGGCAACCGGTGTCCCTGGCCAAGTTCGGGGCATGGGCGCTGCTGATCACGGTCACGTTCGTGCCGGCGGCCGCGGCGGCTCGTCGTTCGCTGCGTACCGGGCGCGCAGCTGCTGGAAGCCGGAGTCGACCGCGAGCAGTCCGCCGTCGACCCGGGGCGTCGTACCCGTGATCCAGGCCGCGTCCCGGGAGGCGAGGAAGGCCACGGCGGCCGCGATGTCCTCCGGCTCGCGACCCGGCCGAGCGGTAGAGCTCGGGCAGCGCCTGGAGTTCGGCCTCGCGGCGGTGCCAGGCGCGGGTGCGCACGGTGCCGGGGTTGATCTGGTTGACGCGGACACCGCGCGGAGCCGCGTCGGCGGCGAGGGTGCGGGTGAGGGAGGCGCGGCCCTTCCCCCCATAGGCCCCAAGGGGGCATGGGAGGTGCCCCCAGGCGGCGCTGTAGGGGTGGCCGCCGGAGGATGCTCGCCGTTGACCGAGCCGATGTTGACGATCGCCCTGCGGCCGCCCGCGGCAAAATGCGGCAGCGCGGCTCAGACAAGGGGCGTGGCGTCAGCCGCTCCAGTGGAACCGGTGCTTGCACCGGGGGAAGGCGCCGCTCCGGCAGATGTCCAGGTCGCGGTCCCAAGCTCGTCGGCATGTCCTCGAACGGCTCGATGTCCCGCGTGGCGAAGAGCGCGTTGTTGACCAGCACGTCGAGGGGGCCGAAGCGTTCGGCGGCGTATGTGACGGCTGCCTCGACCGAACAAGCGGTCGCCCACCTCACAGGGGAAGGGCTCCGCGCCGTCGATGGACGCGGCGGTCTCCTCGGCGGCGTCCGCGTCGATGTCGGTGACGAGGACGTGGGCGCCCTCCGAGGCGAGGCGCCGGGCGGTGGCCACACCGATCCCGCGGCCCGCTCCGGTGATCAGTACGCCGTTCCCCTCGAAACGATTCACAGGGCCGAACGTACCGCCCTGATCAGCGCCTGCGCACGGGGATCGGCGGTGACTCCCTTGCGCATGCCGTTCGTCGCGTAGCCCAGCGCGATGCCCGACTCGGGGTCGGCGAAGCCGAGGGAGCCGCCGCGGCCGGGGTGGCCGAAGGAGCCTGGGCCCAGCAGCGGCGAGGCGGGGCCATGCAGCATGTAGCCGAGGCCGAAGCGGGTGGGCACCACGAGCACGCGGTCGGGCCCCGAGGACTCCTCGGTACGGGCGAGGGTGAGGGTGGCCGGGGCGAACAGCCGCGGTCCGCCGTCGACCTCGCCGATGGTGGCGGCGTAGAAACGGGCGAGGGCGCGGGCGGTGGAGATGCCGTTGGAGGCGGGGAGTTCGGCGGCGCGGAAGGCGGGGCTGTTCTCGTCGGGCGCCGGGTGGATGGCGCCGAAGGCGCGGCGGGTCAGGGACGAGGGGTCCCGGTAGGCCTCGGAGACGGAGCGCTTGGGGCGGAGCCGCAGGCCGCCGCCCTGGGCGGTCTCCGGCTCGGCGACGGGGCCGAGGCGGCCGACGCGGTGGGTCTCGTCCGCCGGCAGACCTATCCAGAAGTCGAGGGCGAGCGGGCGGGCGATCTCCTCGGCGACCCAGCGGCCCATGGTGCGGCCGGTGACCCTGCGCACCAATTCGCCGAGCAGCCAGCTGTAGGTCTGCGCGTGGTAGCCGTGCGCGGTGCCGGGCTCCCAGGCCGGGGCCTGGGCGGCGAGGGCGGCGGGGCCGCTCGTGCCGTCCTCGGCCTCGGCCGCGGTGAGGGGCCGGTCCAGCACGGGCAGTCCGGCGCGGTGCGCGAGCAGGTGGCGTACGAGGACCCGCTCCTTGCCCGCCGCCTTGAACTCCGGCCAGTACGTTCCGACCGGCGCGTCCAGGTCGATCTGGCCGCGCTGGTGGAGCAGGAGGACGACGGCCGCGGCGACTCCCTTGGTCGCCGAGCGGACGACCTGGGCGGTGTCGACGGCCCACGGTTCGCGGCCGTCCACATCACGGGTGCCCGCCCACAGGTCGACGACCTTGCGGCCGTCGCGGTAGACGGCGACCGCCGCGCCGCGCTCCCCGCGCTGCTCGAAGTTGCGTACGAAGGCGTCCGCGACCGCTTCGAAGCCGTCCGCCACCGTGCCCCGGACGTCCACCACGTCTGCTCCTTCGCTGCCGTCCATCCCCCCATGGTGCAACGTGGTCCGGACCCCCCCGATCCCGGGGGCGCGCTCCCCCCTGGGGCACCTCCCAGCGGTAGCTGGGGACTTCGGTCTGGGGTGCCCCCAGCCGGGGCGTCAGCTCAGGACGATGGAGACGTCGATGTTGCCGCGGGTGGCGTTGGAGTACGGGCAGACCTGGTGGGCCGCGGTCACGAGCCGTGCGGCGAGATCCTGGTCGACGAGCGGGAGGGAGACGTTGAGGGCGACCGCGAGCCCGTATCCCCTGGCCCTGTTGGGGCCGATGCCCACTTTGGCGGCGACCGCGGAGCCGGTGAGGTCGAGTCCGGCGCGGCGGCCGACGAGCACCAGCGCGTTGTGGAAGCAGGAGCTGTAGCCGGCCGCGAAGAGCTGTTCCGGGTTGGTGCCGTCGCCGTCGCCGCCGAGCGCGGGCGGCATGGCGACGCGCAGGTCGATCCGGCCGTCGTGGCTCGTCACGTAGCCGTCCCGGCCGCCGTGGGCCGTGGCCTCCGCCACGTACATGATCTTGGTGGGCCGGGTGTCGGCGATGTCGAAGTGGACGGAGGTGTCGGACATGACGGAGGTGTCGGCCTGCTCGCTCATGGTGCGCTTCCCCGGGGTCAGTGAGCCGTTGCATTTACATCGCGCACAATGTATCGGAACCCAGGGCTAGTTGTTACTCCGGGGTAGCCCCATCACCCGGAGTCCGCCGCATCGGCCAACCGGTGCAGTTCTCCCCGCAGTTGTGCGATCTCCGCAGCCCCCAGACCGGTGCTGCGGATCAGCTGCTCCGGCACCCGCTCGGCCCGCTCCCGCAGCGCCCTGCCCTCGTCGGTGGGCACCAGCAGCACCGAGCGCTCGTCGGCCGCCGAGCGCTCCCGCCGTACGAGCCCCGCCGCCTCCAGCCGCTTGAGCAGCGGCGAGACGGTGCCGTAGTCCAGCCGCAGCGCGGCGGCCAGCTCCTTGACCGGGACCTCGCCGCGTTCCCAGAGGACCAGCATCGCCAGGTACTGCGGATACGTCAGCCCCAGCTCGCTCAGCAGCGGCCGGTAGGCGGCCGTCACCGCGCGCTGGGCCGCGTACAGCGCGAAGCACAGCTGGTCGTCGAGCAGCAGCGATGCGGCGGCCGTCCCTGTGGGGGTCTCGTCGATGCGGTTCACGCGCCCATTGTCACGGACTTCGGGTCGAAGCCGAAGGGCAGCTCCAGCCGGTGGGTCCGCATCAGGTCCTCGTCGCTCAACAGATCCTGCGTCGCGCCGTCCGCGGCGATGACCCCGTCGCTGAGCACCACCGAGCGGGGGCACAGCTCCAGCGCGTACGGCAGGTCGTGCGTGACCATCAGCACCGTCACATCCAACGACCGCAGGATGTCGGCCAGTTCGCGGCGGGACGCCGGGTCGAGGTTGGACGAGGGCTCGTCCAGGACCAGGATCTCCGACTCCATCGCGAGCACGGTCGCGACAGCGACGCGGCGACGCTGCCCGAACGACAGATGGTGCGGCGGCCGGTCCGCGAAGGACGCCATGCCGACCCGCTCCAGCGCGGTCGTGACCCGATGCTCCAGCTCCGCGCCGCGCAGGCCGGAGGCGGCGGGCCCGAAGGCGACGTCCTCACGGACCGTCGGCATGAACAGCTGGTCGTCCGGGTCCTGGAAGACGATGCCGACCCGGCGGCGGATCTCCGCGAGATGGGCCTTGGCCACGGGCAGGCCGGCCACGGCGACCGTGCCGACCCCGCCGCCCAGGATGCCGTTGAGGTGCAGCACCAGAGTCGTCTTGCCGGCGCCGTTGGGGCCGAGGAGGGCGACCCGCTCGCCGCGCCCGACCGTCAGGTCGACGCCGAAGAGCGCCTGGTGCCCGTCGGGGTAGGCGTACGCGAGCCCGCGCACCTGAAGTGAAGGGGTCGTCATGACGTCGTCCATCCCAGCAGACAGACCGCGAGCGCGGTCACGGGCAGTGCGGCGGCGTACGACCACTGGGCGGCGGTGGCGCGCGCGTCGTTCAGGACCGGCATGGTCCCGGTGTATCCACGGCTCACCATGGCCAGGTGCACCCGCTCACCACGCTCGTAGGAGCGGATGAACAAGGCGCCCGCCGATTTGGCCAGTACGCCCCAGTGGCGCACGCCGCTCGCCTCGAAGCCGCGCGAGCGGCGGGCGATCGACATCCGCCGCATCTCGTCGGCGATGACGTCGCCGTAGCGGACCATGAACGACGCGATCTGGACCAGCAGCGACGGCAGCCGCAGCCGCTGCAGGCCGAGCAGGACCGACCGCAGCTCGGTGGTCGAGGCGAGGAGCACGGAGGCGGCGACACCGAGCGTGCCCTTGGCGAGGATGTTCCACGCGCCCCACAGGCCCGGGACGCTCAGCGCCACGCCGAGCACCTCGGTCCGCTCGCCCGGGACGACGAAGGGCATCAGCAGGGCGAAGGCCACGAACGGGATCTCGATCAGCAGCCGCTTGAGCGCGAAGCCTGCCGGAATCCGGGCCACCGCGGCGACCGCGGCGAGCAGCACCGCGTACACGCCGAAGGCCCAGACGGCCTCGCGCGGAGTCGAGACGACCACGAGCACGAAGCACAGGACGGCGAGCAGCTTGCAGTGGGCGGGCAGCGCGTGGACCGGTGAGTGCCCGTGCCGGTAGAGCTTGTGCGAGTGACCCGCGCCCATGTCAGACGGAGCTCCGCACGGCGGTGTCCCGGTCGGCGTCCGTGCGCCGACGGCGTACCGCGTAGAACACTCCGGTGCCGACGACGACCGTCGCGCCGACACCGACGACGCCGGCGAGGCCGCCCGACAGACGGGCGTCGGCGATCTCCTCGATGCCGTAATCGGCGAGCGGCGAGCCGGCCGCGGCGTGCTCCTCGACGGTCTTGTCGATGCCCTGGTCGGCGGCGACCTTCTCCAGGCCGTCGGGGCTCGCGGAGGCGTAGAACGAGACGAACCCGGCCAGCACGAACGCCGTCACCAGACCGGTCAGCCACACCTTGCGCGGCGAGGCGGCGGCCACCGGGGCGGGCTCGGCCGGGGCGGCGTCGACGAGTTCGCCGCCCACGCGGAGTTTCAGCGGCGCGGCGAGCCCGCGTGCGCCGTACACGAGGTCGGGCCGCACGGCGAGGACGGCGCCCACGGTCAGCATGGTGATCACGGCCTCGCCGATGCCGATCAGGACATGGACGCCCACCATCGCGGTGAGGACCGAGCCGATGGGCACATCGGTCAGCCCGCCGACCGCGTAGAGCAGGGTGAACGCGGCGGCAGCCGCCGGCACGGAGACCAGCGACGCGACGAAGGAGGCGACGGTCACCGAGCGCCGGGTGCGTGGCAGGACCATGACCAGTCCGCGGAAGAGCCCGTAGGCGACGAGGACGGTGACGACGCCCATGACCGTGATGTTGACGCCGAGGGCCGTGAGGCCGCCGTCGGCGAAGAGGATGCCCTGCATCAGCAGCACCACGGCTATGCACAGCACGCCCGTGAACGGCCCGACGAGGATCGCCGCGAGCGCGCCGCCCAGCAGATGGCCGCTGGTGCCGGCCGCGACGGGGAAGTTCAGCATCTGCACGGCGAAGACGAACGCGGCGACGAGGCCGGCGAGCGGTGCGGTGCGCTCGGCGCCGACGAGCGCGACGGGGGAGCCGCCCAGCTCGCGGCGGGCGCCGCGGAGGCTGACCGCGACCGCGCCGGCGGCGACGACTCCGGCGGCCACCGATACGGGTGCGTTGATGAAACCGTCGGGGACATGCATGGAGAGCTCCGCTTCGGACAGATGAATAAGCGTCCAATGATAGGGCCCTCTTGCGAAGCACTTGCAAGAGCGCACGGGTCACAGATACCAGTGCGTCCGGCAAACGAAGCGAGCACCCTAGCAAAATATGGGACATTAGAGAACAAAGCGGACGACTGTGAGGAGCAGGCCGATGACCCCCGCCGTCATGGAACATGCACGAGGCCGAATCGTCAGTGACGCTCCCCAGTACCGCGCCGTAAGCGTCTCGCTCAGTTACGACCCCGTCGAGGACCCCCAGGCCGTGTGCTTCTCGTTCCCCAGCGGCAAGGAGTGGACCTTCCCGCGCGAAGTGCTGGAGAGCGGCCTGAACGCACCGGTCAGGCGGGGTGACATCGAGATCTGGCCGTGCGGCCGGGTGCAGGCCGTGGTCGAGTTCCACACGCGGGACGGGGTCGCGGTGGTGCAGTTCGACGCGAAGACGCTGAACCGCTTCCTGCGCCATACGTACGCAGCCGCCACAGCCCCTCATGCAGCCCGGGCGCCCACGACGGCTCCTTCCGCGGCAGCGGCACCACCCGAAGAAGCCTCGGCAGTCACAGCGCCTGCCCCGGCCGCAGCCCCTGCGACGCGCCCGGAGCCCGCCCCGGCCGTAGCGCCCGAGGTGCCCCCGACGCACGCCTGACACTCCGTGCGCACGCCAGGTTTCCGGGGCGCGCCGCCCCGCAGACACGGTCGCGCCCCGCAAACACAGAGGTGGGGGGGGGCCCCCCCGCCCCCGGCGGAGCGCCCCCACACACCCCACCCCCTCCCCGCCCCAAATCTCTCCCGCGGCCCCCCCCCCCCGGGGTGCCCCCCCCGGGGGGGTGCCACGCGCCGCGGGGGGGGGGGCCCCCCCCCCCCCCCCCGGGGGGGGGGGGCCCCCCCCCACCGCACGGATGCCCCGGAGCCTTTGGGCGTCAGACGCCGACCAGGTCGCGGTCCTCGTCCGGGTCGCCCCGCTTCCCGGCGAGCTCCTTGTGCAGCTTCTCGCCCTCCACGTCCACGTCGGGCAGCACCCGGTCGAGCCAGCGCGGCAGCCACCAGGCCTTGTGCCCGAGCAGCGCCAACACCGCCGGCACGATCGCCATACGGACCACGAAGGCGTCGAAGAACACCGCGATCGCGAGGCCGAAGCCGATCATCTTGACCATCTGCTCGCTGGAGCCGATGAAGCCGGAGAAGACCGCGATCATGATCACGGCCGCCGCGATCACCACACGGGCTCCGTGCCGGAAGCCCGTGACGATGGCCTCGCCCGGCCGCTCGCCGTGGACGTACGCCTCCCGCATCCGGGTCACCAGGAAGACCTCGTAGTCCATCGCGAGACCGAAGACCACACCGATCATGAAGATCGGCATCATCGACATGATCGGGCCGGTCTGCTCCACGCCGAACAGCGAACCGAGCCAGCCCCACTGGAAGACCGCCACGACCGCGCCGAGTGCCGCGACGACCGAGAGCAGGAAGCCGAGGGCGGCCTTGAGCGGCACGAGCACCGATCGGAAGACCACCATCAGCAGCAGGAAGGCGAGGCCGACGACGAGCGCGAGGTACGGCAGCAACGCGTCGTTCATCTTCTGCGAGAAGTCGATGTTCATCGCGGTCGCACCGGTGACCAGGACCTCGTCACCGCTCTTGTCCCGGATCTCCTGGACCAGCTCCTCGGTGGCGACCGAGGACGGCCGGTCCTTCGGGACGACGGTGATGACCGCGGTGTCCCCGGCCCTGTTGAAGGACGGCGGCGTCACCGCGACGGCGCCTTCGATTCCCTTGACGACCTCGACCGTGCGGTCCGCGGCGCTCTTGTCGCCGTCGACGACGACCATCAGCGGCCCGTTGAACCCGGGGCCGAAGCCGTCGGACAGCAGGTCGTACGCCTTGCGCTGGGTGGTGCTGACCGGCTGCGAGCCGTCGTCGGGAAGGCCGACCTCCAGCGAGGCGGCCGGCACGGCGACGGCGCCGAGGCCGACGACACCGGCGAGCAGGACGGTGACCGGGCGGCGGATCACGAAACGCGCCCAGCGGGTGCCCGCATTGGGCTTGTCGGAGACCGCCTTGCCCTTGCGGACCTTGCGGCCGAGCACCCGCTTGCCCGCGAAGCCGAGCAGTGCGGGGATCAGCGTGAGGGCGATGAGGACGGCGATGACGACGGTGCCCGCCGCGGCGAAGCCCATCTTGCTGAGCATCGGGATGTTGACGACGGCGAGGCCGACGAGGGCGATGACGACGGTCAGGCCCGCGAAGACGACCGCGGAGCCCGCGGTGCCGACGGCCCGTCCGGCCGCCTCCTCGTGCTCGCGGCCCTCGGCCAGTTCGGCCCGGTAGCGGGAGACGATGAAGAGGGCGTAGTCGATGCCGACCGCGAGGCCGATCATCATCGCCAGCGTCGAGGTGGTGCTGCCGAGGTCGAGAACGCTCGCCAGCGCGGTGATCGTGGAGATGCCGATGCCGACGCCGATGATCGCGGTGAGCAGCGGCAGCCCGGCGGCGACCAGCGAGCCGAAGGTGATGACCAGCACGATACCGGCGATGATCACGCCGACGATCTCACCGGCACCCTGCTCGGGCATGGTCTGGAGCGCGTCGCCGCCGATCTCCACCGTCAGCCCGGCGTCACGCGCCTCGGTGCCGGTCTCCTCCAGTGCCTCGCGCGTGGCATCGGTCAGCTCCATGGAGTTGACCTTGTAGGTGACGGAGACGTACGCGGTGGAGCCGTCCTTCGAGACGGCCTGCGCGGTGTACGGGTCGGTGACGGACGCGACCTGATCGGAGCCGGCCTTCAGCTCGGTGACCGCCTTCGCGACCTCCTCCTTGGGGCCGGCGTCGGTCATCTTCTCGCCGTCGGGCGCCTTGAAGACCACCCGGGCGGTCGCGCCGTCGGCGCTGCCGCCGGGGAAGCGCTCCTCCAGCAGGTCGAAGGCCTTCTGGGCCTCCGTGCCCGGTATCGAGAAGGACGAGGACGTGGCTGTGGGCGCCGAGGCCGCACCGGCCCCGGCGAGCACGAGCAGTGCCACCCACAGCAGGGCGACGAGACGGCGGCGCCGGAAGGCGGTCCGTCCGAGTTGATAGAGGAACGTGGCCACGAGGGCTACTCCCGTGTGTGAGGTGAACAGGGCAGGGGAGCCGGCCCGACGACGAGAGCGGCGCGCGTCAGGTGGTGCTGGATGAGCGGATCGTGCTGGTGATCCGGGGAAGTCGGGGACGGTCCGCGGAGTGGGGCTCCGCGGCCCGGGAGGAGTCCCGGGAGTGGGGGTCAGGCGCCGAGGGCGGGGAGGCCCACGGCGTCGAGGTGGTCGGTGCTCAGGCGCCGAGGGCGGGGATGACCACGGCGTCGAGGTAGTCGGTGAGGAAGGCCCGGTCGGGTGCCCGGTCCTCGATCAGCTGCCGGGCGACGAAGGCGCCGACCAGCATGTGCGGGACGTACCCGAGGGCCGGGTTGTCCGCCTTGATCTCTCCCCGGTCAACGGCCCTGCGCAGCACCACGCCGAGTCCGGTGATCTCGGGCTCGACGAGCAGTTGGCGCAGAGCCTCGTGGAGATCGGGGTTGGCGTGGATCGCCTGGGCCAGACCCCGCATCAGCGCGGAGTCCTTCTCCATCTGGCAGTCGTCGGTGCGGGCGAGCATCGCGTGGAAGTCTCCGTGCAGCGTGCCGGTGTCGATGTCACCGATGCCCACCGGCTTGTTGTGCCTCAGCGCCTTGGCGACCAGCTCGGGCTTGCTCCGCCACTGGCGGTAGAGCGTGGCCTTGCTGGACCGCGTGCGCCCGGCCACGGCGTCCATGGTGAGGGCGTCGTAACCGACCTCGCGCAACAGGTCGAGCACTGCTTCGTACAGCTCTGCCTCGCGTTCGGGGGTGAGCCGGCTGCGCGTCATGACCGTCCTCCCGAAAGTCGCTGCCGAACGAAACTGTTTCGTACACTTCGAAAGTACCCGACCTCTTCAGCGAAACGAAATCGTTTCGCTGTGTGGGCTCCGTCACGACGGCCCGATACCCCTGGCCGCGGCCACCGCCGTGACCACCGTCGCCACCGCCGGCTCCCGCCGCGACCACCGGGCTCAGGCCCTCCGGCCGCATTCGCCCGGTCCCACAAGTTGCCGCGTCCCCCCGGCGCGGAAAGCATTGTGGGGTGAGTGACGACGGCGCGTATCTCCGCTTCCCGCATCTGCACGACGACTTGCTGTGCTTCACCGCTGAGGACGACCTGTGGGTCGCGCCCCTCGTGCCGGAGGGGCAGCAGCCGGGCCGCGCCTGGCGGCTGACCGTCGACCGGACGAGAGTCGGCCACCCGCGCTTCTCCCCCGACGGCAGTCAGATCGCCTACACGAACTGGCGCAGCCTCGATCCGGAGATCCACCTCGCGCCGGTCGACGGCGGCCCCGCGCGGCGGCTCAGCTACTGGGGCTCGACCGACACCCGGGTCTGCGGCTGGACACCCGACGGCCAGATCCTCGCCGTGTCCTCGCACGGCCAGCCCTTCTCGTACTTCTCCTGGGCCTACAACGTCCCGACCGACGGCGCGCCCGGCGCGCGGCTGCCCTGGGGCCCGGTGTCCGACATCGCCGTCACGGACATGGCCGCCGGGCCCTCGCACCCCGGCGGCGCCGGCTGCGAGCGGCGCACGCTGCTGCTCACCGGCAAACCGCCGCACGAGCCCGCCGCCTGGAAGCGGTACCGGGGCGGCGCCATGGGACGGCTGTGGCTGCACGGCAAGCGGCTGCTGCCCGACCTGGACGGCCATCTGGACTGCCCGATGTTCATCCGCGGGCCGGGAGCCGAGCGGTGGTCACCCGAGGACGGCGGCCGGGTCGCCTTCCTCTCCGACCACGAGGGCGTCGGCAACCTGTACTCGTGCCTGCCCGACGGCACCGATCTGCGGCGCCACACCGACCACGACGAGTTCTACGCCCGGCACGCCTCCAGCGACGGCAGCCGGATCGTCTACCAGTGCGCGGGCGACCTGTGGATCGTCGACGCGCTCACACCCGATTCCGTGGCCCGCAGGCTTCAGGTGCGGCTCGGCGGACAGCGCGCCGGCCGGCGCACGTACCAGATCCCGGCCGCCGGCCATGTGGACGCGCTGTCCGTCGACGAGACCGGCCGGGCGAGCGCGGTGGGTGTCCGCGGCAGCCTGTACTGGCTCACGCACCGCGACGGGCCCGCCCGCTCGATCGCGGACACGCCGGGCGTACGGGTGCGGCTGCCGGAGATGCTCGACAGTGGGCAGGTCGCCTACGTCACCGACGCGGGCGGCGACGACGCGATCGAGATCGCCTACCTGCCACGGGCCAGCGGCGACCGGGAGCCGCGGCGGCTGGCCCAGGGCGCACTGGGGCGCGTGCTGGAGCTGGCACCGGACCCGGACGGGGAGCGGATCGCGGTCGCCTCGCACGACGGCCGGCTGCTGCTGGTCGACGCCGCGGAAGAGGGCACCGGCGAGGTCACCGAACTGGTCCGCTCCCTCAACGGGCCGGTACGTGACCTGGCGTTCTCTCCGGACGGCGGCTGGCTCACCTGGTCGCAGCCGGGCATCGGCCGCTCGCTGCGGCAGATCAGGATGGCCCGGATCGCGGATCGGACGATCGTGGACGTCACCAACGGCCGTTTCGAGGACGAGAATCCGGTCTTCACCCGCGACGGCCGCTATCTCGCCTTCCTGTCCTGGCGCGGCTTCGACCCGGTCTACGACGTCCACACCGGCGACCTTTCGTTCCCGCTGGGCTGCCGCCCCTACCTGGTCCCGCTGTCCTCGGCGACGCCCTCGCCCTTCGCGCTCACTCCGGAGGGCCGCCCTGCCGCGGGCGGTCTGGACCCGCTGGAGGACTCCGGCGACCACTCGCCGATGGTCGAGATCGAGGGCCTGGAGAACCGGGTGGTGCCGTTCCCCGTCACGGCCTCCAAGTACTCGGCGCTGCATCCCGTGAGCGGCGGCGGGCTGGTGTGGCTGCGCTGGCCCATCTCGGGCGCGCTGGGCGAGACGTTCGCCAATCCGGCCGACATCTCGGGCCGTCCGACACTTGAGCACTTCGACCTGTCCAAGGCGCGCAGGACCGAACTGGTGGACCACCTCGACTGGTTCGCGGTCAGCGGCGACGGCTCCCGGCTGGTGGTCGTCGACGAGGGTGAGCTCCGGGCGGTGCCCGCGACGGAGACCGGCGACAGCGACTCGACGGTCTATCTGGACATGCGCCGCATCCTGCACGAGGTGGACCCGGCGTCCGAGTGGCGCCAGGCGTACGGGGAGGCCGGCCGGCTGATCCGGGCGTACTTCTGGGAGCCGGACATGTGCGGCATCGACTGGGACGCGGTGCTGGAGCAGTACCGGCCGCTGGTCGAACGGGTCGCCTCCCCCGACGAGTTCGCCGACCTGCTGCGCGAGGTGCTGGGCGAGCTGGGCACCTCCCACGCCTACGTCACGCCCGCGCGGCGCAACGAGGGCCCGCCGCACTACCAGCGTGCGATGGGACTGCTGGGCGCCAACCTGGTGTGCCGGGACGGCAGGTGGGTGGTCAGACGCATCCTGCCCGGTGACTCGTCCGACTCCAAGGCCCGTTCACCGCTCGCCGGTACGGGCATCCGCGAGGGCGCGATCCTCACCCACGTCGACGGGCGGCCCGTGGACCCGGTCGCCGGGCCTTACCCGATGCTGTCCGCGGCGGGCGGCACGACGGTCGAACTCGCCTTCCTGCCCCCCGAGGGCGAGGGCCACGCACGCCGGGTGGCGATCGTTCCGCTGATCGACGAGCGCCCGCTGCGCTACCAGGACTGGGTGGCCAAGCGGCGTGAGGTCGTACGAGAGCTGAGCGGCGGCAAATGCGGCTATCTGCACATCCCCGACATGGGCGGCTCCGGCTGGGCGCAGTTCAACCGGGACCTGCGCATGGAGGTGTCCCGCCCGGCGCTGATCGTGGACGTACGCGGCAACGCCGGCGGCCACATCAGCGAGCTGGTGATCGAGAAGCTCACCCGCAAGATCCTGGGCTGGGACCTGACCCGGAACGCGCAGCCCGTCTCGTACGCCTCGAACGCGCCGCGCGGCCCGGTCGTCGCGCTCACCGACGAGGCGACGTCCTCGGACGGCGACATGATCACCGCCGCCTTCAAGCTCCTGAACCTGGGGCCGGTCGTGGGCAGTCGCACCTGGGGCGGTGTGGTGGGCATGACCGGCCGGCACCGGCTGGGAGACGGCACCGTGATCACGGTCCCGATGAACGCCGCGTGGTTCGACGCGTACGGCTGGTCGGTCGAGAACCACGGTGTCGAACCGGACCTGAACTCGCTGCGCACCCCGCTGGACTGGGCGGAGGGCCGGCACACCGACATGGACGAGGCGGTCCGGCTGGCCCTGGACATGCTGAAGTCCTCTCCCGCGGCGATCCCGCCGGACCACTCCACGGCCCCCGACCTGCGCCGCCCGAAGCTGCCCCCGCGGAAGTGAGGCGAGCACCGCGCAGACCGAGGGCGCACCCACGCACTGCGTGGGTGCGCCCTCGGTCCCGGCGGTGGTTCGATCAGGCGTCGTAGTCCTGGTTGAACCGGTCCAGCGCCTCCTGCATCGCCTCCTGCGCATCCCGCGCGTCATCGGGACCCGTCCCCCGCTGGGGCGCCTTGTCACGGTCCTGGCCCGTACGCTTCGACGGCTGCTCCCCCGGGGCGCGGCCCCGCGCCTTCTGCTGCTCCCGATCGGCGCTCCTACGCGCCTTGTCCTTGGACTGGTCCGACATACCCATGAGACGTCACTCCCGGAAGGATGAGGAGGTCGGTGGCGGGCACGCCCCCGAGAGGGCCGCCGCCCCCTGAGCCTCGACCAGCCTTGCACGCAGCCACTGCGCACGCATGTCGAGCAGCGGCGGCGCCGCTACCGCCGCGGGGCGTCCGTCGCGCGGACCGACTCGTCCGCCGCTCCGCCCGCTCCCACCAGGCCCTTGGAGACGTCCGCGAGCCGCGGCGCGAACCGCCGCATCTCGCGCCGGCCGACCGTCCCGATGACCGCGGGGAGGTAGGGGCGCACCGACTGCATGCCCCGCAGCCACCACTGTGCGTAGACATGGGCAGACCGGCGCTCGATCCCGGCCACGATGCGGTCCACCGCCGGGCCCAGCGGGTACGTGCGGTTCGCCGGCCACGGCAGCCGCTTGCGCAGGTCGCGCATCACGTCGTCCTGGTCCGCGCCGCGCACCATGTCCGTGTCCGTCCAGGACAGGTAGCCGACGCCCACCTTCACCCCGCGGTGGCCGACCTCGGCGCGCAGACAGTGCGCGAACGCCTCCACACCGGACTTGGACGCGCAGTACGCGGACATCATCGGCGCCGGGTTCATCGCCGCCAGCGACGCGATCTGCAGGAAGTAGCCGTGGCTCTCCACCAGCCCGGGCAGGAACACCCGCCCCGTCACCGCGCTGCCGATCAGGTTGACCTCGATCACGCGCCGCCAGGAGACCGGGTCGGAGTCGACGAACGGGCCGCCCGCGGCCACGCCCGCGTTGGCCACGACGATGTCGACCTTGCCGAAGCGCTCCTTGACCTCCTGCGCGACCCGCGCCATCGCCTCGTGGTCGGTGACGTCCGCGTACCAGTGGTCGCACTCGGTGTGCAGCCGCGCCGCGACGTTCTTCAACTCGTCCGGTTCGAGGCCGACGAGCGCGACCTTGGCCCCGCGGGCCGACAGCTTGCGGGCCAGCAGCTCTCCGACGCCGCGCGCCGCGCCGGTGACGACCGCGACCTGACCTTCCAGGCTCTTCCTGCTCATGCGACCTCCTCCTTCGGGGTCAGATGCGTACCGGCCAGCTCACGGATCTTTCCGGTCACCGCCTCGGGCGCCTCGACCGGTGTCATATGGCCCATGCCCGCGAGTTCGACCAGCTCGACGCAGTGCGGCAGGTCGAGGGCGAGCCGCTTGGCGTGCACCAGCGGGGTGAGCCGGTCCACCGTGCCCGCCACCACCACGGTCGGCACGGTGAGCGCCCGTACGCCCTCGTCGAGGTCGAGCTCGCCCAGCACGTGCGACCACGCCACCCGGGCCGTCCGCGGGCAGGCGTGCACGATGCGGGCGCACGCGTCGACCCGCTCCGGCGACGAACCGGGGCCCATGGTCGCGTACTTGAGGATGCTCCGGGACAGCCCGTTGACCGGCCCGAGCGGGGCCCGCGCGCCGAGAACCATGCGGGTGAGCCGGGTGCGCAGCGGTCCCGGCCGCATCGGCAGGACCAGCGACTCGGCGACGAGCCCGGCACTGCCGGTGCTGCACAACAGCGCCGCGGCGGCGTGCTCGCGGAAGCGGGGCCGCCGGGACGCGGCCATCATCGTCATGCCGCCCATGGAATGTCCGACGAGAACGGCCTTCTCCCCCGGGGCGAGCGTGGCCGCGAGCACCGCCTCCAGGTCGTCGGCGAGCTTCTCGGTGCCGACCGCCCCGGCGGGGGTGCGGCCGTGGCCCCGCTGGTCGTAGACGACGACGCGGTGGTCGGCGGCGAGGTCACGTATCTGGGCCGCCCAGAAGTGGGTGGAGCAGGTCCAGCCATGGGCCAGGACCACGACGGGTCCTCCCCCAGAGCCTCCGGCCTGGGTGGTACCCCCATTGGGGCCGTGGACCTCGACGTGGAGACGGGAGCCGTCGGCGGACAGAGCGGTCAGTTCGCGGTCGGCGACGGGCGGCGCGTCGGTGCGGCGGAGGAGGCGGCTCATGCGACGACCTCCGCGTCCTTCGCACCCTTCGCGGCCCCGGCGTCCGCGGCGACGGCGGGAGCGGGGACCTTCCGGGCGCGGATCACCTCGTACTCGGCCAGGTCCACGCGCCGCGTCGCGTTGCGGAACTCGGTCGTCGTGCCCGGCCAGATCGTGGTGTTGCGGCCACTGGCGTCGAGGTACCAGCTGGTGCAGCCGCCGGTGTTCCACACCGTGCGCCGCATACGCTCCTGCACGCGCCGGCTCCAGGCGTGCACGGCGGAGGGGCGGGCTGCGAGGACGCTGCCCTCGCCGAGCAGGTCGAGCTGCCGCATGTAGTCGGCCATGTAGTTCAGCTGCGACTCGATCATGAGGATCATGGAGGAGTTCCCGAGCCCGGTGTTCGGCCCGATGATCGTCATGAAGTTGGGGAAGCCGGCCGCGGACGCGCCGCGCAGCGACTCCATGCCGTCCTTCCACGCCTCCGCCAGCGTGATGCCTTCGGCCCCGACGACGCGTTCGGCTATCGGCATGTCGGTGACATGGAATCCGGTACCGAAGACGATCGCGTCGACCTCGGTCTCCGTCCCTCCCCCAGAGCCTCCGGCCTGGGTGGGGGTCCCCCCGGCGAAGCCAGGGGGAGGACCCCCAGCGGCGACCACGGTCGAGCCGCGCACCTCGGTCAGCGCGGAGGCGACGACGTCCACATTGGGCCGGGTGAGCGCCGGGTAGTACGTGCTCGACAGCAGGATGCGCTTGCAGCCGATGCGGTACGAGGGCGTCAGCTTGGCCCGCAGGGCCGGGTCCTTGATCGCTTTGGCCATGTTGGCCTTGGCCAGCGACTCGACGAGCCCGAGCTCACCCGGTCGCTTGGTGAACGCCTGGACCTGAAGCTCCCTGATCCCCCAGAGCAGACCGCGCCGGGCGGTCCCGGTGAGCGGCAGCTGCCGGTGCAGCCAGCGTTCGGCGCCGGAGATCCTGCGGTCGATGCGCGGCATGACCCACGGGGGCGTGCGCTGGAACAGGGTCAGCCGGCCGACCTTCGGCTGGATGGAGGGCACGATCTGGATCGCGGACGCGCCGGTCCCGATCACGGCCACGCGCTTGCCCGTGAGGTCGTAGTCGTGGTCCCAGCGGGCGGAGTGGAAGACCTTCCCGGGGAAGTCGGCGAGGCCCGGGATGTCGGGCGTCTTCGGTTCGGACAGCGGCCCGGTCGCGGAGACGACGACGTCGGCGGTGAACCGGCCACGGGACGTCTCGATGTCCCAGCGCAGGGCGTCGTTGTCCCAGCGCAGAGTCAGCACCTCGTGCTTCAGGCGCAGATGGGGGCGGAGCCGGAAGGTGTCCGTGACGTGCTCCAGGTAGGCGCGGATGTGCTCCTGCCCGGAGAAGGTGCGCGGCCAGTCGGGGTTGGGCGCGAAGGAGAACGAGTAGAGGTGGGAGGGGACGTCGCAGGCACAGCCCGGGTAGTCGTTGTCCCGCCAGGTCCCGCCGACCGAGTCCGCGCGCTCCAGGACGACGAAGTCGGTGATGCCCTCGCGGCGCAGCCGGACCGCGGCACCGAGGCCGCCGAATCCCGATCCGATCACCGCCACTCGTACGTGCTCGTGCTGCTCGGTCATGCCGCTGCCTCCCACTGAAACCGCTGAACGTCCCGGATCGCCGTGCCGTCAAAGACCGTGCCAGCAATCGCTGGCATGGTTGGGAGGGTAGAGCAGTGCCCTACCGAGCGGTAGAGGGCGTGCGCGACAAGTTACCGCCGGTACAACATAGGCTTCTGTTGTGACTGAGGCGCGCGAGTACCGCATGGAGGAATTGGCCAAGGAGGCCGGCATCACGGTGCGCACCCTGCGCTTCTACCGCGAGCGCGGACTGATCCCGCCGCCCCGCCGCGAGGGCCGCATCGCCTGGTACGACGAACACCACCTCGCCAGACTGCGGACGATCGCCGCCCTCCTGGAGCGCGGCCACACCCTCAACGGCATCGCGGACCTCGCGACCGCGTTCGAGAGCGGACGGGACGTCGGCGAGGTCCTGGGCCTCGGCGAACCCACCGAGGAGACCCCGGTCCGGCTCACCCCCGAGGCGCTCGCCGACTACTTCGAGGGCGAGGTCACGCCCGAGAACTTCGCGAAGGCGCTGGAGCTGGGCTACCTGGCGACCGATGGCGACGAGATCGTCCACATCAGCCGCAGGCTCCTGGACGTCTCGGCCGAACTCGTGCGCGAGGGCGTGCCGCTCTCAGCGGTCCTGGAGGCGGGACGCCGGGTCCGTACGCACGCGGACGCGCTGGCGGATCTGTTCATCGACATGCTCACGGCCCACAGCGCGGAGTCCGAGCTGGAGCGCCTGCGCCCGCTGGCCAAGAGCGTGGTCGACGCGGAGCTGTCGATGGCGATGGACCGGCGCCTGCGGGGGCAGCGGGGCACCGACGCCCCGTACTCCGCCGCACCGGAGGGAGCCGACCCCTCGGACTGACCCGTCCGCCGGCCCGACTCCCCTACACAGCAAGGGTGGTGGGCGCAGTGCCGTGGCTATAGTGGCAGGGGATCCGAGGATCGGGGGGATGCGCGGTGTCGCAGGACGAGTCCCGGGCAGAGGCGGTGAAGACCGCCTGGCAGATCCACAGTTCGCTCCACGAGTCGACCCGCACGGTGGACGCCAAAGCGTCCTTCGCCCTTGCCATGGAGTCCGCCGCCCTCGCCGGAATCGCCGCTCTCTCCGGCAGCGGCCGCGCCCTCGACCGCGTCACCGGCCCCGCCGCGGCCGCTCTGTGGGCGGGAGTGGCGCTCATCGGGCTCTCCGCGGTTCTCGCCGTTCTCGCCGTCATACCCCGCCACGGGGGCGAAGGCCGCTCCCCCGCTCCCGGCGAGGACGAATTCCTCTTCTACGGCCATCTGCGCCACTGGTCCCCCGACGACCTGGCCCAGCAACTGGTACGCATCGATCCGCTGCCCACGCTCAGCCGCCAGCTCATCGTCATGAGCGCCATCACCTGGACGAAGCACCGGCGCGTCCAGCAGTCGCTGCTTCTGGCCGTCGTCGGCAGCGCGATGGTCGCCGCCGTCGTGGTGCTCGCCTGAAACCGCCCGTGGACAGCTCCCCGCACCGCCACCGACCCGGCAGGACGACCTTCTGGTCCCTGCTCGACGACACTGCCCGGACAGAACTGCTCGGCATGGGCAGCCTGACGCACTTCCCGACGAGGCACGTCCTGATGCGGCAGTACGACCTCACCGACCATCTCCTGGTCATCCGGCGCGGCTGCGTCAAGGTGTCCGCGGCATCCGCCGCGGGCTACCAGGCCGTGCTCGCCATCCGCAACGCCGGAGACCTGCTGGGCGAGCAGGCGGCACTGGACGGCGGGCCCCGCTCGGCCACGCTCGTCTCGCTGACCCGGATCGAAGCCCTCGTGATCCCCGCCGACCCGTTCCGTGCCGCCGCCCGGACCGCGCCCGCGATCGGGCTCGCCCTCCAGCAGGTGCTCTCCGCGCGCCTGCGCGAGGCCGACGGCCACCGCGCCGCCGCCGGTTCGGAGGCCGTCCAGGCACGGCTCGCCGCACTGCTGCTGGAGCTCGGGGCGGAGTACGGGCGCCCCGAGGGCAACGGCTCCGTCCTCATCGCCCTGCCGCTGTCCCAGGACGACTTCGCCGGGCTCGTCCTCAGCTCGCGGCGGACGGTCAGCCGTGTCTTCGAGCAGTGGCGCGGGCGCGGTTGGGTGACGACGGGACGCAACAGGCTGACCATCGACCGCCCGGACGAGCTGAAGCGGCTGAGCAGCAGCGGGCGCTGAGTTCCGCCGGCGTCCGGATGGGGCCGGCGTGAACCGAGCGGCCGGCCGCGCCCGTGAAGCGTCGGGAAGCGCCGGACCTGGAAGCGCCGGACCGGGCCGGTAAGCGCCCGGCCGGGCCAGGCCGGCCAGGAAGCGCCGGGCGGCGAAGCACAGCCTCTTGGCCCCCGGGTCAGACCTCGTCCCAGGCCATCGTGGGCAGTCCGTGCTCGTCGGCCAGCGGGTTCCAGTCGGACACGAAGTCCTTCTTCGCGGCCGTCGCCCGTGTGTTGGCGCGGGACGCCTCGTCCCAGTACGCCGAGGCCACCACCGCGCCGGACGTGCACCCGCTCATCACCTCCTCCGCCAGCTGTGCGTAGGCACGGTCGGCATCGGCGGACGCCTCCCAGCCGGATTCCAGGTTCTCCGTCATGGCGGAGGGCAGCAGATCCACGTCGAGCGCTGCCAGGTCCTGTACGAGACTGTCGCGTGCACTCGCCGCGTCCTCGAACACCCCTTGAACCTCCAGGAGCCCGGAGCTTCCCGGACAGGCCATCATCCGGCGAACCGCCTCACCGACGCTGCCGCGGTTGCCCTCGTTCCGCTCCAGGAGGCCGCTCAGGGCTCGCGCCTGGCCTTCCGCGGAGTTCTCGGCCGACGTACCGGACCCGCCCGAGCCCAGGCCCGACTGCCCGGAGCCGCTGGAGGCGGAGTTCTCCTTGAACTCCTCGTACACAGCGGGGCCGTAGCGCAGGGCCAGGAGCAACAGGATCACCGCGATGACCCAGCGGCCCGCGTGGGACTTGCCCTTCGGTGCCGGAGCCGGTCGGCGCGGCCTCTGGGGCGTCCGCGGTGGTGTGGGCCGTGCAGCGGGCCGGGGCGCGGCCTTCGGCCTGGTCTGCTGCCGGTTGCCGGCCGGCGACGCGGCCGCGGACTGCGCACGGGCCGATGTGGTCCGCGGCGCGGAGGCAGGCGGCGGGGCCTTCGGAAGGGTCGCGGGTGCCGTGCTGACCGCGCTGGTCAGCACGGTCAGCCAGTCCTCCGGCTTGGGGCGCCGGGCGGGATCGGCCGACAGGCTCCGCTCTGCGAGCCGCCCCGCAGCCGCGTCGGCCGCGCTCAGCACCCTGAGGTCCTTCCCGTCCTGCTGACCGGCGAAGAGCCGCGTGGCGAGCAGGCCGAACTTGTAGGCGTCACCCGACTCGGTGCCCTTGGGCTCTCCGTCGGGCACGCCCCAGTTGGGGGTCTCGGCCTGCGGAAGCATCGACTTGCCTCGCAGGACCATCGCGTCGCAGTCGATGAGGAAGCATCTGGGCGCGCCCTCCAGGGAGAAGAACATGTTCTTCGGCGACAGGTCCCCGACCGCGATCCCGAGGGAGTGCAGCCGCCCGAGCGTCCGCGCGAAGTCCAGGAGCAGCTCGAACCTCTGCCGGGGGGTGATACTGATGCCCGCCGTCTTCAGGTAGTCGGCGGGGTTCAGCAGATACTCGAACCCCGCCGCCTTCTTCTCGCCCGGGGCGAAGGCGAACTCCCGCAGGAACGGTCCGGGGATCTGGCGCATCAGAAACCCGCACACACCCGCCGAGTCCTTCACCAGCATGGCCGGCCAGGCCGTGCAGTTCGCCAGCCACTCACCGGTGCCGTGCTCGAGCGCCGGAATGAAGTCGACCATCTCAGCGAGGACATCGACCTGCACCTGAGGGCGGATCTCCGGCTTGTACTCCTTGTACGCCACCGGCCACGACTTGTTGATCTTCCGGTCCTTGACCGCCCAGACGGTCCCCTGCCCGCCGGAGTCGAACTTGCGTTCCTTCACCACGTGGCCGATGTCCATGGCTGTCGGATACACGCCGCTCATCGCACGGCCTCTCCCGTCCCCGGGCCGGCGGAACCGCTGTGCGGACCACTGCCCGGGCCACCGCCCGTACCGCCGCCCGGACCGCTCGCCCCGCCCAGTCGATGGCGCGGCCACACCGCCAGCAGCGTCCGGTCGTCGTCGAACGTCTCCCGGGAGAAGTCGAGCAGATGCGCGATCGCCAGTGGCTCGTGCGGCGGGCGGCCCAGTCCCCAGGCGATGTGCTCGCCGACCTTGCCCGTCCCGTCGCCCAGCGGATCGCCGAAGCCGTCCGTACCGATCAGGAGCACACCGTCCGCGGGGACCGTGCATCCGACCGGCTCGATCACCGGCGGCAGCGACGGCAGCGCCTGGACCTTGGAGGAGAAGATCCCGTCCGCACCCTCCTCCTTGCCTCCCAGCAGCGGATGGAAGAACCCCCCGTGCAGGATCCAGGCGCCGCTGTCGCCGGCGTGTACGAGACGGGCCTTCAACCGGCCGTCGTCCGCGGCGTACACGATGCCCGCCACCAGGGTCGTGGCCAGCAGGGCCTGGGCCTCCTGCCGCTGTTCCCTGGTCGGCTCGGCACCGCGCGTCACCCGCATGACCAGCTGGTAGGCGGCGGCCGACACGGTCCGTCTCCAGTCGATCGCCTGGTCCCCGTCCAGTTGCCGCATGATGTCGGAGACGGCGGTACGGCACGCCAGCGCGGCGCCCACATGCGACTGCGGGGCCGCCGAGACGCCGTCCGCGACGGCGAACACGACGCAACCGGTCGGCTCGTGCACCGTCACGACGATGTCGTCCTGGCGCGGCTGCCCGCCGGAGCGATGGGAGTCGCCCCGTACGGAGGCGAGCCGGACCGTCATCCAGGGCGTGGACCAGCCGTCGAACAGCGAGTCGGGGCGGTACGGATCGGCGGGCGGCGGTTTGGGCTCGAACCGGGTGCTCGGCCGGCCCACCACCCAACGCGCCCACGGCGGCAGGTACCCCTGTGCGGACCGGGCTTCCCGCGGTGCCTGCACAGGCACAAGGTCACCCCGGTCCGGCCGCTGTCGGGGCCCCGCGGACTGTTGGTACTGCTGGGGCCCCGAGGACTGGTTGTGCTGCTGAGGCCCCACGGATTGCTCGTGCTGCTGGTGCTGCTGCGGCCCCGAGGACTGATGGTGCTGCTGGGGCCCCGCAGGCTGCTGGTGCTGCTGGGGCCCCGCAGGCTGCTGGTGCTGCTGGGGCCCCGCAGGCTGCTGGTGGTACTGATAGGACGCCTGCCCCTGAGGAGACGGATGCGGCACATCCGCACTCGGGGACAACTCCTGCCCCGGCCCGTACTCCGCGGGCGGGCCGGGCCGATGACGCTCCGGCGCGGGCGGGCCGCCCGCCAGTGGTGGAGGTGGCTGCGGCGGTGGTGGAGCCGAGTCGGCACCGCCGGCGGAGTCGGAGGACTGCCCCTCGTCCTCCCGGCGGCGCCCGAAGAAACGTGACACGGTCACACCTCGTCGATCGCGAGACGGAAGCCTTCCGGCCGCTCGACCACCAGCTCCGCCTGGCCCGAGGCCATCGCGTTGCCCGACTCCACGACGCTCTTGGTCAGCGCGGTGAAGAACCGGGCGATGGACTCGCCCAGTTGGGCACCGGGCACCGACACGAAGGCGAACTCCGCCTGCGTGGCGACGCTCAGCATCGTCTCGGCCTCCGCCGCGCCGATGCCGCAGGCGATGATGTTGGGTGCCGCCTTGGTCGCCGAGCGGTCGGTGAGCTCCCGGTGCCTGGCCTGCCACGCCTCACCGGAGTTGGGCTGTCCGTCGCTGAGGAAGAACACCGCGGGCCGGTGCACGCGGTAGCCCTGGCTCTTGAGCGTGTCCACGTCCTGCGGAATGCGCCGCAGCAGCGCGGTGAACGCCGCTTCGTAACTCGTTCCGCCGCTCGCCGTGAGGCGCGGCAGCTCGCTCTCGGCCCGAAGATCGGCGAGTATCAGCCGCTCGGTCACACTGTTGGAGAACCCGAGCACCGAGAAACGGACCTTCGCGGCGGCCATCGGTTCGCCGAGCAGGGCCCGGTGCAGCGAAGCCAGTCCCGCGTTGAGATCACCGACGAACGGGTGCATGGAACCGGACTCGTCTGCCAGGACGTACACCGGCAGCAGCTGCCCTTGGGTTTCGGCCATGTCCTTCAACTCTCTCTAATCGACGTCTTCGAGTGTGATCAGTCCCTGCGGGCGTTCCAGCCGCAGCTCCGACGAGCCGGCGACTGCGCTCCGCCCCAGGTGGAGCACGGTGTTCTGGAGCAGCATCGAGAACTGAGCGGTGGCCTGTGCCAGATCCGCGTGCGGCTGCGCCGCGACGGCGAACTCCGCCGGGCTCGCGATCCGCGCCACCGTCCGCCGGTCGACGGCGCCGATGCCGCACGCCACGATGTTCGGCCGGTACTGGTGTTGCATCAGCCGCAGGTGCGCGGCCTGCCACTGGCCCCCGTCCGTCGGGTCACCCGCCGCCAGGAAGAAGACGGTGGGGCGGTTCACGCGCGCCGCCTGCTGCTTGAGCCGTTCCGTCTCCAGCGGTACGAGCTCCAGCAGGCGCTGGAAGACCGGTTCGTACCGGCAGCCGTTTCCGGTCGGCAGATCGGGGATGCCGGTCTGCCAGGTCACCTGGGTGAGCGGCATCCGCACGTCGGCCGTGTCCGAGAAGGTCAGCACGGACAGCCGTACAGCCGAGGTGACGTCGGGACTGTTGGCCAGCAGGGTCTGCAACGACCTGAGCGCGTCGTGGAGTTGGCTGACGCAGCGTGCCGCGGCAGCCGACGTGTCCAGGACGACGTAGACCGGCGCGAGGCCGACCGCCACCGGGCGGGCGTCCTGCGGGGAGGCGTCCTGCGGCGAGGCGGGCTGCGCGGCGTCGGGCCGCTGTGCAGGTGCCGTCGCGTCGGGCCGGGTACCGCCCCACGGCGGCGTCGGCGGGGGCGTCGGGGCCGAGGACGTCGGCGTGGACGCGGGCGGTGCCGACCGCGCGACCGGAGGCAGCGCCTGCGCGGCGGCGGGCGCCCCGGCGCCCGACGGCAGCATCCCGCCCATGAGACCGGCCGAAGGCCCCAGCACCCCCTCGCGCAGTCCCGGCAGATCCACCTCCCGCACGATGCCTTTGTCGATCATGTAGCGGACCATCTCGACCTGCCGCTGCTCCTGGTCCAGGGCCTGCGCCCGCCGCCCCTCCTCCCAGCGCATCAGGAGATCCATCGCCCGCTCCGTGTCGTCCGGGTGCTTCGCCAGGTGCTCGAGGACGAGACTGCGGAAGTCGAGCCGTACCGCAGCGAGAGCGGCGCGCTCCCGCTTGTCCCGCTCGATGCGGGCCTCCTGCCTGATGTCCTCGATCACTTCCTGGTGGCGGGTGTCACCGACAGCGGCCTTGTGCTGCAGACGCCCGATCTCCGAGTCACGACCGGCCTTGGTCCGGCTGCGGATGAATTCCCTGGCCGCCTCGTCCGGTTCGAGCTGCACATCGCAGTAGTAGAGCGTGATGCCTTCTGGCAGCGGGATCGGCAGCGCCAGTACCCCGTTGACCCGGGCCTGCGCCTCGAACGCCTCCTCGATCGCGAACTGCGCGGCATGCGGACGGATCTTGCTGATCAGATACGGGTAGACCACGCGGAGCACATCGGGAAGGTTGCCGCGCACCACCGCGACCGGATCGTGCACCCGGAATCCGACGTCGATCGTCGCCTCGAACCGGTGCGCCTGGTCCTTGCAGGTCAGCGGGGTCTTGGTGAGTTTGGCGGTACGCCGGTGATCGCCCAGGTCGACGACGTAGCAGAGCTTGTGCTTGCCCAGCCACCGCTGGGTCATCGTGCGGTGCTTCGGCGTCTCGACCTCCCAGCCGCCGCCGTCCAGGGGGTAGACGACCGCGAAGTTCGGCGGCAGGTTCGGCAGCGTGCCGAGCTGGGCACGCTGCACCGGACGGTTGTTGAGGATCAGCGAGACTGTCATGTCACACCCCTTCCAGATCGAGCTGTGCGTGGACGACCGCCGCGGTCAGGGGAATCGGCGCCAGTTCCTCCGGGTCGACCCAGTCGGCCGCGCACCGCCGCAGGATCCGGCCGGTCCTCGGGTCCCCGTACGCGACCGCCCCCACCATCAGCCGGAACATCTCCCGCAGTGCGGGATCGCGCTCGGCGAGTGCCGCCCAGTTCCGCAGCACCTGCTGGGCCTCGTCGCCGAAGTGGGCCTGGTTGAGCGACTCGCGCCACAGCGCGATGAACGGTGCGCGCAACTCCTCACGGTGGTGCGCGAAATGAAGCAGGGCGGGCCACTGCTCGTCCCCGCCGCCGGCCCCGTGCTCGTCCTGACCCACCACCACCTGGGCCGCGACGATCAGGAAGGAGAGCAACGCCGTCGGCCGCATGCGGTGGTCCGCGGACCTCTCGTGGAGGGTGCGGAGCACCAGTCCCGCCGAGCCGGCGTTCTGGGCGAGGAGATCGGCCAGACTGCGGCCGACCGCCACAGCCACCGTCGCCCGGTCGACGACGGCGAGACGGGCCAGCGCCGCCACGGCCCGCTCGGGATCCTCGCCCATGCCGTGCGTGCGCGCTGCCGTGGCCTGTGCGAAGGGCCGACTGCGGTCGGCGAACCATCCTTCGACCAGCGCGTCCGCCCGCTCCCGGATCCAGGGGTCGCGCGAGGCGACGTGCAGGGCGTAGGCGACGGCGTCGCGCCGCCGCGGGTCCTCGCTCTGCGCCCACGGGTGGAAGACCCGGTCGCACAGGTAGGTGAAGGATTCCGCCGCGATCACCCCGAGCGCGGCCGCCGCGTACACCCGGACCTCTTCGGCCGGGTGCACGACCAGAGCGGACAGCCAGTCGAGCAACTCGCTCTGGATCTCGTACTGGGTCCACGCGTGCCGGATGACCCGCCGCGGATAGGAAGGGTCCTTGTACTCGAGCGCCCGGCCCGGCTCGCCGTCCTCCTTGTGGGTGTCCCGGGCGCGCAGCCGTGTCAGCTGTGTACGGCGAGGGGCCGCGAAGGGGTCCCTGATCCGGGGCAGCCGGCCGTCCGGCCCGGCCATCAGCACATGCGGGCGGTCGTCCTCCAGACGCTCGCGCAGCGCTCGGGCGGCAGTGGCCGTGTACTCCTGCGGGAGGCCGTTGAGCACGGCGAGAGCGATCGCGAGACTGCGTACGGCGGGTTCCTGCAGGCTCTCGACCCAGATGTCGAAGTCCTCGTCCGCCTGGCGGGCACGGCGCTCCTTGATGCGCTCGGGATCCAGCCGGCCGGACTCCCACTCCTGGCTGATCGCCTCCGCCAGGTCGGCCGCCTGCTTGCAGGCGGGGTCGCCGTCGAGCAGCTCGTCCAGCAGCTTGTCGATGTCCTCGTGGCCGAGGAGCCGGTCGCCGACCGCGTCGCCGTGACGCCAGCGCAGATGTGAGGAGACGATGCCGCGCTGATCGGGTGCCTCGGTGACGTCGACGACCGCGGTGAGCAGTTCGCTGTCCGCGACCTCGGTGCTGGAGACGGTGATCACCAGCCATGCGCCCGCGAGGGCGAGTGCGCCCTGCACCTTCCCGTACACCTCGCCGCGCAGCCCGGCGATCGAGGACGGCTGGTCCAGCAGGAAGGCCGCGCCGCGCTCGACGGAGCCGCCGTCGCGCTCCAGTAGGTCGGCGAGGGAGGCGAAGTCGACATCGCTGTCCAGGTGGTACTTGGTGGTGGCTCCCATGCCCTGGAGCAGGCGGACGGCCATGGCGGTCTTCCCGTACCCGGGGGCGCCGCGCAGGATCAGCAGATGCCGGCCGGCGAGGGCCTCCCTGGCGCCGGACAGGCCGGGCGGCTCCTGGTAGGCGAAGCGCACGCGCTCGTCCATGAGCGGGGAGATGATCCGCAGGCGCCGCTGGGCCCCGCCCAGGAGCAGGACGTACTTGTCGCCGCCGACGACGTCGCCCTCGACGTTGGCGAAGGCGTTGCGGACCCGGTCGTGGCGCAGGGAGCCCTGTCCCACCTGGCCGGTGGCCTCGAAGGACTCGGCTCCGGGCCCGGAGCGCGGCGGCTCCCCCTGCGTGCCGCCGCCCTCCCCTCCTCCCGGGGTGCCGGGAGTGCCTCCCGGGCCGCCGTCGCCCGCTGCGCCGTCGGAGGGCGTGGCCTGTCCCGCTCCGGGGGCCTGTGCCGGGCCGGGCGGGGCTGCGGCGTTACCCGCGGCCCCGGCCGGCCCGCCCCCCGTACCGGCCGCCGGGGGGGGCGCGGGGGGGGGCCCCCCCCCGGCCGGCGCGCCGGCTGGCGGGGGGGTGCTGGGCGGCCCGCGCCGGCGGGGGTTGT